>CANRNS010000013.1 GCA_947632055.1 uncultured Akkermansia sp.
TCCCGGAACTTGTCGCGCAGAGCCTTGCTCACCCGCTTCTGCCTCTGCAACTCCCCCGCCATCCGCAAAATCTCCGCCCCGGACAAGGGAAGTTCCTCTTTTTCCAGCTTCTTCTCCCGCATCTCGGCAACCGCACGTATGTACTCCTTATGGTAAGCCTTGCTCTTGTTAAAGACGTCCACCTTCGCCTTCTCCCATTTTGAGAGCTCCTTGAGCTTTCTCTTGTAATACATGTAGGCAATGAACCATGCCGCGCCCATGGCGTTCAGCATTTTCTCCGCCTCTCTGTTTGGATTTTGATGTTTCATAGTATTGGGTGGTGTTTAATAAACTTAGTCATTGAACGATCTTTCATTGATTTTCTTCATCTTCCCCCCTGCCCATCCGCTAATTTGCTAACCTAACCTGTAATTTTGCTAGCCCTTCCCCGCGCGTTACATCTCAACTCCTTTCGATGTATGTTGCATTTGTCCTTGCAATTCACATGTTGATTTTTGGGATGAAATTACTCTAGCATGCTTTGAACTTCTTGGCACCCTTTTTTGTGCCAAGAACCTGTTGCATTTAATTTTGCAATCCACATTGCCCTGTCTTATATAGAAAATGACTTGCCATCTCGAGCAGGGATAGTGTACAATGACCGGCAGAATACATAGCGTACGCAGACGATGACCTCTAACTTATGCAAATTGCTGGTAGCCGTAGTTCTGTCCATCATGGCCGGCTTTTTCTGCTACCCATTGGGAGAGAAGTTTCTCGTCGCCATCAAGGTGCGTGATGCTCTGGTAAGCAAAAGTCAAAGGGAAGCGGAAGAGGCGCGCCAAGCGCGTCTACGCGAGATAGAAGCACAACGCAAATTAGCTGAAGCAGACGCAGCCAAGCGCCACCGTGGCATCGTGATTTCGGATGACACGGCCAATAATGACTGGGAAAAGGGTTTCGAAGAAGAAGACGAATCTACCAGCACCACGGAGCATGTAGCGCAGGATGACGCCATAGGGGACGAAGGCTCCTCCGAAAATGGCGCAGAACTTGACTTCTCCTCATACATGCTTGTAGATTGTGACCCGGATTTGGTGGGCATCACCGAAGACAAAGAGGCGAACGAAGTACCGGGACAAACAGATGTTGTTCCCAAAGTGATGGATTCCAAAGTACGTAGCGCCAATTCAACGGCCTTGCGTAAGTTTGCCCATGCGCTTGAAAAAACCGCTAAGGGTACACGCCAACTCAATGCTGAGTTCAAGGATGATTCATGGAAATCTCCCCAAGAGCTGTACAAAACTTTGGAACAGCGCGTCCTCACCAAACTCGGTGAAAAACCAACGGCACAAAAAATCATAGAGTATTTAAGCGCCCCGGAGAACAGGCGTGATTTGGCCTTGGTGACGCTCATTCGTCGTGCTGGCATACAGGACTTGGAAGAACTTTCTACGCAGCGCGGCGGCATCGCCTTGCTCAATGCGCTTTCTGCCGATCTTCAATGGCTGACTGACACCTTGTATTCCGGACCCACGGACAAGCTGGGCAAAGGTTTGCAAAATATGGCGCTCATTTTCTCACAATTCTCGGAAGATATCAACGATGAAACAACGCGCCGCATCGCCACCACCACGGCCACCGAATTTGCACGTGAGGGCTGGAGTCAAAAAGACATGCTCGACCGCTTCACCTACTACTACAGCAGCTACAAAGAGGGACGCCTCAACAAAATTTTTGATTCGCTCGCTTATTGGGAAACTCGCCTTGTGACAGGCAATCGCGAATGCCACTCATGGGGCAGCCCAGCCTCGATGGCATGGCAACGCGATAATGTGCGTTTGCCCGTAGAAGGATACTTGGGAGCATCCGGACAGCTCGTGTACCGCCTGCGCAACGTCGCCGGCGATTCCGTCTTTTCCGGGGAATATCTCGCCCCAGTGATGAAAGGATTTAACAACATCACTGCACTGGCACATCGTGAGATCGGCGGCGTGTGCGGCGCGTGTTCACATTACGGCGCCTACGGTGCACTCGCAGCCGGCATCCCCGCCATGACCATGGGTGAACCGGGTCATTGCGCCTATACAGTTCGTGTAGGAGATGAGTGGAAAAAAGGCTATTCGATCTATTGGCAGCACAGCATGCACAAAACATTTTGGAATGTACACGATTGGGAATTCCTCATTCTCGCTCAAGACTTGTACACAGATGCCATCCCCACTCTCATGTCTGACCAATTGGCGGCCATGGCGACTTTCATGGCATCCAAACGCATGACGAAAGCGGCTTTCCAATGCTTTGATGCAGCAATTCAAGCGCAGCCACTTAACTGGCCCGTTTGGCTTGCCTACACAGGGTTTCTGAAACAAAAAGCGCCCCAGGACAAAGAACGCTGGACGGATCTTTGCACACGCGTTGTCGACACCCTGGCTGAAAAATACCACAATGTTGCTGCGACATTACAGGCGCGTTACGTTTACCCGAATATGCTTCCGCTCATGCCCGATAAAAAGGAGCGCAACAAGATTTTTGCCGCTTTCTTTAAAAAGTGCAATGACTTTGGAGTAAGCCGCTGGGACATCACTCCCCTGCTCAATGCGCAGTTTGCCGGCTGCAAAACAGAAGCCGAGAAGCTCGATTACATGAAAACGGTGCTCTCTATCCTCATGACGAAGCCGGATTACTCCGGACCAGTGCTTACGTGGGGGCTGGAGACCGTCAGCAAATTGAATGAGGAGACGGGAAAAGATGGAGACCGTTTCCAGGCTGAGTTCAGTAAGCTCATCACCTCGGCCATGAAACGCATGCGCAGCAGCAAAAAAGACACCGATAGCACATGGGCCGGTTTGGGCGAGGCCATTTATACCGCTGCAACCAACGGTGATAATTTTACATTTCAAGCCATTGGTAAATTGGCCCTGCAAAAATGCAAAAAGAACTTCCCGAAAAATCGTTTTAAATTCCGCGGGTTTCCCGGACGCATTGTTTCTGCTAAGGGATCAATCCGCACTGGTGTCACACTAGACGACGAAGGGATCAAGCAATCTTGTCTACACTGGGCCGTGCTTCAGAAAAACGGCGGAGCCATTCCCATCAAATTCGAGGGCAATACGGGCATTACGGTGAAGCTGGAAAGTAACAGCGATCTCAACGGCGTGGTCGCTCTCTTTGATTGTCCCATCAAAAATGACCGCCCGTTCCACATTGAAGCCTCTGAGGACGGACAAAATTGGGAAGACACGGAGGGTAAAATTGAAATCAACGGTTCCATTATGCGCGTCGATATGCGACAAGCTCGGACAAGCGCCCGTTACGTGCGCCTGCTGCGAGAGGGTGATAAATGGGACTCCGGCAATATTGTCGGTTTCTACGTATACGGCAAACTCATCAAAAAATCATGAATGGCATTCGACTATTTTTCTGTGCGTGCGCCACATTGCTAATCCTGGTAGGAAGTGTGGTGCAGGGTTCACAGGCCCGTACTTTTGAGGATGCTCTCAGAAGAGCCGGACAGGACAAACCTTTTGTCATGTTTTGCTACGGGGCTAATTACGATGACGTCAGCATCAAGGCCTATGAAACCTACATCAAAAAGCGCGACAAAAACATGTACCACGTGCTCAGCAAGACAACCTACCTTGTTGTGCCTGTATACCAACAGCCAAACGAAAAGGAAAAACGTGAATATGAACGAGTGATGGGCGACCATCAATTGCCGGGCGGAGTGAACAGTATTCCGTGTTTTGCCGTGTTAGATGGTGAAGGTAATGTGCGCGGCGCCGTGCAAGCTCGCGAGGAATTGGATGACCCCGAAAAGGCGTCAAAAGCACTCGCTAAATTACTGGACGACTTTAACGAGCAACAAAAGTTGCTCAAAAAATTAGAACGAACCAATGGCAAACGCAAGGAAGAACTGCAGCGCGAAATCCTTTCCTATACCGATTTGAAAATGCCCGGGCATGAGTCCTTTGATCCCTCCCAAAATGGGGTGGTGCAAAAACTCCAGGTCATGGAAATACCTGAGGCGAATGCCTACATTCGCACACTCTTGGCAAATGGATCATTTTCACCCGTCGAGCGGCAAATGGTGATGGCAGCATTTGCCGGGCACGTGCGGCGTTCCAATGGACCTGTGGAAATGCTCCGCGCGCTCTACACTGAGATGCGCAATATCGATCCGACTTCCACATACGGCATTTACGCCGAGGGAGCGCTTGAATTATGGGTTGAGCCTCTAGAAAAAGAAGCTGCTGCCACTGATACCGAGCACTAAAAAATTATGAAACTGAGGACAACCGCGTGAAAAAATGCGGTTGCTATCGGCAATTAATGATCTATTGGTAGTGTGCGCGCTGTGCCGGTCTTTCGGTCGTAAGCACATTCAACCAACCGAAGAGGAACAACTCTGCAACGCATGCAGGCGCTTGGCTGCCATCTAGCAAATATCCTGCGTGTTGCCTGAACCTTTGACCATCTCGCGGGTAATGGTGTAGCTTACCCCACATCGTGGGCACGATGCTTCCAACGCCCCTTGCTCCGATAGCATATCCGCAAAGTCTTTCGTCATGGCGCGCACAACGGGAATGATACGCTCTGCACTGCAGCCGCATCGGTACGTGAAATCGCGCGTTTCAAGCAGCTTGGTCTGCTCTTCCTGCTCAATTTGTTCTACGCGGTCAATTGTCAGCTCGTTTAACCAGTCATAATCGGCATCGGGCTCAGCGGTGATGAGATAAAAGAAATCCCCATGACCCGCAAAAGCTCGTGCCGGATGCTGCTCACTCACGCGAAAAAATTCTTCAACCCAAGCCGCAGGAGAATCAGAACTAAGGGGAATGACGGAAGTGTGCGTCTCGCGCTCTCGGCAAATATTTTGTGCATACAGCATCGTCATATCCGTTTCACGCACGTTATCTGTAAAGATGCGCCCCACCACATCCTGAGTGTGCGATGATCCTACCACAAAGTAGTTGACTTTCTGCGGTGGCTTCACATTAATTGTCCACGCATGATGTTCCTTCCAAGGCCGCGATACCAAATAGAGAGTAAAAAAAGCGAGCAGCTGCTTGAAAACCTCAGTCTTCTCCTGAGGGGGATGGAGAGCATGTTGCATGAGGTGCAAATAATACCCTACAAAAAGTGGGGAAAAGTCTGCCCGTAACAATAAACAATTTCTGTTCCGTACAAAGATCGATTGCACCGTGGTATACTCAGCAACAAAGTTGCTGCTGTCGGGCTGTATATCCTCCACCATTCCGCTCGCTATCCTACCACCTGCCTACCACGATCGCAAGAGATTTTTCTACAAGAAAAACGCATTTGAGAAATGTGATGCAACAGAGAAGATGCTCATGTGGACTGATGTCATTGTTGATGCGCACCAGCAATGATGACAACAAGCGGTCATTACGATGATGATTCTCAAGCCCTCACCTGCCTATGTTCATGCTTTGAAAAAAATGCACAATGCTTATATTATCAATAAATAGTAAATCGTATGTCGTGCATCTTAAATGCATTTGCGCTGGGGCGAACTTGACAAGTTGGCATAGGATTTGGTATGTTGACGGTGTGAAACAATTGCTACGATTAGCGGTGGTGGCAATGCTCGTGTTGCTGCATTCCTGTGCGTATGTGCAGTCCCATAAAAATGTGGGGGAACTCGGTGCGTATTATCATGGACACGTTTTGGACAAAAAAGAAATGCGTGTATTCTATGATGAAACTCATCACAAGTGGTATATTAATGCCCACGAAGCGTTATTTAAGCTTCATTACCCCTTTGTTTATGATTCTGTGTTCCGCGATCATGAGAAAAATCCGTCATATCACTTGGTACGCGTTGAATCGCCCTTTGTCTATCACCCTATTCGTGAATCAACTGCGCACGTATTGATGCGTAGTGACGGTTTGATCCAGCTGAGAGTTTTGGCCGAAGAGATAAGCCGCCACGACACCGGTTCATGGATTAGCTCCGCCCATTTCTCCGCCAGCTATCCCATTGCTGCTTCCATTGATGGGGAGTCTTCTTATCCGCTTCCATCATACCGTTCACCAGCTCACAATTCTCTCTTTGTGGGAGCTGTCAAAAATCTTGATTTCATCGTTGTCGATATTCCTGCCACCTTGGCATATAATATTGCCATACCCTTTGCCGCTCCTTTTGTTTTCTTCTACGAATTCTTTCACGAGCGTTCCTAGTATCAACGATTCAGCCTCATCCTTGATAGCATCATTCACAATGGATGTGAATAATTTCGTGGATAAGTTGTCAATGGAGGAACATGCTTTGTGCCCTTTTCAGTTCTTCGAATGTTATTCATGTCATTATCCACAGATGATCTCTTTTCTTACAAGTGCCTTGTCTGAGACTTGCTGATATTATTCACACTATTCACATACCAGATGATGAAGTAAAAAAGTATTTTAATGTCCATTCTTCCTAAGCCAATATGGGTATTCCGACAACAGATATTGACCAATCGCGCATGCTTGAAGCGCTCCGACTTGCTCAATTGGGACTCGGCACCACAAGTCCGAATCCTCCCGTAGGGGCTCTTTTGTATGCTGGAGACAAGTTGATCGGTCAAGGATATCACGAGAAAGCGGGAGAAGCTCACGCAGAGCGGCGCGCTATTCAAGATGCCATCGAGCATGATAATGCGCATTTGTTGAAAGGAGCTACCCTTTACGTCACGCTCGAGCCATGTTCGAGCTATGGAAAGACGCCGCCTTGTACAGATGCTATTTTGGAGTTTGGACTGGCTCGTGTGGTCTATGGCATGCAAGACCCCGATGCAAGGCACAGGGGGCGCGCCAAAGCGCTTTTAGAGTCCAAGGGGGTACAAGTATGCGCCGGAGTGCAAGAAGAGGCCTGCAAGGCTTTTCTGAGACCGTGGGTGCATAGTCTTCAGACCGGCTTGCCTTGGGTAATGGCGAAGGTGGCATGTACGTTGGATGCGCGCATGGTACGTTCCGCCGAACGATGGATCAGCTGTCCGGAAGCGCTTCGTATAGCCCATGAGCTTCGTTTGCAGAGTGATGCAATTTTAGTGGGAGGCGCAACAGTGAGGTCTGATAATCCCGCGCTCACTATTCGCACGCCCATCAGCCATGTGCCGATTTGCAAGCAGCAACCCTGGCGTGTTGTGCTCACTCGCCATCGTTCATCGCTGCCTAAGGATGCAAAGATATTGACCGACGAACATGCATCTAGGACGATTGTTTATGAATGTGTGGAAAACTTGCAAGACATGTTGCGTGAGTTGCACGATCATTACGGTGTGGTGCGGCTCATGCTAGAGTGCGGCGGTCATTTACTGCGTGAATTTTTGGACTCTGGACTCGTGCAGGAATGGGTGCAAGACATGGCTCCGATGATTGGCGGCGGTGGAGCACTCACAGTGCCAGGCGAAGACTTTTTGACGCGCGAACTTCACTTGCATGACGTCACGATCCAACAAGCAGGCGTGGACTTTGTTTTGCGGGGTTTTGTCGGATCGTAAGGGTCATCACATTTTGTTAAGAAGAATGTAAACTTCCTCGAGTTGGTCAGCCGGCTTTTTCTTTTGCAAGCGAGGGAAACGCTTGTCCAGCATGATGTATTCATTGTTGCGTGTGAGGAGCAATTTTTGTCCGCTGATTTCAACGATGCTTATGCCGTGCCGCGCCGCTGCAATACGTATTTTTTGCAGGAGAATTAAGTGCTGAACTTCTCTTGGAAGTTTTCCAAAACGATCGCGCCACGCACGCTGCAAACATTCAATTTCTGCTATGTCTCCTGTCTGTGCCAATGAGGTGTAGCATTCCATGCGTGCTTGTACAGAACTGACATAGGAGGACGGTATGTATGCTCCAAGAGCATCTTCACCCGCCACGGCGGCTGTAGCCTCACTCATGCACAAGAATGAAGCTTTGACTTGGGTGTCGGCACGCGTCGTCGGCATAAGTCCTCGCAGGCGATCCACGCTTTGCCGCAGCAGCCGACAATATAACTCGAAGCCAATAGCTGCAATATGTCCACTCTGTTGGGTACCCAGCAGGTTACCGGCTCCGCGAATTTCCAAATCACGCATAGCAATCTTGAAGCCACTGCCAAGATCGGTATACTGTTTGATGGCTGATACGCGTCGTCGAGCATCTCCACTGTACAAATAATCTTTCTCTGGCAGAAGAAGATAAGCGTACGCCCGCTCGCTGCTGCGCCCAACCCGCCCGCGCAATTGGTACAAATCCGCCAGACCAAAACGATCGGCGCGGTCAATAATGATTGTATTGGCATTCGGGATATCGATGCCGCTCTCAATAATTGTGGTGGAGAGCAACACATCTGCTTTGCCTGCTACAAAGTTGCGCATGATTTGCTCCAATTCAGTTTTGTCCATTTGTCCATGGCCGGTGACAATCCGCGCTTGCGGTACGAGCCGGTGCAGCATGATTTCCATGGTGTCAATGGATTGAACCCGATTGTGCAAGAAGAACACTTGCCCTTTTCGTTCCAGTTCACGTTCGATGGCATTCTTGATGAGATCTTCGCTGTATGGGCAGACGGCTGTTTGTACAGGCAGACGGTTGGGAGGCGGGGTGTTGATGGTGCTCATGTCGCGCGCCCCCATGAGCGCCACATAGAGTGTGCGCGGAATAGGCGTGGCGGAAAGCGTAAGCATATCCACCATATGGAACGCACGCTTGAATTGTTCTTTGTGACGCACGCCAAAACGTTGCTCTTCATCGATGACGGCCAACCCCAGATTGCGAAAGATGACATCTTTGGAGAGTAAGCGATGCGTGCCAATCACGATGTCCACGCTTCCATCTCGCAGACCGTCTAGGATCTCCGGCACGCGTTTGGCCGGGGTAAACCGACTGAGAAGTTCGATGCGTATCGGGTATTCGCTCATGCGTTCGCGAAAGGTGCGATAGTGTTGATCGGCAAGGACTGTTGTAGGCGCCAGCAAGACTGCTTGTCTTCCGCCTGTGACGCATTTGAATGCGGCGCGCAGCGCTACTTCTGTTTTACCAAAGCCTACATCTCCGCAGATGAGGCGATCCATTGGCCGATCCGATTCCATGTCCGCCTTTGTTTCACGTATTGCGCGCAACTGGTCGGGAGTCTCACGATAGGGAAAGGAGGCTTCAAATTGCCACATCCATGTGGAATCCGCCGGATGGGCTGTGCCGGGTTTGCTTTCACGCTGCGCTTGCACTTCCAGCAACTGGGCCGCATAGTCCTCCACAGCTTTTTGGGCCGCTTTGCATGCGCGTTGCCAGCGTGCATCTCCCAGTCGATTGAGATTCGGCGGTTTTGTGCCTAAGCTTATGTACTTGGAAACAAGATGAGCTTGGCTGAGGGGGACGCGCAACAGCACGTTGTCGGCGTATTGGATATGCAACTGTTCTTCCTCAATTTCAGAGCTCCGCATGATGCCCAAAAAACGTCCCAGCCCGTGAGAGGCATGGATGACGAGGTCGCCGGGTTGAATGTCGGCAAGTGGCGCCTGAACTTGGGCGGCGCGTATACGTGTTTCGCGCGATGGGCCGCTGCGGCGGTGTACGACAGAATGACGTCCAAAAATTTCTGCCGCAGAGAGCACGGCAAGTTTGGCGCTGGGCACACTAAACCCACAGGGAAGTTCGCCTATGCGCGCTTGCACGGCATGCCACGTCGGATCATCCCCACAGATTTCCTCAAAACGTTTTTGTTCGCCTTGGTGGTAAAAATACATGACAAGGCGCCATTTCTCTTCTCTGCGGCTTTGCAGGATACTTTGCACATAAGCGCGACGTGCTTCCTGCATCACAAAATCTCCGCTTTCGAAAGTGCCCAATGGCGTTGGGAAAAAGGAGAGATCATCTTGTTGGAGCGCTTCATAGAGTGGGTGCTGTGGGTCTATATTCTGCGGTGGAGTTTCCAGGATGACGACATCTGCACTTTCGCCGCAGCCCGGCAGGGCAATGGTGAGATCCTGCTCTGTTATTTGGTCGCGTAGGGTTCCCTGCTCCGTGGGTTCGGCCAGCAGAAGATCTACCTTTTGCATTTTGTTAAATGAGAGCTGGGAATCCACGTCGAAGCTGCGCAGACTTTCGATGGTGTCATCCATGTACTCAATCCGCAAGGGAGCCGAGGCTTGAAGAGCAAACACATCCAATATACCACCGCGCAGGCTCCACTGATTGCGCGCGGTCACCTGATCTACGCGCTCAAAGTTATGTTGCTTGAGCAAATCAATGAACTGTTCGAGAGTGCAATCTGTTTTTCCCACTTGCAGGTGAAGCGATGCATTTTGCGCCGCTGAACGAAAATTGGGCACCGGGTCGTCGAGAGCGATTGGTGTCACCACGACGACTTGGGTGTCGTGGTGTGGTTGGCTCAGGCGGTAGAGAGCATCCAGACGTTCGGCAGTGACATCGGGGTCGCTTACGGCCTGGCGCACTTGCCATTCTTGCTCAGGCACAAAATGGCATCGCAGGCTGCTCCACAGAGGAAACTCGGCGCAAATGCGTTCTTGCACGGGTAGAGAATCCGCCACAACCCATATTCGTTTGCCTGTCGGCGCCTTTTGTGCTACCATCGCCACAACAAAGGCATAGGCCGCTGGACAGGTGGACGGAAACAGCACTGGTTCGTTCTGTTTTAAGTCGATACGCAGAGCCGCGAGCTGCCGTGCAAAGGGTGGGCAACTTGCGACGAGCTCTGTGAGGGGAAGAGCGATACGCGGTCATTTTACCGACTTTCTTGCAGTTTGTCCACAAAAATGACTATATAATAGCTTGACCTCAGGAGCTGGTTAAGGCAAGATGGTGGGCGTATGAATCCAAGTACCCTGCATACACCGTCACCTTGGTTAGCGGTTTTTCTTCTCGCCATTGGCTTCTCAGTCCTCCCTGCCCAGGAATCGGCAGATGATCCATTCCTCGATGCTATGCTCGATCAGGATGGGTCTACACCTACTGAGGAAGCCATACCAGTAGCATCTGATCCGGATGTAAAACCTGACACTACACCAGCTCAACAAGTTCCTGCCCAGAGTGAGGGGATGTCCGGCCGCTTGATCAATACTTCCGTGGATACACAGCTTCTCGATCAAAACAGAGTGATGCATGAGCTAGGAGAAGCTACTGGCTTGGGAATCTTGAGTGATTCAACTGCTTATGAGGGTAAAACGGTGACCGGGGTCAGCATCCGTTATATGTCCGGAAAACCCACGGTTCCCGACCAGCGTTTGCTGGATGTTATTCAGACTGCTCCGGGATCAAAATACAGGGCTTCGCGGGTGAACGATGATTTGGAGCGTTTGTTGGAGAAGGGTCTCGTTGGCAATAATGCACGGGTGGCAGTGGTGCCATCTGGCGGTGGAGTACGTGTTATTTTTGAGGTAGAATCTTCCAGAGTGATGGGGGGTGCAGGGTTTACAGGCAACCGCCGATACACGGCAAAGAAGCTGCGCGAGGTGACGAAGCTCAACTCGGGGCGCGTGATTAATGACCACGATTTGGCGCGCGCCAGGGCTGAGATCATCAAATTGTACCAAGGTGCGGGATACCCGGATGTGAAAGTGAGCTGGCGCCACCAACCTACTGCCCGGCAAGGCTATCAGGATGTTATCTTCGATATCCAGGAGGGTCGCCAGGTTCGTTTGCAACATATCCGTTTCGCTGGAAATAAACAGTTTGATGCCCAACAGTTGCGTCAAATGATGAAAACAAGACAGCGCAACATTTTCCATTGGATCGATGATTCAGGTAACATTGATCGTGAACAGCTGGACGATGATCTGCAGGAGATTATTCGCCACTACCGCAACTACGGTTACCTTCGCGCTGCCATTACTAAGGTGGATTACACGTCTCCGAGTGGATTGAAGGGGCCGCAGGATCTCAATATGCTGGTGCATATCAATGAGGGACCGCGCTACCGCGTACGCCATGTTTCTTTTAAAGGCAATTCGGTCTACTCTTCCAAGCAACTTGAACCAGGCATGAGCATGCTGGATGGCGATATTTATTCCCTGCAGAAGGTGTCGGACGATTCGACGATGATTCGCAAATACTACGGGGCTAAAGGTTATGCAGATGCTGACGTACGCCCGGATATCAACGAAGTGGGAGTGGAGAAGGATGGCACGCGTGTTGTTGATATCTGTTATGAGATTACTGAAGGAGGAAGCTACCGCGTGGGTCGCGTGAATGTGCGCGGTAACACAAAGACCAAGTCACACGTTATCCTTCGTGAGCTTCCGCTCAAATCCGGTCAAAACTTTAACTCTGTGGACTTGGAGACTGCCAAGCGACGCATTGAGAATCTTGGCTACTTTGATGGTGTCGACGTATCCCCTGCAGCTTCTCCTATTCCCGGTTATCGCGACATCAACATCAATGTGCATGAACGAATGACGGGCAGTCTTACTTTTGGTGTGGCATTTTCTTCTGTGGAAAATGTCTACCTATACGCCAATGCTGTGCAGTCTAACTTTGATATTCGAGGGCTCTTTGGGCGTGGGTCACTCGTGGGTGGAGGTCAGCGCTTGAGTGTGCAAGGTAAGCTGGGCTTCGATTACCAGAGTGCCAGTATCAGCTTGACTGAGCCGTGGTTCTTAGACCGTAAACTTGAACTCGGCAACGAGCTTTATTTCTCCAACTCGTCTTACATGAGCGATTATTACACGCAGAAAAATTACGGTTATGCCGTTTCGCTGCGGCGCGCAATTGATGATAAACAATCAGTGCGCCTCTCTTATCGTATCGAAAATTATGAGTTGGATCCCGATGGCTACGCACCTATTTTCTTCTTGCTCAACTGCGGTGAATATACCCGTAGCAACATCGGTTTGAGCTACGAATACGATACCCGTGATGAGATGATTACACCGCGTAAAGGTGGCAATGTTGAACTGCATGCTTCGTACAGTGGACCCGGTTCCACGGTGGAGACATACAGCATGGGAGCCAATGCGTCTGTCTATTACAATTCCATCTGGGATTCGATCTTTAGTCTGAACTTTGGGATGGAGACTATCGACACTCTGCACAAGGATGAGTCGGTGCCTATCTTTGAGAGGTGTTATTTGGGTGGTCCGGCAAACTTGCGTGGCTTCCGTTATCGCGATGTGGGTATGGTGGATGAGCGTTTAGCCGGCGATGAGACCATGGGTGGCAACTCCTCTGCCTTTGTGCAGGCGGAAGTAAGCGTCCCTCTGGCAGATATCGCTCGTTTCGCCTTCTTTGTGGATGCCGGTTTTGTGCATGAGCAATCTTTTGATTTCCACCTAGATGACTTCTGCGCGGATTACGGTATTGGTTTGCGTCTCAATCTTCCCATTGGTCCATTGGCCGTGGATTACGCTATCCCCTTCAAAAAATCTAATGCGATCGATCGATCCGGACAGTTCCAGTTCTACGCCAACTATAAGTATTGATCGTTTTCTCTGCTGCTCATGAACAGCTCTCCCCTGCCCTTTGCTCCGCCTTCTTTGGCGGATGCAGTGTGGGCGTGGCGGTGTACTCAAGATGCGTGCTGTAGTGACCTCTCGATGGTCAATATCTTGCTTTTGCAAGACAAATATCATACGACGGTGGCGCATGAACAGGGGATGCTTTTCCGCCATTATGAGCAAAACGATCGCTTGCTCGGCTATGCGTTCCCGGCAGGCATGCAGAATCGAGAGGCCATCCACCGTGGTCTGGAGCTTATTCGCGCGGATGCTGTGGCGCGACGACGCCCATTGAGATTTTGTCTGCTCACATCTGCGCAGCGTGAGATCTTGGAAGAATGGGCGCCAGGAGAGTTTACATACGCCAGTGATCGTGGGGACGCGGATTATCTCTATCGCCGTGAGCATTTAGCTGAACTCCCAGGCACTCTCTACCACGCCAAACGTAACCATATTGCGCGCTTTATTCGTAATTTTCCGGAATGGAGCTGTCGCTCACTGAGTCGTTATACTGCGCCAGAAGCTTTACATATTGCTGAGACTTGGCTCGCATCGCATGAGGAGGATACCCCTGCTTTGAACTACGAGCTGCATGCCATTTCACGTGCTTTGGAACTTGCTGAACAGTTGCATCTCGTCGGCTTGGTACTTTACGTGGGGGTGCAACCAGTTGCCATGGCCATCGGTTCCTTCATTTCTGAGCAGGTAGTCGATATCCATTATGAAAAATGCATCCCCACGTTTCGTGATGCGTATGCCCTTATCAACCGCGAATTTGCGCGCTCGCTACCCGATGCCTGCCTATTCGTGAATCGCGAAGAGGATTTGAACTCTCCGGGGTTGCGCAAGGCTAAGCTTTCTTACCATCCGCAGTCTATCCTCGAAAAGTTCTCTGCTCTCCCCTGCCCCTCATGCTGACCCACCTTATTAGCGCTGATCGATGCGCCACATGCCGCCTTTGCTGTAATTTCCGGCGTTCTTCAGCTTGGGAGACTCCCATTCTCACTCCAGAGCTTGCTGATCTCTTGCGCTTGCGCGGTTTGCCACTTCGATCCCGCTCGGATGGTTCCATCACCTTTTCGTTGCATTTCCCGGAACATGCGCCCGAAAGCTTTTGCGCCAATTGTCCGGCTCTCAATCCAGACTCTGGTTGCACTCTCCCACGAGAATTGCGCCCCATTGAGTGCCGACTCTGGCCGTTGCGACTCATGCGCATTTCGTCTGGCGCTCTCGTCCTTGGGCTGTATGATGCTTGTCCCGCGCTCTCTCCGGCTGTGCGTAAACAAATGATCCGCGAGGCCACGGGGACCCTCCTCCCAACACTCCTTCGCATCGCCGACGAACAACCCGGCATCGTGCGTCCTTTTCATCCTGCGTATTCTGTCATTTGGCAGGAATAGTCGTAGCTTTTTTTCGAAAAAAGCCGCTGTACCGTCAGCGGTTCATGGCCACGTTCCCCATGTCTAGGTGGGTGCAAGGTCGGGTTTGCCTGAGGTATCCATTGATGGACGGAACATGAAACCCTGTTCCTTATTGCTCCCTTGTCATATTTTAACGGTCCGGGCTTTTAATACCGCGTGTCACGCGTACAGCAGCTTCCTTCCTTTTATCAGGTCCCGCCCTCTCTTGCAAGTCCTATGACTGTCATTGAAGTCTATCATGTTCCACGTGGAACATGCAGCACGGTTTGAGATTGACAAACAGGTGAGCATTGTGTATAAGAAGCCGCGGCATGATGACACTTCCGGAACAGATAGCGACAAGGCTGACAGATGCCCTGCGCGCTGAATTGGGCGATGCGTTACCATCAGATTTTTGCGCTGCGGTTACGGCTAGTCAGGATTTGCGATATGGGGATTACCAAAGCAATGCGGCTATGGTATTGGCCAAGACGGCACGGAGAAATCCACGTGAGTTGGCCCAAGCGATGGTGACCCGGCTTGCAGATATGCTGGAGGCAGAAGTGTCTTTGGCCGGTCCGGGGTTTATCAATTTTCGAGTGACGGCCAAGGAATATGCGGCACGCATGCAGGCCATGCTTGAAGATGAGCGGCTGGGTGTGCCGAAAACGAAAAGTCCCAAGAAGCTCGTGATTGATTTTTCTGCGCCGAATGTAGCTAAACCCATGCATGTGGGACACATTCGTTCAACCATTATTGGTGATACTTTGGCGCGCCTGGCTCGTTTCATGGGTCATACTGTTATTACTGACAACCACATTGGTGATTGGGGAACGCAGTTTGGCATGATTTTATGGGGCTGGAAAAATTTGCTTGACCAGCAAGAGTTGGAGCGCCACCCCATTGAAGCTTTGCTGGCCACATACAAGGAGGTCAATAAACGATGCAAGGAACAGCCGACGCTTCTTGAAGCTTGCAAGGTTGAGCTTGTACGCTTGCAGAGCGGAGACGCTGAGAACCTGAGCATATGGAAACGCTGCATTGAGCTTACCAAATGCGGTTTGGAAAAAATATACAACAGACTGGATATTCACTTCGACTATTGGCTTGGGGAGAGTTTTTACAACGAGGCGCTACAACCGTTGGTGGAGGATTTGGTGGTTCGCGGTATTGCGCGTGAGAGTGAAGGAGCCATCTGCGTGTTTTCGGATGGTGCGCATGCACCGAAGGATGATCCGTTCTTGATCAGCAAAGATGGCGAATGGCAACCAGTGCCGGCCATTATACGCAAGGCTGATGGTGGTTTCTTGTACGCTACTACCGATCTCGCAACACTTGACTACCGTATCCGTGAGTTCCAAGCAGATTCAATTTGGTATGTCGTTGGCGCTCCTCAGGAAAGGCATTTCAAGCAAATTTTTGATATTGAACGTATGCGCGGCGTGACCGGTGATTTTCGTCATGTGGCCTTTGGTTCCATTCTCGGGAAGGATCGTCGGCCGTTCAAGACGCGTGATGGCGAGACTGTGAGCCTACAGGATGTGATGGATGAGGCTGTAGAGCGTGCCGCGAGTGTCGTTGATGAAAAAAGTCCCGATATGTCGGCAGAAGAGAAGGCTGCTGTAGCTGAGGCCATCGGCATTGGTGCAATCAAGTTTGCAGAACTGTCTCAAAATCGTCTCAGCGACTATATTTTTGATTGGGACAAGATGCTTTCGCTTACCGGTGATACGGCTCCGTATCTCCAAAATTCATACGTGCGCGTGCGCGCCATTGAGCGCAAAATAAATGATCCCGTCTTTGCCGCTGCGCTTTCCGGCGCTGCCAGGATTCAGTTCATTCTCACAGAAGAGCGTGAGTTTCATCTTGCCCGTCTGCTAGCTCGCTTTGCAGAGGTGGTGCCAGCTACTCTTGACGATTGCCGCCCCAATTTACTGGCAACTTATCTTTATGAGTTAGCTCGTGCATTCCACAGTTTTTACGAAGCTTGTCCTGTCCTGCGCAGTGAGTCATCCACCCGATATTCCCGCCTTGCGCTCTGCGAACTCACATCTCGCGTGCTTCGCCTTGGTATGAGCTTATTGGGTATTCGTTTGCTCGAAAGGATGTAAAAATTGTTCCATGTGGAACAATTTTCCCCTGCAACTGCTCTGAACCTTTGACAGGGACAGGCAGGGCAGGGGAAGATGGTGAGAGTTTTTATGTCGATTAGAAATCAAAGGACACCCCAGCGCGCACGCTGTGGTAAAGCTGCTCGCGGCCGTGTACGACGGCTCGGTCGATGCCATTTAATCCTGGTTCAGCAGTAGAGCCAAAGAATTGATAGGCCAGGAACACGTCAAAGTGACGCGAGATGCGGTAACGCAGACCCACTTCTGCAGAGTAGGCAAATCCGAACTCCGACCCATGTGCGCGGTCTGCGCCTTCGTCGTCTGTGAGCTTCAACTTCAGACTTTCATTAATCACGCCCACATTGACGCCGATGAAACCGGATACATATTCACCCATGCGGTGTGTGTAGCGGTAACCGGGCATCAAGAAGAAGTTGTTGACGCGAGCATCCAATTTGACGAAATCGTCGTAATGTGTGTCATCTGATCCACTGGCAAAGCCGAAGCGCAGATTGAAGGATGAGTTTTCATTGACAGTGTATACACCGGTGAGGTCTACGCCGATAGTGTCAACCTTGGGAGAACTGCCGACATCGCTAATGCGAAGGACATCTCGTGCAGCGAAGTTGTAGCCAACTCCCAGCTCGATAGAGTATGGATTGGAAGGTTCGACAACGGTGTAGGTCGTGCCGGCCATGAGAGGTGCGGCAGTAACAACGGCGGCTAGAGCGAATAATGCTGTTTTCATGGTGATGTTCATTTAATTGATGCTCGGCGGAACGATGACTGGGTATGGTTGAGTGGTGCAAGGCACCGGGACGGAACCCAAGTATTTCCCGCAAGCAGCGTGATTGTATCGGCTACCTTATCTCTTTGTCAAGAGGGCTCATACTAATAATTATTCATGGCATATCAATTTGTTATATATTCATTGATAAGGTGTTGCGAAGGTGAAACCCGTGATACAGGGATGTATTTCGCCGGGAATTGTTGGCGAGTCGTACACTAGCGAGGGGGAGAGTTTGCTTGTCGGAGGAAATTTTTGAGTGAACTTGGGGGATTTTTTTACTTTTAATGGGCTCGGAAGTATGCTAGAATCTGCCAGCGTGCTGCGAGTTCTTCATGTGGAATTTTGCAGGAGCGCGCAACGCATTTCACTTATGGCTATTGATCCGAAATTGCTGGCAGAACTAGATGCGCGCCGCAGCAGAATCATGCTTTCCGGCGGGCAGGAGAAGATTGACAAGCGGCACGCGGCTGGTGATCAGACAGCGCGTGAGCGGCTTGGAGTTTTATTTGATGACGGCTCTTTCACTGAATTTGGCATGCACACCAAGCACCATTGCCACAACTTTGGCATGGAGAAAAAGGAGATTCCTGCAGAGGGCATCGTGGTGGGTGTGGGGCTAGTGAATGGTCAGCCGGTGGCGGCTTCATCGGCAGATTTCATGGCGCAGGGGGGATCCTTGGGCTACATGCACGCTATGAAGATCTGCGACGCGCAGAAGTATGCTTTGAAGGCGGGAATTCCGATGATTCAGATCAACGATTCTGGCGGCGCGCGCCTGCAGGAAGGCGTGGAGTCGCTTTCCGGTTTTGCGCATGTTTTCTACAACAACGTTGCCGCGTCCGGCGTGGTGCCACAGATTTCACTCATTCTCGGACCTTGTGCTGGTGGGGCGGCGTATTCTCCCGCGCTCACAGATTTTATTATCATTCGTCAAGGTGGCGCCGCCGGCATGTACATCACGGGTCCCAAAGTCATTGAGCAGGTCACTTTTGAGCAATGCACCATGGATGAAATTGGATCGGCGGCAGTGCACGCCTCTGTTTCTGGCAATGCCCATTTCATCGCGCAGAGTGACGAGGATGCGCTCAACATTGCCAAGCGGTTGCTCACTTATTTGCCGCCCAACAACACTCAGGATCCTCCTCATAATCTATCTATACCATTGGACGTGGCGGATGATGAGGGAATGAACGACATCATTCCCGCTGAGAACAGCACGCCGCTGGATATGCAGAAAGTCATTGCGCACCTCGTGGATGAAGGGAGCTTTATGGAGGTTCATGCTGGCTTTGCCGGTAATGTGATTGTGGGCTTTGCGCGCATTTGTGGTGTCGTGGTGGGCATCATTGCCAACCAACCTGCCGTGAAGGCAGGATGCTTGGATATCGATGCTTCCGACAAGGCGGCGCGTTTCATCCGCTGCTGCGACGCCTTTAACATCCCCGTGGTCAATCTTGTGGATGTGCCCGGTTTCTTGCCTGGCAAGCAACAGGAACGCGGCGGCATCATTCGTCACGGCGCCAAAATGATTTTTGCCTACTCTTCTGCTACAGTACCGAAGGTGACGGTGATTCTGCGTAAGGCCTATGGCGGCGCTTACATCGCGATGTGCTGCAAAGATTTGGGGGCCGATGCCGTTTTTGCTTGGCCCTGTGCAGAAATTGCGGTGATGGGCGCTCAAGGCGCCATTCCCATCCTTTATGGCCGTGAGCTGAAGGGCATTGAGGATGCCCAATCGCGTGAGAGCCGTCGCCAGGAGCTGTTGGACGACTACACGAAGACGTTCTATAACCCTTATGCGGCCGCTGAAGTAGGGCAGGTGACGGAGGTCATCAACCCTGCGCAAACACGCGCTAAGCTCGCCCTTACGTTGCGTACCTTGCTCAGCAAACGCGAAACCCGCCCTGCCAAGAAACATGGCAACATGCCACTCTGATCCATTTTTTCCTCATGAATACAATTCCTGCCATTCTCGCTGACATTGGCAACTTGAACATGGAGGCAGTCACCTACCAGGTCACAGGTATGCTGGTCGTGTTTTGTTGTCTTGGGTTTCTCAGTCTCATTTTATCAATTTCGGGTCGAGTGGCCGTGCGCGCGGAAGAAAGGCGTAAGGCAGTTCAAGAAGCTGCTGCCGAAGCTCTTCGGGCCTCTGTTTCCCCGGTTCAGGTCACACCTTCTTCCGTTGAAGCGACTCCGGCTCAGGTGGCGGCATTGGCCGCCAGCATTTACGATGCGGCAGTTTCGTCCGTGACCCCCCAACTTATTGCTGTGCTGGCTGCCGCTGTGCGCGAGGAGGTGGGACACGATGCTCGCATTCTCTCTATCAACCCCGTGCAGGGCAATTACGCGCAAAGCGGTCGTGCCTCCATTATGAATTCCCACATGCCCCTGCGCAATTAATTCTTTACCACTTATTTTAACACAAACTCATCATAACACCATGAAACAGCTCCGTATCACTGTCGCAGGTCAAACCTTCGATGTAACTGTAGAAACTTTAGGCGGTTCCAATGCCGTGGCACCTGCACCAGCGCCTGTGGCAGCCCCCGCTCCGGTTCCCGTGGCGGCACCTGCACCGGCAGCAGCTCCCACCCCGGCTTCTACTCCCGCTGCCGTTGGAGGCACGCCTATTCCCAGTCCGTTAGCTGGCAAGGTAGTGAGCTTGGATGTGAAACCCGGCACTGCCGTGAAGGAAGGGGATCAAGTGCTCACACTGGAAGCCATGAAAATGAATACCGTTATCTATGCTCCAGCGGCCGGCACCATCGCTTCTTTCAGTGTGAACCCAGGTGATACAGTGGCGGAGGGGCAGGTGCTCGCTACGCTCGCTTGAGCCATCTCAAACACGGATCGGAAGGTGGGGCGCGGCCTCTCCTCTTCATCCCGCTTCATTTACCAATATGCAGGAACTTATACAATCCTTGGCAGACTTCGTTTCGGGCATGGGCATCTTTACGATGACGTGGCAGATGTACACCATGTGGGCCGTGGTAGCCGTCCTGTTGTACTTTGGTGTTGTCAAGCAATTTGAGCCATTGTTGCTGGTGCCTATTGCTTTTGGCGCGCTCATAGCCAACATTCCCGACAATGGTATGGTTATTACGCAGGCGCAACGCCAGATTGTCTCCATCTCCAAAGACAATACGGTGCAGACATCGACTATAAACGATGTGGGTTTTATATCTGGAACCGCCGCGCCTTATGCTGACTCTTCTCCCGCGATGCAGGATACCTCTACGCTTATCCCTGAGGAGAAAGCAAAGTACGAGGCGGCCATGAATGAACCCATGGTTGTCGCTCCGCTGGTGAAAGAGGGCAAGGCAGTGAAGGGGGCGGTGCAAGTGACCGGACAAAAGCCGCAGAAGTTCATGATCATCGGCTTTAACTCCGGCTTATTTGACTTCCTAGGACAGGGGATTAAGTGTGAGATTTTTCCAGCGCTCATCTTCATGGGCGTGGGCGCGCTCACGGATTTCGGCCCTCTGCTGGCCTCTCCGAAAGCGCTTCTCCTCGGCGCGGCGGCTCAGGGCGGCGTTGCCTTTACCTTTTTGGCAGCTATGGCCTTAGGTTTTTCCAAGGGTGAAGCCTCTGCCATCGGCATCATCGGCGGAGCAGACGGTCCGACATCCATTTTCCTGGCAAGCAAGCTTGCGCCGCATCTGCTGGGAGCCATTGCGGTCGCAGCGTACACATACATGGCGCTTGTCCCCCTCATTCAGCCGCCTTTCATGAAGCTCTGCACCACCGAAAAGCAGCGTAAAATCAAGATGAAGAGCTTGCGTCAGGTCTCGCGTGGTGAGAAGTTGTTCTTCTGCTTTGTAGTGACGATTGTGACCATTCTCATTTGCCCGGATGCTGCGCCGCTGCTCGGCATGTTGATGTTGGGCAACTTCCTGCGTGAGTGCAAGGTCACGGAGCGTCTCGTTTCCTGTGCTCAAAATGAGCTCATGAATATCACGACCATTTTGCTCGGAGTTTCGGTGGGGCTCACAATGCAAGGAGGACGCTTTTTGCAGATGGAAACCTTGCTCATCATCGGTTTAGGTGTTGTCGCCTTCGCCGTGGCAACGGTGTGTGGACTCCTCTGTGCGCAGATCATGAACCTCATTCCTGGCTGGAGCAAGAATCCCGTGAACCCGCTTATCGGCTCTGCAGGCGTTTCGGCTGTGCCCATGGCAGCGCGAGTTTCACATAATGTGGGACAGCAGGCTGACCGCACGAACTTCCTGCTCATGCACGCCATGGGACCGAATGTGGCGGGTGTGATTGGCACCGCCGTTATTGCAGGCTACTACATCACAACCCTGAGCGGCCATTAAAATACCAGATTTTGTTTGTGAGGTTTATCATCCACATTCTTAATCGGATAAATATGTGAAGACATCAATTTGTATTCTCGCATTACTTGGGCAGATGAGCCTTGGTCTTGCGGTTGCGGGTGACTTTACCATGAAGCGTGTCGCGGAGGAGACTTTGTCTCTGCCCCCAGAGAAATCGGCATCCTGTCTCAAACGCGTAGGTCTCTATGAAATGGCGCGTCCGACCGACGTGGGAGTCCAGCACTATGCTCTCGTGCTTACGTATGAGGATGGAGGTCAGTCATGGTCATTCGTGGCGGATGTTTTTCCCGGTTTTTCATTGTATCATGAACGACGTTCGTCGCTGCAACTGTATGATATTGATGCTGACGGTATGCCTGAGGTGCTGGTTTATACTGGCAATGCCACCGGTGAAGGAGATCACGTACGCATTTACTCCCTCAGTTCGGATGAGCAACGCTTAAACCTCCTCCCCACCACCGATCCGGCTGCCCGGGTTCACCTGATTTTGGATTCCCCCTGCGAGCAGGTGTCTTTCCCTGCCCCCGGGCTCGTCAAGGTTTTACCCCGCTTGAGTCATGAAAAGCTGACGTCCGAGGCTCCGGTCGTTTATTCTCTGAAAAACCGAGAACTCTCTCGTCGCTCATTTGAGGGAATCTCATTGGAAAAACTCATTTCTATCCCAACCGATGGTCAACAATTGGCGCGTCATTCAAATCTTGTTGAAGCTGAAGTGGTAGTTGATGCTTTCTCACGTTCTTTTCAAGTGGGTTATTTGGTTTTAGACTACCGTGTCCATGGAGAGCTCTTCCGCATTCTCGCAGACCACTTTCCCATCGTTGATTCTTCGCGTGTTCGGTTGAGTCTGCACGACCTGAACAACGATGGCGTGCCGGAGATTTTTCTCGCCCTTCCCAGCTCAGCAAATAAAGGGCTCTGCTTGCATGTCTTTGCCATGACGAATTCCGAACTAAGCCCGGCCGACAAGCTGCGGCAATTGGAGGGAGGAGCCCCATTCATCAAGTTGATTCTTAAAAAAGAATGCAGTACATTTGAGGTCCGTGACGACGGTTCACTGATCCTCTGTTCTGTCCCTGATGATCCTTCACAAGGGCCTGCTTCCATGACGACCTATCTTTACGAGGAAGGCGCCCTTCTTCCCCAGTGACTTTTGACTACCGAGGTGATTGATCATCAGAACAACGAGATTCAGAGGTCGGTATTGAAGAACTTGAAACCGACATGTTGGGGTGGGGCAGGGTGCCTGGAAGCGCGTTCGCGCTTGGCAATGTTTTTCCATGTATTATCAGTTCCTAATCAGTCCACTACGGTGAGATCTGGATATTTTTTGCGGGAGGATGGCCACCATATTGGAGTCGAGAAAGCCGACTCGGCCTGTCACGATCATCGTAGCGCTTGAATGATGGGTTGAAAGTTACCTTTGAAGAGAAAATTTCGTGTGCAACCAGCGGCAGCGGCGGCATTGAGGTCGCGCTGCTTATCGCCCACGTTCACACAAGCGGCCATGTCCAGCTGATACTTATCGCGCGCGGCGAGGAACATCCCCGGTGCGGGTTTGCGCATGGGACTGGAAAGTGAGGGACAGTGGAATACATCAGTGATACGGATGCCTCGAGCTGTAAACTCATTGAGCATGTATGCTGTAACCGCTTGGTAATTCGCCTCGGTATAATAACCGCGTTCAATGCCGGACTGATTGGTCACCACAATGATGAGGTAGCCCAGCTCCTGAGCATGCGTGCATAGCTCGAAGATGCCTGGGATGAAGCAAAAATCTTCCCGACGGCACACATAGCCGTGGTCTACATTGATCGTCCCGTCGCGGTCCAGAAAAAGAGCTTTAGGCATACAAAGAGGATTCGATGAGATCGCAAATAAGGTGCCCCACGGCGATATGAAGCTCCTGGATATGCGCGGAGGTATCAGCCGACACCGGCAGTGCAAGATCCGCTACGGCTTGCATTTCGCCACCTTTGGCGCCCACAAGCGCGATGCAACGGATGCCCATTTTTTGCGCTCGCTGCATGGCCATTACCACATTGCGCGAGTTGCCAGAGGTAGACAGCCCGATGAGCACATCCCCGGCAACTCCCACGCCCTCCAGTTGTCGCGCAAAGACCTGCTCAAAGGAGAAATCATTGGCAATAGCGGTGATATTAGAGGTATCTACCGTCAACGAGAGGGCAGATAGGGCAGTGCGACTCAATTTGTATTGCCCGATCAATTCCGCCGTCAAGTGTTGGGCGAGAGCGGCGCTTCCACCGTTGCCGCAGAAGATGATTTTATGTCCTGAGCGCAGGGCGGAAAGGCAGATTTGTGCGGCCTGTTCGATTTGTGGAGCAAGAGAGCAGAGTTCAGATGCCGCGCGAGATAATTGTTGCAGTTGCTCAGTAATGTACGGTTGCATCACTTCATTTTTTTGATGAGGTTGGACGTGGAATAGCCTCCCACGCGGGGAAGCGTGATCACTCGCGCTCCATAGGTTTGAGCAAACTGCGCTTCCGGCCATTGGTCGATCGTGTAGCCCCCCTTAACCAGCACATCCGGTCGCAATCGTTCGATGATGTGCATCGGCGTATCTTCATCAAAGAGAATCACCATGTCCACAAATTCCAGACTGGCGAGCAGCAGGGAACGCGTGCCTTCGTCTTGCACCGGCCGACCTTCCCCCTTTAGCCGCTGCACGCTGGCATCCGAATTAACGGCTACGATTAGCACATCACATAGTCGGCGCGTTGCTATAAAGAAGTGCAAGTGCCCCATGTGACAGCAGTCGAAGACTCCATTGGTAAAGCCGATGCACTTGCCCTCTTTGCGCAAGTTGCAAACAACTTCTTCTGCTTGGTTGATCGTCATTATTTTGTGTTCCGGAGAAAGCCATGTCGCATTGTCGTGGGCTTCTTTCTGCATGAGGGAGTGCGCTATTTCATCCGAAGTCACTGTGGCCGTGCCGAGCTTTGCGACCGCGAGCCCGGAAGCTGCGTTTGCGAGACGCATGGCTTCCTCAATCGGCGCACCGCAACCGAGCGCTGCACCCAGCATGGCCAGTGAGGTATCGCCTGCGCCGGACACATCGTATACCTCCTTGGCTTGGGTGGGGATGCGCAGGAAGGGCGGGTCGGTATGCGGCGAAATGAGCGCCATGCCGTGTTCTCCGAGGGTGACGATGAGGGAGTCGATGTTAAGCCGCTGAATGAGAGCGAGCGCGAGTTCGGTGAGGCGGGGTTCAAAGTCCCGGGTACGTGGTGGTGGGAGAGTCGCGCCAACGATTTGGCAAAATTCCTTAAGATTTGGCTTTACTAGCGTGGCTCCGCTGTATTTGCCATAATCCGGTCCCTTGGGGTCCACAATGACCTTTTTACCCAGTTTCCGGCAGATGCCGATGAGCATTGGCGTGGTTTGCTCCGTGAGGAGGCCCTTGCCATAGTCGGAGAGAAGCACGATATCGGCTTGCTGTACCATGCGCCGCGCGATGTTGGTGATGCGCGGCATCTCATCTGCCAAGATGGGCATGGGTTCTTCGCGGTCGATGCGAGACAAATGGCTGCCGGAAGCAATGAGACGCATTTTGACAACAGTCGGAAAACCAGCTGGACGGAAGAGCACCGGCTTTGCGCCACATTCCTTGAGCATTTGTTCCACGCGATCACCGTCCGTATCCCGTCCCACCAGACCGACCACCGAGACACCGCACCCCAGGGCACGCAGGTTGGCTACTACATTGCCCGCGCCGCCTAGCATTTCCTTTTGTTCGCATATCTGGAAAACAGGTACTGGAGCTTCCGGCGAGATGTGCTCTACCTTGCCATAGGTAAAGCGATCCAGCATTAAATCTCCTACAACTAAAACGCGAATGTTGGGCAGGGAGCGCAGAGTTTCGATGAGTGATGCCATAGAGAATACTTTGCATTATACTGATGAAGGTACGGCGCGGCAAGTAGATTTCCGCTGGAAAATCCAAGAATAAGTGCAACAGATGAAGAGTTGAGATCATGCATGGCGAGGGTTGCAATAGCGGCGGAAGAAGGAGGCCATATGCCGAGAGCTTAAAGCAATGAAGATGGCGTGGGGGTGACGATTAAGGCATCTGGCAATTTCACAGATGGATACGCCCTTTTTGTGTTGGTATTCTATTGCGTTTAATTTTGCAATCCACATTTTTTGTTTGAAGATCGGATTGAGCTTGACGATGAGGGGCGATTAGTCGTAGAATGACGCAACCTTATCATAGGTATGCTAGGGACACCATGTAACATCATATGCCTCAAATGGGGAACGAGATATCCGGTAGAATACACGAACAGGCTCTATCGGTCAGTCAAGAAGCACCTTTCACGCCCTTTCCGTTTTTTGTGTGTGACGGATGATCCGAAAGGGTTAGATGATGGGATAGAGGCGGTTGAAATTGCAGAGAATCCTGGATATGAAGCGGAAAGGTGGCCAAATATATTTATTAAGTTATGCATATTTAAGGATGGATTTGCGGGTTTGGAGGGACCGACTCTATTTTTTGATGTGGATGTGGTGATTATGCAGGATTTGGATTGTTTTTTTGACTACAAACCTGGGAAAAATTGTATCATCCATAATTGGCTACCTCGTCGCAAAACCTTGTTTCGCGGACTGCCTCGCATAGGGAATTCCTCGCTATTTCGATTCGAAGCTGGTAAATCTGGTTACATATACGATACCTTTCTGCGTGAGTTTCAACAGGCGAATGATCGTTCATGCTATCCCACAGAACAGGCCTTCATGACCCATGCGATGAAGGAGGTGTATTGGTGGCCAACCGAGTGGGCACTCAGTTTTAAGCGTCACTGCGTTCCCTCTTTCCCCCTGAATCTCCTGCACGCTCCGCGCAAGCCTGATACTAAGGTTCTTGTTTTTCATGGTCTACCGGATCCTGACCAGGCCATCGTCGGGTTTAATGATGGTGTATTGCATCACCGCACGCTCCCCGCTCCATGGATTGCAGATTACTGGCTCGATTCGTAATTTCAACTGAGTATGGTTCGTGCGGGCGCGGCGTAGGTATCCTCTTTAGCGCGGAGCAACTTCATCCAAACTTGGATGTGAGGGGAAGGGTGAGGTTGTGGCCGGAGGTGCAGCGCGCTCTGAGGGCACCTTATTCTGTTGGCGCAGAGGTGAGTCTGTCGATTTCCTCGCTCAGCTCGGCCCAATGAGTGAACAACGATTCGTTTTCGCACTCTAGTTGCGCATATTCTTCGGTAAGGGTGCGCAGCAGATCGGCGTCGGAGGTCACATCCGGGTTGCCAAGCTGTTCGGTGATTTCGAACTTTCGTGCATCATGCGCAGCGATATCCTCTTCTGTCTTTTTGAGTTCATTTTGAAGAGGTTTGATAATACGAGCGATACGCTCACGTTCCTGAGCGCGTTCACGGCGCAACGCCTGGCGGCTTTTCTCGGCAAGGCGGAGGACTTTGGGGGCGCTTTTGTCCGAAAAATCGGAGTTACGTGCTGCATCAGCCTCAACCTTCTCAAGATATTGGCTTACATTCCCGTAGAAGAGACGTGGATTAGATCCTGGTCGAAACTCTAATACCTTGTTGACCAGCGGGTCCAAGAAGCTCCTGTTGTGTGAAACGATGCAAAAAGATCCGGGGTATTCTGCCAATGCCTGCCTCAAAACATCTTGGCTCTCAAAGTCCAAGTGGTTGGTTGGCTCATCCATAATTAAGAAGTTAGCCGGATGCAGCAACATGCACACCAGCGCGACGCGCGATTTCTCTCCGCCGGAGAGTACTCCAATACGCTTAAAAACGTCATCCCCGCGAAACAGAAAGCAGCCTAATATGTTCCGAACGATAGGGAGAGTCTCCCGCGAGGCTGCCCTTTCCACACATTCAAGCACCGTTTGGGTGGAATCCAACACATCTGCGTGCGTCTGGGAGAAAAAAGCAACGCGGGTATGGTGACCAAACTTAATCTCGCCCAAATCAGGAGCTTCCGTCATGGAAATTAAACGAGAAAAAGTAGATTTACCGGCGCCGTTCACGCCAACGATGGCGATGCGGTCGCCCTTTTCCATGCGAAAATCAAAATCCTTCAGCAGGCAGATGTCACCGTAGGCTTTCCAGACCTTTTGCATTTCTACCACCGTGGCGCCACCCGCTGGCGCAGGGGGAAAATGAAAGGACATAACATCTTCCTCATTTTCTTCTTCAATCAATTCAATTTTTTCGAGCTGTTTGAGGCGGCTTTGAGCTTGGGCGGCTTTACTGGCTTTGTAGCGGAAGCGATCGATGAAGGCGCGTGTTTTTTCGATCTGTTTGCGTTGATTTTTCGCGGCTTTCTTGCGGGCTTCTCGTCGGGCAGCGCTCTCTTTCAGGTAATATGAGAAATTACCGGCGTATTCTTCAGCTCGCCCATGGTGCAGGGCGATTGTGCGCGACACCAAAGAATCCAGCAACGCCACATCGTGCGAGATCATGCAAATCGCCCCACGGTAACCGCGCAGATAATGTTCCATCCATCGCTGGCTCTGCAAATCTAAGTGATTGGTGGGTTCATCGAGCAGCAAAATTTCCGGCTCCTGAAGCAATAGCTTTGCCAATGCAATGCGCATTTGCCAACCGCCGGAAAACTCGCCGCAATCACGCGTGAAGTCTTCCTCGCTAAAGCCAAGTCCTCGCAAGATTGTTTCGGCCCTCGGGCGTAGAGAGTGCGCATCATGACCCTGTAAAATGAGTTCTAGCCGCCCCAGTTCTTCCACGGTGTCGCTGTAAGCTGGATTATCCGGTTTCATTCTCTGAAGTTCAGCGGATAATATATTAATCTGTCGGCTTATTTCGGTAATACTTCCCACGGAGTTGAGCAGTTCTTGCAGCAAGGGTGTGCCGGAAAGATGGATACCTTCTTGCGGCAGATAACCCACGCGTGTGCGGTGCGGCAGAATGATACGTCCAGCATCCGGTTGGATATCACCGACAATGCATTTCATGAGCGTTGACTTTCCGGCGCCGTTGTGTCCGGCGAAAGCCACCCGCTCTCCCCGCTCCACCACAAAGGAGAGTTCATCAAACAGAACTCGCGCGCCGTAGGCAACACGAAGTCCCTGGACAGCAAACTCCATGCCTTATTTGGCATCCAGCGTGGCATTCCAGCGGCTGATGTTCTTTTCCTGCTCGGCAAAGAGATCAGTGCAGTCATCGTGAATCTCGATGGCGATAATCTTGTCTCCCTGAGACACCGCATTCACCACAGCTTGATCCTGGGAATCCTGCACCTCGCCGAAGATAGTATGCTTGCCATTGAGCCATTCGGTAGGCACGTGGGTGATGAAGAATTGGGAGCCATTGGTGCCGTGTCCCATCCAATCCAAACCGGCGTTAGCCATGGCCAATAGCCCGGGCTTGGTGAACTTGAGCGTAGGAATGCACTCATCATCAAACTTGTACCCCGGACCACCGCACCCAGTCCCCTCCGGGTCGCCGCCCTGGATCATGAAGTCCGCTATCACGCGGTGGAAGGTTAGGCCATCGTAAAAACCGCGCTTTGCCAGGTTCAGAAAGCTTGCGGCTGTCACTGGCGTTTTGGATGCAAATACCGTGAGCCGGATATCTCCCTTGCTCGTCTTCAGCGTGATGTGTTTGTCCGTTGCCATGCCCACAGCATACCAGTCTGATGCTTGCTTGGCAAGCGAAAAGCCTGCAATTGGGTGCGAGCTTGACAAACGGGGGGCAATTTGGTACCATCCGCCCACGTTCCTATGACAGCATCTCTCAATGTACATGGACAGGAAAATTTGGTGATGCCGGGCTTTTACATGCCCAACCGGTTGAGTATTCGTACGGGGAAGGCGCTGCACCATTTGTTGAGGGGCAAAGTGTGTTATTTGGTGGACAGCACGTTTCCGCCGGCTCCGGAGATTATGGAGTACCTCAAGACGAAGGATATATCCATTGAGTATTTCGATTTTCGGCATACGACGTCGCGCGCCGTGCGTGAACAGATTCTCACGCACATGAATGCGGGGCAGAGTGTGGTGTTTTTACCGGGACAGGTGGCCAAGACGCGTGGGACACTGGCGGATGTTCCCTCGCCTTTCTTGAGGCATGTCGGGAGCCTGCATATTGCGCCAGTACCTGTGTTTTTAGGATATTACGGCGACACACTCATGACTCTGTACCGTGAGCGTGAAGATGAGGATTGCTGTGAGGAGTTTCATATACTTCCTAAATTGTCGCCGGGGCCGCAAACGGGCGAGCGTTTGCTGTCGGCATGGTTGGAGAAAGGGGAGGAGTTGTTTTCCGCGCGTCCGCTCTTGAGAGAATCACTTGCAACGCATGTTGTACGAGCAATGCGCACCCATCCGAATGTGGAAATGGTGGATGGGATGACAGGGGCGAAGTTGCCGAACTTCAAGTTACTCGGGGTGGCGATGACTGTGGCGAGAGTGCTGCGCAAGCGCGGCGACAAACGTGTCGGTATCATTTTACCTCCCGGACGGGGAGGCACGATTGGGTTGCTTTCGTGCTTATTGGCGGGGATCACGCCAGTGATGGTCAATTACGCCAGTTCACGTGCCTCTTTTGAGAGCACTGTGCGCCAGGCTGAGCTCAAAACCTTCATCACCGCGCGCAAGTTCATGGAGAAGCTGCCCAACTTTCCGTGGCCGCCTCAAGATCAGCTTATCCTGGTGGAAGATCTGCTGCGCACGCTTTCCAAGCCTGCCCTTATTGCCAATGTGTTGCTGGCGAAGGCCGCTCCGGCATCCGTCATCTGCAAAATGTGCGATACGGATGCGCACCATGGGGATGATGAAGCGGTGATGCTTTTCACGTCAGGTTCTTCCGGGGAGCCGAAAGGAGTGGCGCTCACGCACCGCATGGTGTTGGCCAACGTGGCGCAGTGCTCATGCCGCATACCGTTGCAGGATGAAAGATTTTTAGGAAGTCTGCCAATTTTTCACAGCTTTGGACTCACGGTGACGTTGATGCTTCCGTTGCTGTGTGGCTACCCTATTTGCGCGTACCCGAATCCAACGGAGGCGCGGACGCTCTGCGAGCTGGTGAAAAAATACAAACTCACTCTTTTGGCGACGACTCCCACGTTTGCTCGCGCCATGTTGCGCCGGGCCGATGGGGATACTTTCGCTTCCATTCACCATTTCATTGTGGGTGCGGAGAAACTGCAGCCGGATCTGGAAGAAGAGTACAAGCGCAAGTGCGGAGTTTCTTTGCTGGAGGGCTATGGGTTGACTGAGGCGACTCCCGTATGTTCCCTGAACATACAAGATGCGCCGCTGGTGCCTGGGTCAGCCTTCTACGTCCCTGGTATGGTGAAACGCAGTATTGGAGCGCCGTTGCCTGGCATTGCCGTGCGGATTACCGATGTAGAGGACGACACCAGAGAACTTTCCCTCACGGAACGAGGCATGATCTGGTTCCGAGGCGCCAATGTCTTTCGCGGCTACGTAGGCAGGCCCGAGCTCAATGACTGCATCTTCAAGGACGGTTGGTTCAAGAGCGGCGATATTGGTCAGCTTGATCTCAATGGTTTCATTACGCTTGGCGGACGCCTCTCGCGCTTCTCCAAAATCGGCGGCGAAATGGTGCCGCACGAGGGTATTGAACTTGCCATTTCCCAGATATTGAAACTTGCCCCGGAAGATGGGGTGCAAATCGCCGTCACGGGTGTGGTGGATGAGCAGAAGGGTGAGGCACTCGTGTTGCTCTCTGCTTTACCTCAACACCAGCGCAGTTCGCAAGAACATGCCATCCTCAGCGAATTGCGTACCAAGCTTGCCGAGCAAGAGTTGCCCAATCTCTGGGCTCCGCGCTATCTGGTGCCGGTTGAAGCTATACCTGTGTTGGCAACTGGCAAGCTGGATTTGCGCGGCTGCCGATTGTTGGCTGAGGAGGCGCTTATTGAGGGACAGGATTAGCCTGCTCCGCGAGTTACCGGATTCAGTCGAGTTTGAAAGTCCGTAATGCCTCAAAAATAAAAGTCACCGAAGCCCGATGCCTCAAAATAAACGGTCACCCAACAGCATAGCATTTT
>CANRNS010000014.1 GCA_947632055.1 uncultured Akkermansia sp.
AGGCATCAAACTTTCGGAGAATCCTTTTTCCCCGTTTTTTACGTCCCTTCGGTGACTTTATTTTTGAGGCAATGCGGCCGCTCTTGCCCTCGTCCAGCAGCAAACGGAGGCAGCGGGAACCGCCTCCTCTCACTCCTCTCAGGTCGGTGAGAAGAAGTACGCTGGCTACATCATTGACATCCATAGGGAGGACGATGGTCAATTTCATACATCGACTTTTTTCGAGAGTGGCGTGAAAGATGCGCCAGCAAACGGGTTCAGAGGAGACAGAGCAGACAACGACTACATTGATACGGAGGGCGGGCATCAGACAGGTGGCAGTGCGCAGTACTGGAAGAACACGTTCACCAACGCCAGCGATGCCACTGATGGATCAGCCGTTACGCTCGCCGATCACATGACCCTGGGGCTGAACAGCGGCATCACCTATGCCGGCGGGTTGAGTGTCGCGGTGGAAGGTGAGGAGGCCGTCACCGGCGCAAAGTTGGAAATAGGCAGTGGATTGGACAGCCTGGGTGACCTGACGATCACCCTCACCGGGCTGGGAGAGGAGGACGCCGACTTGGAAGGTTATAGGCTCTTCTCCGCAGCTGATGGGGGGACGCTCTCCGACGAGCTGATAGCAGCCCTGAAGCAGAGCCTGAAGTCGGATGCGGGGCGGGCGTATAGGCTAACGGTGGGTCAGGACGGCTTGGTGACGCTTGAGGATTACCCCGTGCTCACGTGGAACGGTGGAAATGCAGGATCATGGATGGAGGACGGCGAAGGATGGAACAAAGGGGAGGAGCTGACGCCTGTCAGTTATGAGAGCAACGCAGACGTCATCTTCGCGCCTCTAAACGGGATAGCCTCGCAGATCGTGACCGTATCCGGCGCAGTACACACTCGCGACTTCACCGTCGGCACTAATGATGGTGAGGACGGCGCGAAGAACGGTGCCTCCTACACCTTCAACGGAACCGAAGGAACTTCTGATAACGGCATCGACATCTCCGGCAATCTCACCCTCGCGGGCACCTGGCAGAATGGGGGGGCTGAAGCCAGCTCCCAGGCGACGTTCAACGTGGCAGTGAGCTTCACGGGAGAGTCACGGGAGAGCAACACCATCACGGGGGAGGGTACGGTAACATTTGGGGCCATTCAGGGTAACCATGTGGGGATTACTATCGGCGACGGAACCACGTCGACCACCGTGCATTTCACCGATAAGCAGGTGGACACCACGATGCGGCATTTTGGTGCGGTCGAGGTGAAGGCAAACAGCAAGCTGGTGATTGATGTCATTCAGGGGAGTGATGCATGGGGCAACAAAGCGAGCGACTCTTCGGTTGGCAATGACTACGTGTGCGGTGACGGCACCGTTGTACTCCGTGGTGGTAACGCCCTTGTGGAGTATGGAGGTCAATATTCCATTGTGAGGCGATTGTTTGATTCAGCAGGCGAGGATGCTGTCTTGGACACTCTGGAACTCGAGAACATCATCTTAGGTATCCGGTATTCGGACATTGACAATGCGCTCAATGGAGTTCTCGACAAACATTTGAAAAAGTTTGTTGTCAAAGAGGGGAGCACTCTGCAACTCAACAGTAATTATGCAGGATTTACAAAGAAGGACACCACCCTGAACAACACCCTGGACCTTGCCGGTGGAACCCTTGCTGTAACCAGCACCATTTCGCCAAGTATCGGATGGGACGTCGTCCTGAGCGATGACGCAACCATAGACACATCCGGCAATTCGCTCAACATCACCGGGACGTTGAAATTGAGTGGTGATGAGACTGGGCACACGCTTACCAAGACGGGATCCAACGCGTTGAATATCGGCACGATGGTAGGCGTGAGCGACACCGATAAGAACAGTGCCGGAAATTTTGTGGTGAATGGGGGGACGGTGGAGATTTCGGGGTTGGAAAATGAGGCAAACACTTACGTGGCAGGGACGGTGGATCTGAAGAATTACAACGGCGATGGAACCGGGATATTCCAGGTGATTGGAGACGGGAAGACGTATACGGTGGGGCAGGTCATATTCGGGATAGGGACGTCAAATGGCCAGGGTTTGGATACCACGGCTTCTTTATCGGCGGGGGCCGGGGCAACGCTTGTTGTTGCGGGGGGGACGGATGGCGTGGCGTTGCAGATGCAGTCGGATGCGGATTCTGGCTGGATTAGCGGCGGTGGGACGGTTGAATTGGGAGGAAAGGTGACAGGTTCGGGGAGAATCGGTGTCCGAGAGGGTACGACCCTTTATGCTAAAGTGGCATGGGATGACTACGCGAGCGGGCTGTACCTCCACGCAAATTCCACGCTAAAGCTCGGTGCGAACGTGAATGTGGGATGGATTGGCGGCATAGCGGATGGCTATGGCGGTAGCATTACGTCTGATGGAAACGAGGAGCGCACAATCAAAATCGTTGGTGGCGGAGGAGTTGCTAAGGATATCAACCTTGGCGATCATGTTACGCTAGAGCTTGCCGACGGCAGCAGCGGTACACAATGTACAGCAACGATAACGCACCTGTATGGCAGCGGCAAGTTGAAGCTGGGGCAAAACGCAACGTTGACCCTGGGGGGGACGGAAAACGTACTGGCGGGAATCACGAGCATGGGGCAAGGCAGCGTACTGAAAATCGGCAATGGAGGCGTGGGCAGTCTCACGGTGAATGGGGATATCGCCGGTATGGGCGGCACTATCCAAGTGTATGACGGGACAAACGCTTGCACCCTTACTGTAACCGGGAACGTGGCGACTGACGGGCAGGGTGCTATTTATTTGGGAATGGGGGGCAGTGCATCGGCTGATAATTCCTCTGTGACAGTTGATGGAAACATGACGCTGAAAGGAATGAAGCCCGGGACGGGGAATACGGTCAATCACGTTATGTACTACCAGCACAGGGGAAGTACCACGGTTGGCGAAGACTTGACGGTGGATCATGCCAGCGATGCTGAAGCCCAAGTTTACATTGCCAATGGCGACTTTACTGTGAAAGGCAAAGTCTTGGGCGGAAGCGGCGGGAATGGCATAATTCACATTGTGAGTAGTACCTTGACGGTAGAGGGGAGCAACAATGAACACGATGGTTTCCTGGCGGATTTGAGATTCGGCGTTTCCAACTCCAAGTTGAAGCTGGGGACTGTTAGCCAAACAGGACGCCTCACTGTGCGGAAACTCAGCGGCAGCACATCCGGAGATGACGGCTGCCAGCAGATTCTTGGCAATGGTACGCTGGAGGTGAACGTGAGTGGCGATTCCAACTCGGTGGTAGCCACGGGCATCAAGCTTTCCCTTCATGACAGCACCACACTGGAAAAGAGCGGTGAGGGCACACTGGAGCTCACTCAGTTAACAGCCACAGATGAGAACACGCAGGTGCTGGTGAGCGGGGGGACGCTGAAATTTTCGGGCTCAGGGCCTCTGGACGTGAAAGACATCCAAGTCACCGGGGAGGGCAGCGTGTTGGAGTTAGCGCGACAGAGTGTAGCATACGTGAACGAGTCGAACAACATCACCCTGTCAAAAGGCGGCGAGCTTAAAGCGACGTACACGGGGAACGGTGAAGCGGCGTGGAACTTCGGGACGCTGACATTGGGGGAGAACACCGAAGAGGACACTGCCGCCGGGAAGATCACCTGGTCGGCCGATACGACCGGGCGGCAGACATTCAGCTTCCAATCCGTGACCGGGACTGGGGACCTCGATTTGGGAGAAATCTCGGGGGAAAACTCCGCCAAATCGAAGACCCTGGCGCTCGGGGAAATTAATGGGTACAGCGGCACCATCAGCGGGAGCGTGGGAGACAATGGCGCTCTGACCCTGAGCGGGGATATTGTGAGCGGAGGAGAGGGCACTGAGGGCAAGATTGAATTGTTGAGTGGTTCTGTGACGCTGGCGGGCGATGGAATTATCCTGAGCAAAACAGGAGGGGACGGAACATTCACCATTTCGACCTTGAGCTTGGCATCAGGACAGGGGTTGCAGATGGACTACGCTGGTGGGGAGCTGACCATCGAACATCTTGAGCTGGCGAGCGGCGCGGAGTTGCATTATTCAGCAGGCGCCGACGAAGATAACCTCGTTGAGCTGGACTTCAAGGCCACGTTTGCGGACTTGTTCAGTGAGTGGGGAGAAACAGGAAATACCATTTCGTTGAGCATAGATGAGGCCTTGCGGGAGGGAGACTCTGTTTACCTCTATCTTGGAATCATAGCAAACGAAGAAGACATTGTAGATTGGGATGAAGACACTCTTTCGAAGTACTTTGAGGACTTGGATGGTAGGGAAATTGAGTTGTCGTGGGAAGATGGGGATGAGGGCAAGAAGAAACTTTACTTGTCATCAATGACCGGGGAGGCAGCCGTGCGCTACTGGGACGAGGCGTGGGACGATCGTAGCCATAAGAACGGACCGAACAGCGGGCTCATGCGCGACATGGGCGCCAAGTGGTACAAAGAGGGAGCGGAAGGAGAAAAGCTCACGCAGCTGCTGAAAGCAGAGGATACCGCCGCATCCTTTGCCGACGAAGCGCTGGCGATGTCCGACGCGGACGAACATGGGGCGTGGTATAGAGGCGGCAAGACCTTTGTGCGGTTGGACAAGGGGAGCCCCAAGACTGGCATCAATGAGGATGGCACGAAACTGAGCGTGCTGGGCGGCAAACTGTACAAGGATGCTGCACCAGGTGTCGATCTAGTGAATACACGAGTGTACATTTCGCTGTGGGCGCAGGAGACGGAGCATTTCCACCTGCTGGTGGGCGGCAGCTCGTACGTGGCAACGGGGGGTAGTGGGAGCTTCGGGTTTAAGGGCAACACGCACATCCAGGTGCAAGGCGGCACCGTGGATCACATCGTAGGCGGCAACCACGTATCGAACATTGCCGGCACCTTCGAGGGCAACACGTACATCTCGGTGTACGAAGGGGCGTCGGAGCACAATGATCAGGGCGTGCCGGACCTGCTGCACCTGTCGGAGGGGTATGGCACCCACGTACGCGGGGGCATTGTGGGCGGCAGCACCGTGACGGCATCCGGAGTATCGCTGGATGAGGCGCACTACGATTTCCGCGGGCACACGCACATCAACGTGTACACGGTGCTGCGCACGGAGCGTGGAGGCGCGCCTGATTATAAAACCGTGGAGATATCGGACGGGCTGGAAGGGGATGATCCGACGCTCTTCCACATTGTAGGCGGCAACGCGTGGATCGGCACGAGCGGCACGGGGACTCAGACGATGGTGTTCAGCGGCAGCAGCAACATCACGGTGGACTTGAGCAGCTACCAAAACTTCTTCCACAACGCCCAGGACGGCGCATGGCATGGCGGGATGTACTTTGAGAAAGCTATTGTGGGCGGCAACTACAGCGGCACGGGCGCGGGCGAAAGCGAAGACATTTCACGCACTTCGAGATTCGTGTATGCGGGAACCGATACGCCCGGGGAGCACCCGTATGCGGTGGACTTGGAAATTAAGGGCGTGGCTCAGAATGGCGAGAGCGTCAACTTCCTGGGAGTCATCAACGGCGCGAGCCGACGCGACAATGAAGGCTCGGGCGTCACGGAGTTTGATGCAACCGGAAGCGATGGCATCCTGATCAACCTGGAGGGGGGCAACTACCGCAACTACGTGGCGGGCGGGTTCTGGTTCGGCGGCCAGGCGTGGCAAGAACACACTACCGAGTACACGCACACGGCAACGTTGACATCGGATATCGAGGTGGATTTGACGGACGGTGAGTATTGGCGCGTGGTGGGCGGTAGCGTGAATCTCGGTGGCAGTACTGCCGAGGGAAACGACACGATGACCGGCGACACGGTTGTCAACGTCTCCGGCAATGTGCATTTCGGGGTGGGATATGACCTTACAAAATATCCATACGTGCCATACGAGACGGTTGACCAGACAACCGTCGGATTCATCGTGGGCGGGCGGTACCTGGAGAGCGCAGGCGGCACGTACACCCAAGAGGGCAGCACGCAGGTGAACATCCTCGGCGGAGACTTCATCAACACGCACATCGTGGCGGGCGATTACGTGTACGGCAAGGCTGTCGAGGAGCTGGACGGCCCCGAGACGACCATCACGGGCAGCACGAGCCTGACGCTCGGCGGCGCAGGGTCGGATATAACCATTAACGGCTTGGTCGTGGGCGGCAGTTACCTGGCGGATCAGAACACAGGCAGCAGCGCCATTATCGGAACAAAGCAGGAGGGAGGAGATGAGTCGTACACCGAAACCGTTACCCACGTCACTGTGAAGGACGGCGTGACGCTGAGCAGCGAAACGGATCCGAATGGGGACAAGTTGCACGACGGAGTGGCTCTGGTGGCAGGCAGCGTGCTCATCGATCAGGAAGGAGGAGGGGAAGGAGGAGTCGGCAGCGGCGGGCACAGCCTGGAAATATACGGCGGTACGCAGCTGACGATTGAGGGAGGCGTTATCAACGGTCACGTGGTGGGCGGCAGCTACACCTCCGACACAGCGGAGACGGCGAACACACTCATCATCCATGGATCGAGCGTCATCGACATCACGGGGGGCGAAATCCACGGCAACGTGTACGGCGGGCATTACTCCGTGAACGATAGTGCGCCGGATCAATTGGAACTGGGCAACACAACCGTGACACTCAACGGCGGGTTCGTGGACGGCTACATCTTTGGCGGCAGCTTCCGCAACACTCCGACCGACACGGAAGCAGAAGACCCCGAGCATCCGGTGCAGAATGACCTGGTGGTGGATCTGCAGAGCGGCACGTTGAAGGGCGGCGTGTTCGTGGCCGGAAACAACTACAATGGAAAGGGCGGCGAATTGCATGTGCACACGCACAGCACGGAACTGCGTGTGGGATCCGAGGTGACGTTTGAGCTTGGGGAGCAGCAGGGGCATAAAAGCGAGTACATCACGCTGAGCGGCGGCTACCTGCGCGCCGGAGCGGGACAAGGCGGCAACAAGGACTACTCCACCGTTGGCTGGAACTTGAAGGGCGATGCCGACGATGACACCGACCGTGAATGGGCGGATGAGAGCGCGAAACTCGTCTTCACCGACAGCGGGGATGCGTACAAGAACCTCAGAAGCGCGCAACTGCGCTTGCAGGACTTCGATACGGTGCAGGTGGATAGCGGGAGCCTTGTGCTGAAGAACGGGCAGATGCTCGTGATGCACAAAGTGTCGGGTGTTGAAGAAGGGGATGGTACGAATTACGACACCTTCACCAAGCTCGGCAAGGGCAGCATCACCTTCGGCCAGGGACTGAAGAGCTGGGATGCGCAGAACGAAGCGGCGGTTGATTTCACCGGGGAGTTCATCCTGAAGGATGGCGAACTCGTGCTGGGCGGCGGATATAAGCAGAGCCTGGAGGGCGGGTTGACCATTGCGATGTACGATGAAGAGGGTCGTGCGCGCGCCTCGCACAACAAGGAGAACGCCTACCTGAGAGGCATCGGCGGCACGATCTTCACCATGGGCGAGCTGACGGGCGGAGACGAGGGAGGAAAGATCCAGCTGGACTTTGAACTGGGCGGAAAAGACGACATTGCGGAGGGCGTCTATTACCTCGTGGACGGCCTGGACATTAAAGGACTGACTGACGAAACCATCGATGAGTTCTTTGACGCATTGCACCTGCCGGAGTCTAAGGACAATCTGAAATACGATCTTGAGTTGCGCAAGAATGGGACAGCCCTCGTGCTGCGCGTGCATACGTACGATGAAAATAAGTGGTACTGGGAAGGAGACGACAACAGGGTGTGGACCCAGAAAGGGAGTGATGAGGAAACGCTCACGAAGAACTGGACGAAGGACGATGCTGACGATGAGGACACCAGAAAGAAAGGCACTTACTACTTCACCAATGGAGCGGAAGAGACGGGCGATGTGACGATCGATGGGTCGGTCGAAGCCGGGAACGTGCAGGTGGAGAGCGGCGACTACAACTTCAAGCAGGGCGGAAGTGGAGATGGTCTGACGGTGACCGATAAGTTGACGGTCGGTAAAGAGGGCGCTGATTCCTCGTACGCGCAGGCCAAGCTGAAACTCAGCCTGAAAAACAAGAATATTCATGAGGTGGATCTGCAGAGTGGCGGGCGGCTTGAGCTGGCGAACGCAGACGCGATTCAAATCGGCGAGGGAGGGGACGACAGCACGTTAATCGACTTCAACGGCGGCACGCTCAAGTACGGTGAAAACGGCAGCGGCGGACTCGTGGTGACGGCTGATCTCTCCGGGCAGGTGAACACAACCGACAGCACGGGTGTGGTTCGCGTGCAGGTGGGCGACAGCAAGGAGGACATCGGCGACGGCGACTTTGTGCTCAATGACAAACTGGCCGTCACTTGGAGCGGCGACACGACGACCAAGGCCGGCATTAAGCAGGCGGTGGAAAAGGGACTCGTCACGAGCGGGCGCGGCAAGTTCACCTTCGAGTGGCAGAAGGGAGACGCGGTAGGGGCATCGTTGGATGCCCCGGATCTGCCGGAGTGGGAAGGGACCCTGGAGGCGATCGAAGGCACGTTGGAGATTGTTGTGGAGGGACAGGAGGTGCAGATTGCATCGGACCCGGGCGACCCAAGTAAAAGACTCTACGCGGGCGAAGGAGCCACGCTGCACCTGATTGCGCGGAATGGCGGGTCAACTGCCGACATTGATGTCGCACGTGCGTTCACAGGAACCGGCGCTTTCATCATCGGCGAGAAGGAGGAGAAGGGCAACAACTATCGTCTGAGCGCCGATAATAGCAGGTTTGAAGGCACGGTGCAGCTCTCCGGAGACGGCAAGACCAGCATCGTGAAGTTGGCGGAGACCAACGCCCTCGGCGGGGGAAATAATACCCTCGTGCTGGATGGACGAGCCATCGGAGTGGATGATGGAACTTCCGAGGAGGCAAAGGCATTCGGTGCGATTTCCGTGAAGAGCCTCGTGGTGAAGGATGGCACGACCAACTACATCGGCGGTTACGGCGGCGAGGAGGCGGACGGTGTGCTCAAGGAATTCACCATCACCGTGGGCGATGGCGGCATGAGCGGCAGCGGCGTGATGGCGAATGCGCAGGGCGGGTACAAGGGTACGTTGAAGGGCGACTTGAGCGGCTTTGAGGGCACGCTGGTGGCGGGTGCGAAAGATGCGGGCACGGCGGGTGATGAGGAATCCACCTGGACGCTGGAGGGAACGCTGGATGCGACGCAGACGATAAGCGACCTCGGGTTGGCCCTGGCGGGTACGGGTGAAGTCATCGTCCACTACACGGTTTCGGGATCGCATGGCGGCAGCGAACTCCCACGGCTGCGACTCACCGGGCAGATCGGCGACAGCACGTACGGCGACACGCTCGGATTGAGCGATGAAACGGATGGCGCCATCCTCGTGCTGGCGAATGGGGACAACACGGCCATGGGTGAACTCACCTTCAATGGGCATGAAATATGGCTCGGCGACGACGACGGCACGGCGGGCAGTTGGGCAGGCTCTACGCTTGATGCCGGTGAAGATGAATCCAAGAAGAGCGCCTTCGTGCTGAAATCCGGCAGTTTGGGAGGAGCGTTGGAGAACACCGAGGGCGTCACGCTGAAAGTGGACACCGCTGCGAAGGCGACGGGTCCGGTCACCGTGGATGTCGGTGGCACGAAAGGCAACAAGTTCAGGGAAATCACCATCAACGAGAACGGTCATCTCAAGGACGTCTCCGGTGAAATCAAGGTCGGCAATCCTGAGGACGAGGGTCATACGAAGCTGACGTTGACGTTCTCGGAGCAGAACATCGGGGACGGAGCATCTTCAAATCTGAGCGATTACCTGATCGAGTTCACAGGGAGTGACGGTAAGCTGACGATTGACCAGATCTCGGCCAATCCGGATCGAACAGCGCCGCGCACGGATGATTACTTTACGATGGACTTCTCGAAAGAAGGATTGGTGGACATCCTGAAGAGGCACCGCGATGCAGGCGCAGAGAGTTGGCTGCACCTGGTGACCGGCGGGGCATTGGAATTCAGCAAGGAGCCGGAGGATCAGAAGGCTCTGCTGGATCTCATGCTGCGCAGCGGCAACTACAGCCAACTGCTGAGCGCCCTCGGCTTCACCATGTCGGTGAATGGAGGCGACCTCGTGTTGCGCGGGGCATCGACGAATGTGTACCTCGTGCTTGAGGATGAAAGTGAGGAGGGTGGTATCGGTGACAGCCACACCATCAAGAAAGCCGAGCAGGTAGAGGGTAAGAAGGGCGACGCCAACAAGCCCCCGAAGCTTGCCGTCTTCGTGGATGAGAATACAGAGTTAAAAGTCACTCTCGAAGATGACCCCGATCCTGAAGAAGGTGGAAAGAAGGGAGTAACGCTCAACAATCTGGTCGGGTTGGAGGGATCGACCCTTGCCGTCGGCGATAACGAGGGCACGGAAATGGACGTCACGCTCAACAACAGCTTGGCGACGTCTGATCCGGATGTACCCGGGGACGTGCCTCGGGCGAATCCGGAGGACCTCAGGGGGATGGACACCGAGTTCGACGGCACGATCAAGGGTGGGGAAGAAGTGACCTTCCACAAGACCGGCAAGGGCACATTGACCGTGGGATCGGCGACGACCGGCAATGGGGGATTGAAGGTCGAAGGCGAGATGAGTTTGGAAGAAGGCGACCTTGTCGTACGCGGCAGGGGGGACAGGGGGGATAGCCACGTCGGTACACTCACCTTCAACTACACTGGGGTTGCCGATAAGGATGGGGGCGAAGGCCGCGGGATTACCGTCGAAAACGGCAACCTTACCGTGGACAATGTGGAGGTCTCAAGCGCTGAGGCGCAGAAAGGCGACAACGTGGTGAATGTGGCGAAGAACGGCACTTTCACCTTTGCCGGGAATAACAGTGAAGATGCAGAAGGGCTGAAAGATGTGCATTTCCGCAGTGGGGACGGCTCCGGCACGCTGGCGGTGAATGACAATCAGGAAGACGAGGGAGGCGCACAGCTCAAGCTTGGCGAGGGCAGTGTGGTGGATGAGGGTCTGAACGTTCAAGTCGGCAGGGGCGATACGCTCAAGGTCGGCAGCGGCGCTTCCCTCGGCAGCGAGACTGACGATGGTCAGGTCAGCAGCGTCGGCAAGGTGAACGTGGAAGGCACGCTGGATCTGAGCGAAGCTGGTACAGACTCTGAGCAGTACCTCGGCAGCTTGAGCGGCAGCGGAGAAGTGTTGGGTAGCGGCAGTGATGATACCAAACCGGAAATCACCATCACCGGCGAGGGTAACAACGGCACGCCGGGGGCCTTCTCCGGGACGTTGAGCGGCAAGGGCAACATTACTGTGGGTGAAAATGGCTCGCTCTTCTTGGATGGCGTTGAAACGGATTCGGATGCCGGATGGGCGGTCACTGTGGAGGAAGGCGGCCAGCTGGATGTGCGCGCCAGCAAGGACGGTAAGACCGCAAATCTCGGCGATGTGACGCTTGATGGCGGTTCTAACCTCACCTACCATTACAGCGGCGCGAAGGGAGCAGAATCAGTGAAAGGCGCTCTGAAGAAAGGCGGGGACGGCAAGGCCAACCTGACGGTGGATCTCGGCAACGAATTGCCGGAAGAATTTCTGACCGAAAATCACCTTGACGTTGGCGGCTTTACGTGGGATGGAAGTCAAGGCACGATTGCTGAGTCGGTCGATGGCAAACTCTCGGGCGTGTACTCGGGCTACTTCAAGGGTACGCTCAAAACGGATGAGAAACGTGAGGGGCAAGTCTACATGGACGTGACGAAGCAGGAGAACAACCAAATGCGTCATGGGGGGCAGGAGAAGAACGCGGCTGCGGGCGCTGACATGTTCTGGTCGGCGGCGGATCCGACGACAAAGGCCGGACGCGAGCTGATGAAGAAGGAGAACAGCGACTTGCGCAAGTTCACGCAGAGCTTGCTCGTGCAGAACAACGCCGGGATGAACATCGACGGGCAGTTGGCGGCGGGCGCCGGCGCGTCTATCTCCACGCTCGGACCTGCCTTGGTGGAAGACCTGCACCGCCAGTTGAAAGCCATCCGCAACCGCACCACCACCATGGGCAGTGAAGAGATCTTTGATGTCTATGATGAGTGGCCTATATGGAACATGTGGATCAACGCGGAGAACGGCTATCACAGGTTGGATGCGGACGGCTACCTGCCTGGCTACACCCTCAACAGCTGGGGCGGCACACTCGGCGTGAATCTGGATGTGAGCAAGCGCACGACTGTCGGCCTGGCTCTCACGGCGATGTACGGAGATTTGAAGACGGAGGCGGCGGATACGGCCAAGGGTGACCTGGATACGTTCTACCTGAGCGGCTTTGCCCGCACGATGCGCGGGGCGTGGTCGCACACCTTTGTGGTGAGCGGGGGACTGGCCGATATTCGCCTGGATCGCACGGTAAATTACGTCGGCGGCAGCTACAGAACGCATGGCTCCACGGAAGGCTACGCTTTCGGCGCCCTGTACGAAGTGGGCTACACCAGGCTCCTGAATAAGAAGGGGACGGTTGCGCTGCAACCCGTGGCCAATATCGAAGTGCGCCATGTGCAGGTGAACGGCTACACGGAGACGGGCAGCGACGCGGGTCTGAAGGTGGATGACATCGACCAGACGGTGTTTACCCTCGGCATGGGCGCGCGTATGCAGGCGGTGGTCGGCCACAATACGTTCAACCGGGATGCGATCATTGAGGGTCGGGCGTTGGTCAAGGCGGACTTTGGCGACCGTTCCGGCACGGCGATGAACGGGCTCATCGGCTCGGCTGTGCGGCGGGAAGTGGAGAGTGCGGAGGTGGGAGCTGTTGGGGTCGAAGTCGGCGCCGGCATCACGGTTCCGCTCGGCTCCAAGTTCGGTTCCGTCTTCATGGACGCCTCGTTCGAATACCGCCAAGGCTGGATGAGCGTGAACGCGAGCGCAGGCTACAAGATCACCTTCTGACGAAACGAGCGCAAACCGCAAGGCGACCCGCACTCCCCACACGCAGCCAGCCACCTTGCACGGGGCCGTCGGCAGTTTTGCGTTCATTTCGCACCCCCGCGCATAGCGCGCTCACTTTACCAATCGCCCATCACAAACGGTTTACATGACACAACACGCCGATGACAGCGTGTCGGAGTCGCTTTTTTGGGGAACGAATGTGGGGAGGGGAATCCTCTTATTTTTTTCCTTTGTCGGGGCTTTCTTTTTTACCGAGGTAGCCGGGCAATTCCACACCCACTGATGAGGCGAGCTCGTGCAAGGGCAGGGTGCCAGTGACGAGATTCTGCACAAAACTGCCCACCGAGGCGGACTGAGAGTCATTGCCGCCGACGCCTCCCATGACAATCACCTTGTCGAAGCTCAAATTGCGCACAGCCGAAGCCTGCGTTTCCACAATTTTGGGAAGTTGCTCGGTGACGAGCAGACCGGAAGCTGCGCGCGCATCGCCAGCGGCCTCCACGATGCGGCGGAAGCCGCTCGCCTTGGCCTCCAGTGCGGCTTGAATGGCAGCGGCCTGACCCTGGCCAACCATTTGCAAGCCTTCACCCTCCGCCTTTTTCTTGAGCAGCAGAGCATCGGCCTCACCCTTGGCCAGCTTGATGGCGGCGTTGCCTTCCGCCTCCTTGGCGATGACAAGGGCGTCCGCCCGACCTTGTTCCTCCTTCACACGCACGGCAGCCGCGGCCTCTGCGGCGATCTCCTGCTTGCGCTTTTGGATTTCGGCTGCCACAATTTCATTGGCGGTTTGCGTGGCGCGCTCCAGTTCGGCGCGCTTCATTTCAGCCTCGCGGTTGGCGATGTAGCCGGCTTCTTCGGCCTTGGCGGCTTGTTCGCGCTCAGCCACCAGGGCGATACGTTGGGCCTCGGCCTGGCGCACCTTGAGTTTGGCATTGGAGTCCGCCACTTTCATCTGGGCCTCGTTGTTGCCCTCTACGGCGGCGGCATTGGCCAGTGCGACTTGCACCGTCTGGTCACGCAGGGCTTCTGCCTTGCCGATTTCACCGCGGCGGGTTTCTTCGGCCACTTTGATCATGGCGTCGTTGATGGCGCGGGCGGCAGCTTCCTGTCCCAGAGCGGCGATGTAGCCGGAGGCGTCGCGAATGTCGGTGATGTTGGCGTTGATGAGATAGAGGCCCACCTTGTGCAGCTCCACATCCACGCCGCCGGTGATACCCTTGATGAGCTTCTCACGGTCGGCGTTAATTTCCTCAATTGTGAGCGAGGCGATGACCACGCGCATCTGCCCCATGATGATCTCGGAGGCGAGGTCACGGATGTCCTCACGCGAGCGGCCGAGCAGGCGGCTGGCGGCATTCTGCATGATTTCCGGTTGGGTGCTGATGCCTACGATGAATGAGGAGGGCACATCCACGCGGATATTCTGGCTGGAGAGTGCGCCCTTGAGCGGGACATCGATGTTGATGGGGTTCAGATCCATGAAGGCGTAACTCTGAAAAACGGGGATGACAAAGGTGGCGCCGCCGTGGATGCATTTGGCCGATCGTCCCGTGCCTACATTGCCGTACACAATGAGTATTTTGTCGGACGGGCACATCTTGTAGCGGCTCAGAATGAGCGCTACCGTGCCGAAGAGGACTAGAATGATGACGGCGATGGCGATGACGGGCGCCGAGCTGGCAGTTTCTTGAGCGAGGAGATACATGGTGTTGCGTGGGGTGAGGTTAGTTTTTTGAAGGATCGGTGGCTTGCACCGTGAGAAGTGAAGATGTGGCGTGCGTGACCACGATGGAGGATTGAGAGGGAAGCGGGGTCGATCCCGTCTGGACGGCGGGCATCGTGACGAGTTGGGAGGGGTGCGCCACCTGCACTTGTCCGCCTGGTTCCCCATGGGGCGGTATGGTGACGTACACGGTGCCGTGCAGACCAACCAGTTCTTCATAGCGCAGGGTGCCATCCGACTTCAGGCTGTAGATAAAGCGCATCATGGTCACGATGATGATGAAGAGAACGGCCCCCAGCAGCAGCCCTGCAAAGGTGGATACCAGCACCGAGAATCCGTTTTGCATGGCGATGTAGCCGCCCCACCCCAGTCCGAGCAAGAATCCAACGATGGCTCGCAGGGAAAACGCCCCCGTGTCGCCGTCCGGGCTGTCCCCGGGCACATCGGCGTCTCCCCCGTTGTCGAAATTGGCAAAAAAGGAAATGATCAGCGAGATGAGGGCCAGAAAGGTTGCCAGCCACGCAATGAAGCAAAAGACGCCGCGCGCCGAGACGAAATCCGGCAGCAGGTCCGCCGCGCGCAGAAAGTTCATGAGTTGCCCGATGATATTGAGGAAAGTGTCCATAGCTGATACCGACTCTACTCTACCACCCAAGCTCGGTGAACGTCAACGAAATTTTCCATGATTTTGCGCAAATGTGCAGGAGCGCGCGTTTGCCGGAGGAGACTCGGACCCTGGAGGGATCATGGGCGAGCAGAGGGCGCGGAGCGGCTCAAGTCGCGCACGTCGACGATACGGCCGCCCTGATCACCGGCGCCTGGACCGAGCTGCACGAGGTAATCGGCGCGCGAGAGCAGGCCGGGGTGGTGTTCGATGCAGAGGATGGTGTGTCCGGCATCTCGCAGGCGGAAGATGGCGCGCAAGAGTTGATCGACTTCGGCAAAGTGCAGACCGGTGGTAGGTTCATCGAGGATGAAGAGAAGTTTCTTTTGCGGCGAGGTGCGCGAATTGCGGTTTGGCGCGGCTTTGGCCAGAAAGGTTGCCAGCTTGACGCGCTGCGCTTCGCCGCCCGAGAGCGTTTCTGACGCGCGGTCGAGTGGAAGATAGCCCAGACCTACATCGCACATGGCTTGCAGAATGGCGGCGGCGGAAGGGATGCTCGCAAAGAAGGAAAGAGCCTCATGCGCGGTGAGGGCGAGAGCTTGGGCAATTGATTTGGCATGCCATGTGACTTCGAGGGTTTCTCGGTTGTAGCGGGCGCCGTGGCAGGCATCGCACGGCGTGTACAAATCTGCCAGAAAGTTCATATCCACCTGCAGTGAGCCCGTACCGCCGCAGCGCTCGCAGCGTCCTCCGCGCACATTCAGCGAAAAGCGTGCCGGGGTGTAGCCGCGGGCTCGCGACAAGGGGAGCCGGGCATAGAGCGCACGCAGCACATCCAACAAGCCGGTGGCCGTGGCGGGGGTGGAGCGTGAGCTGCTGCCAATGGGGCTCTGATCCACCACGACGGCGCGCAGGATGTGGGTTGCACCGCTCAATTGACCGGCGCGCAGGGCAGGCAGAAGACAATCGTGCACCAAGGTGCTCTTGCCGGAGCCACCCGGACCTGCGAGACAGGTGAAGGCTGCGGCGGGGAAGGTAAAATCGATATCTTGCAGGTTATGGGCCTTGGCGTGATGCAGGGTGATCCAGCCGTGCGCTCCGGCGAGGGCAGGAGTTGCGCGCGCGTACTTGCAGCGACCTGCGAGCCATGCCCCGGTGGGAGAAGCCGGATTTTCCATAAGTTGGCGGCAGGTGCCCATGGCGATGATGCGTCCGCCTTGAGGGCCGCTGCCGGGACCCATTTCCACAATGAGATCGGCGGCTCGCAGGACATCTTCATCGTGCTCCACCACGAGGACTGTGTTGCCCTTGTCGCGCAGACGTTGCAGCGCTTGAATGAGCTTCTGCGTTTCTGAGGGATGCAGCCCGATGGTGGGCTCATCGAGCACGTAGAGCACGCCCGAAAGACCTCCGCCAATTTGTCCGGCGAGGCGCGCGCGTTGCAGTTCGCCACCGGAGAGTGTGCTGGCCGGACGATCCAGCGTCAGGTAGCCCAGACCGAGCTCCGTCAGACAGCTCAACCGCGTGCACAGCGCATCCAGCGCAGGCTGCAAGGCACGTGAGTACGCCGTCGGCAGGGTGAGCGTTTTCAGGAGCTCGAGATTGTTCTGCACCGTTGCGTGGCAAAAGTCTCCCATGCCGACCTCTCGGTCATCGAAGGTCAACGTCACGGCCAATGCTGCCGGATTGAGTCGCATACCGCCGCAGGAAGGGCAGGTGACGAGGGCGTTGCGGCGGTTGGGAAGGACGCCGCGCCCCGCGCATTTTGGACAGGCCCCACGCGGCGAATAGGGAGAAAAAAAGTCTGGGCTGAGTTCGGGCAGGGTGAAGCCGGTGTGCTCATTGCGATAGCGCGTGTGAAAGCAGAGCAGGCGCGGTTGCGCTTCATCCGGGGTTTGCACGAGGGCGCGCACTTCATCCGCGAAGAGCCGCAGGGCGCTCTGCAGAGAGTCCGCCAGGCGGGAGATGTTTTCCGGTTTCACCACCAGGCGATCTACCACGAGCTCGAGCGTGGCTTGCGGCGACGGCGGGTCGGATTCGAGCTCGTCGAGGTCGTGCAGTTGACCATCCACACGCAGGCGCAAGTAGCCTGACTTGCGCAGTTGCAGGGCGTTCAGCTCCCCTTCCTCCATGCCGAACGTTTCGGCGAGAGGCGCAAGGATTGTCAGACGCGTACCGGCGGGCAAATGGGCGAGCTCAGCTGCTATTTCATCCGGACTTCGCCGGGTAAGTTTTTCTCCCGTGGCAGGATCATGCGGCGTACCGATTGCGGCATAAATAATGCGCAGATAATCCAGCGCCTCCGTGATGCCGCCGAGTACAGAGCGAGAGGTGGAGGCAGGCAGGCCCTGCTCCAGACAGAGGGCGGGCGGCAGTCCCTGAATGCTCTCCACGGCGGGCCGGGCAGGGCGAGCCAGCATACGGCGCGCAGCCGGAGAAAGACAATCCAAAAATCGACGACGTGACTCCGCAAAAAGCGTATCGCGCGCCAGTGTGCTCTTGCCGGAGCCGCTGGGACCTGCCAACGCGATTATTTTCCCGGTCGGCAGGCAGAGGTCGATGTGCTGAAGCGTATTTTGCGAAGCGCCGCTGATGCGTATATCCATGGTGTCAAATCAAGTTGGTGAGTCAGAGCGCGTCAGTGTGCCTGCATGACGGCCGCCCGGGTCGATTTGCAGGGAAGCTGCGCGGCACGGGCCGGTGAGTTGGCCAGTGGCGTGGATGCGCACATGTCCCCGCGCGTGCACGAGTCCGCAGAGAGCGCCGTGCAGTTCCGCCTGCTCCACGGAGATTCCCGGCGACACTTGCGCATTTGCGCCGCGCTGCACCACCAACGTGTGGGCGATGAGTTTGCCGGACAAGGCCGCATGCCCGGTCAGTGTGAGTGAGCCGGTAGCCCGCAAGGCTCCGTTGACGCACCCCGCCACTTGCAGGTGGTGGCACACGACATCGAGGTGAGAAAGTTCGACCCCGTCCGGTATCTTGACATTGCCCAAGGTGCGCACATGCAGGCGATGCGTACCGGGTTTGAGCGTGACATCGCCCGTGCTCAAATGAGCAAAACAATGGGGACAGGTCGCCGAGAGCGCTGCAGCCGGAATACGGCACACCTTGTCGCATTCGTAACATACAACCTCACGCGTGGGAACAACGACGTGGGGCTCCCGTTGCAACGGACGCGCAAGCGGGTCACACCGCCTACGCCCACCCTGCGGCAGGTATCCGGAAACTCCCGGCGCCTCTAGCGGCTGGGTAACATAACCCGGATCCGCAGAGGCTTGCCGCTCATCGATCATACCAACAGGTTGGAGGTATCATCGCTCAAGGTTGAAGAGGCTGTACGCTTGGCGCTTTTCTTGGGGGAAGCAGCCGTGGATTTGAGGGGAGCGGTGATGCCGAGATTGGTGCCCACTTGGACATGTCCGACAATTTGGGCGCCTTCTTGGATAGAAATCCTGTTGGCCGTTACGTCTCCCTGCAATTCGGCAGTCGAGGCGAGTTCAATGCGGTCGGAAACGACGACGTTGCCGATGACTTTGCCGTGGATAATGGCGCTCTTGGTGCGGATGGACGGCTGGTTTTTGTCGGTGCCGGAAATTTTGGCGTTGGCGCCTACGGTGAGCTCGCCGTCCGACACGATTTCGCCCTCTACAATGCCGTCTACCAGCAAATCATCTGTGAAACGCAGGGTGCCGATGACAGTGACGTCGGAATTGAGTACGTTGCTGTTGGAAGAAGAGGGAACATCCGGAGAGGCTTCACCAAAGGGAGAAGAGAGATCGGAATCCGGGGTGGCGTAGAACGAAGAGGCGGAGTCGGTCGAGTCATCTGCGGGGGCGTCCCACGGGGAAGTGACTGAGCTGCCTGAAAAGTCGGAGGAGTCCTTGAAGTCGGGATCCGAGTTGCTTTTGGGGGTGTTGAAGAATGCCATAATGAGAACCTTGTTGAGACGAGCGGGCAGAAGCTGTTAGGCCTCGTACCCTTACGGGGCTCATCCTACCTGAAAGCAGGCTCCTTGTCCACCCGAAAGTGCGTCTTGTCTCGTTTTTTTTGTACGCCGTATTGGCGGTCTGCTGCAAAACGTCATGAGAGCAACGCGATCAAGCCTTTGCGGTGTAAATTGAGGCAATGCCGCCGCAGAGGGGGAGGTGCGTGGGACAGGCAAAGCCAGCCTGCCCGAGCAGATCCAGCATGGCGGTGCCGCGCGGAAATTGCTCAATGCTTTGCCCTAAGTAGTCGTACGCTGAGCGTTGGCCGGTGAGCCATGCAGCCAAATGTGGGAGGACTTGGTGCAGGTACAGGCGATAGGGAGCCCGGGCAAAGCCGTCCGGAAGAGAAAAGTCGAGGACGAGCAGGTGCCCCCCCGGACGCAGTACGCGCCGGAATTCGCGCAGAGCCGCTGCGTAATCCGGCAGGTTGCGCAGACCGAAGGCAATGGTGAGCGCATCAAAAGCGGCGTCCTCCAGCGGCATGTGCATGGCATCGGCATGCAGCGTGTGCAAGAGGCCGCGTTGTCGCGCCATGGCGAGCATGGGCTCGCAGAAATCGAGGCCGAGGACGTGAACTTCCGGCAATTCGCGTTGGATGTCCAGCGCCAAATCGCCGGTGCCGGTGGCGGCATCCAAAAGCTTGGAGGGACGCCAATCTGCGATGATTTGCAGCGCGCGCGCGCGCCACAAAATGTCCGTTCCCAGCGAGAGCAGGTGATTTACTGTGCCATAGCGCCCGGCAATGGCGCTGAAGGTGTCGTGCACAAATTTCGGGTCGATCATGGCGCCTCAGGAGAGGATGTGAGCGATCAACGCCTCAGCGTAATCGGAGCTGCTCAGCGCCGTGGCGCCGGGGATGAGGGAAGCCAGGTCTGCTGTGACTTGATGCGCCGCCAGAGCTGCCTGGACCCCGCGTAAGAGGGCGTCCGCCGCCTCGTGCCAGCCGATATAGCCGAGCATCATTTGTGCAGAGAGAAGGAAGGAACTCGGGTTGACTTTATTTTGATCGGCCAGAGCGGGGGCCGTGCCGTGCGTGGCTTCGAAGACGGCGTGTCCTGTGCGGTAGTTGATGTTGGCTCCGGGGGAGATGCCGATACCGCCCACCTGTGCCGCGAGGGCATCGGAGCAGTAATCGCCGTTCAGGTTGAGAGTAGCGACCACGGAATGCTCCGCCGGGTGCAGCAAAATCTCCTGCAGGAAAGCATCGCAAATGCAATCTTTGATGACGATGCCGCAGGGAAGTTGTCGCCATGATCCTTTCCCGCATGGGGCGGCGGAAAACTCGCGCTCTGCAAGGGCGTACCCCCAGTCGCGGAATGCTCCCTCCGTGTATTTCATGATATTGCCTTTATGCACCAACGTGACACTCGGGCGTCGGTGATCGATGGCGTACTGGATGGCGGCGCGCACGAGACGCTCCGTGCCCTCGCGCGAGACGGGTTTGATGCCGAAGCCGCTCGTTTGCGGGAAGCGTATTTTTGCTGCGCGCTCAGGGAAGGCGCCGCTCAGCCAATCACGCAGAGTTTGCGCCTCCGGCGAGTCCGCCGCAAATTCGATGCCCGCGTATATGTCCTCCGTGTTTTCCCGGAAGATGACCATATCCACCAGCTCAGGGTGTTTCACAGGAGTTTCCAGCCCCGTAAAATAGCGCACCGGACGCACGCAGCAGTAGAGATCCAGTCCCTGGCGCAACGCGACATTCAGCGAGCGTATGCCGCCACCTACGGGTGTGGTGAGCGGTCCCTTGATGCCCACCAGGTAGTCCCGAAAAGCCTGCACGGTTTCCTCCGGCAGCCAGGTGCCCAGCATGTCGTGCGCTTTTTGTCCAGCCAACACTTCCATCCACTCGATGCTGCGCGCATCGCCATACGCCGCGCGTACCGCAGCGTCAATGACCGGCCGAGAAGCCCGCCAGATGTCCGGACCGGAGCCGTCCCCGATGATATGAGGGATGGTGGGGTGAGGCGGCACCGAGAGGCCGCCGGATTGCATGGTGATAGGAGCAGTCATATTTTTTTATTTGTCATCGTTGTTCTCATTGCCATCATTCTCGTCATCTTCATCGTCTTCGATATACTGAGCCGTGGTGGAATATGTGGGATTGGACTTGATATGCTTGACGGCGGTTGGTTTGATGGGTGCGGGGTCCGGGCTGTTCAGGTGGCAGTACACAAACACGGCAGCTACCACGAGCGGAGGCAAAATATAAAATAGGATGCCCTCTCCCTTTTGTTCAACTTCCGCAGTCGCCGTTTTGAAGTTGAAAGATGCTTGTTTTTTTGCTGCAGGAGCCATAACGTGCGCGTATCATAGCACCTCTGCACGTATTTGGCAAGCGGAGAGAGGGCAAACGCAGAGGGCTGAAGTGGGAAAGAAGAAAAAGCTTTCCGTGCGCCAGCTCACGCTCTCGACGCGCTCACTTTGCAAATCACCAATCATTAATGGCTTGTATGGACTTGGAGGAATGTGATCGGGACAAATGTGGCGTATGCTTCGTTTGATGGTTTGTTGTTGCTTGACACCGTGGGCGGACATGTGCTAGCGTGGTGGCATGAAAACGAAACGCAATGATGGGAGAGCAGCAGATGAGATGCGCGAGCTGGTATTTCGGGTAGGAGTGGCGGAGCAGGCGCTTGCTTCGGTGCTGGTAAGTTTTGGGCGTACGCAGGTGATATGTGCTGTATCGGTGGAGGATGATGTTCCCGGATGGATGAAGGTTCAGGGGGTGAGAGGAGGTTGGTTGACAGCTGAGTATTCCATGCTTCCCTATTCGACGGCAACGCGTAAAAAGCGCAGTAATAATGGCAAAGTGGACGGTCGCGCGACAGAAATACAACGCCTGATCGGTCGATCCCTGCGAGCGGTTGTTGACTTGGAGGCGCTCGGCGCGCGCACAATTTGGATTGATTGTGATGTGCTGCAAGCAGATGGCGGCACACGTACGGCGAGCATCAGCGGCGCAGCCGTGGCTTTGCAGCTCGCTTTCCGCCGGATGCTGCAACAGGGCTTGCTCGAGCGGAACCCCATGCGGCAGCTCGTATCGGCGGTTTCCGTGGGAAAGGTGAACGGCGAGGCTCTGTTGGATTTGTGTTATCAGGAGGATAGCGCGGCAGAGGTAGATATGAATGTGGTGCTCACTGAAAGGGGAGAGTACGTGGAGTTGCAGGGGAGTGGGGAGGAAGCTACCTTTACGTCCGAGGAACTCGCGCAGATGTTGGCTTTGGCACGCAGCGGCACCCAGCAAATCTTGGCAGCTCAACGGGCGGCCGTCAATGAGTGACGCGGTATACACCGTTCCATCAACTCGATTACACCTCAAGCTCGGTGCAGAGGATGGCCTCTAGCTTTTCCGGGAATTCTGCCAGAGCATACAGCTCGGCTTCAGTAAGAGTCTTGCGCCAGCGTACAATGCGGGAGAGCAGCTGCAAGTGTACTTCCGGGTTTTCCCACGGCACAATCAGGAGAACAATGAGATGCGCTTCCTCTGCTGGCCAGGATATGCCCAAGCGGCTGAACGCCACGTAGACTCCAGGACGCTGCAGACCGTGCACTCGAGCGTGTGGTACGGCCAGTCCCAAGCCGATGTAAGTAGATTCCACCTGTTCGCGATCCAGCGCATCGGCGATGATCTCATCCTCCCGGTGGATTTCATTGAAGCAAAGAGCTGCGGAGTGCACGAGAGAATGCAGCACGTGTTGCCAATCAGCGGGGGTAAGCTCCTGCTCATGCACCTTCAGCAAGAGCTGATCTGCTAACTTGTCCATGGACAGGTGTTCAATGAGATTACTGAGCCTCTGCGGGAGCCTCTGCGGGAACTTCGGCGGGAACTTCGGCGGGAACTTCGGCGGGAACTTCGGCGGGACTTGGTGTTTCAGCAGCTGTTCCTGCCGGTTCACTTGTCGGCGCGGTTGTTTGCGGGGCAGTTTGCTGCTGTGGCGGAGTTGCGGGCTGCTCGGTTACTGGCAGCTTGCCATCCGTCAGGTCTGTGGGATGGCTGCGCTTGTACTGTGCGTTCATCAACACAGCCAATACAAAGCAGAGCAGCATGAACAGCGTTCCAAAAAGCACAGTTCCCTTCTTGAGTACATCGGTGGTTTGTGCGCCAAAAGCCTGGTCGGTCATTTGAGCGCCAAAGGCAGCTCCAAGCCCCTCTTGTTTGGGGCGCTGCATGAGCACGACGAGAAGCAGCAGCGCGCTCACGATAAGCAGCAGTGCGAAGATGATATAGATGGCGGATTGCAGAAACATAGCGAGCAGAATTGTAGCGAATAACGAGACGCTTGTAAAGTGCAGAGGGTGTCAGGAGATAATTTCGTTGAGTTCGTTGCAGACGATGCGCTTTGGCGTGATGGGTTTATCATCCAGGGCGAAACTCATGATGACGACTCGTTCACCTGCCTTGACGAGGTGAGCGGCGCCGCCGTTGACGATGATTTGCCCGGTGCGAGGCGGTCCGACCAGCACATAAGTTTCAAATCGATTCCCCGTCGTGACTGAAGCCACAAGAACCTTTTCCCCCGGCCAGAGTCCAGCGGCCTCCACGAGATCCTGCGGGATTTCGATGCTGCCCTCATACGCCACATCTCCACGAGTCACTTTGGCCCGATGAATCTTTGACTTGAGCTGCGATACAAGCATAGCCTTGCTAATTGTCGGGCACCTATGAAACAACTTTTTACCTGAAAGGTCAAGTAAAATTCATACGCGTGCCCGCCGACGTTACATTTGTCCCAAGAAAAATCCTCTAATCTCATGCAACCAATTGATAATTGGTAATTTGTAAAGCAAGCGTGCCCGGGGCGCGAGCTGGCAGCCGGAACGTTTTTTCTACTCGCCCACTTCAGCCCCTCTGCGTTTGCTTGGAAATCAGCGCCAATGCAACCGCTTTTCTCCAATTGTAAATGATCCGCGTTCTATCTTGGGACACGTATGCGCCGACGTTGGACCGGGAGATGTTTAGTGGAGCAAGCGCGCACAAATAGCGCACGGCGGTTTGCACCCGCGTGCCGGACAATAGCTGCGTCCCCATAAAATAAAACGCAGATGCAGCTTGCCCCACAAATCTTGCGGATACAGCTGCTTGAGGTCGGCCTCCACCTTCTGCACAGTAGTGCCGCGGCTGAGCGACCAGCGGCGTGCCAGACGAAAGATGTGGGTGTCTACCGGGAATGCGGGGAATCCGAAGACCTGGTTCATGACCACGCTGGCGGTTTTGTGACCTACGCCCGGCAGAGCTTCCAGCTCATCAAAGGAAGAAGGGACCTGGCCCGCGTAATGTTCGGTAAGGATACGGGCGGTTTGCACCAGATGCTGCGCTTTGGAATCTGCCAATCCACACGTCGCAATGAACCGGCGCAGTTCCTCCGGTTGCATGGCTGCCATAGTTTGCGGGGTGCCTGCTCGTTCAAACAGGGCAGGGGTTATGAGATTCACCCGTGCATCCGTGCAGCGAGCAGAAAGCATAACTGCTACGAGCAGAGTGAAAGCATCACGATGCTGCAGCGGCACTTGAGGGTCGGGGAAAGCCCGCTCCAGCTCAGCAGCGACCAGCGCAGCTCGTTGCGCAATACGCATTACAGTTGGTTGATGAGGACAACGTACTTTAGCGTCTCTCATTACTCAGTGGACCGAGGATGGCGTCCCCTTCCGCTCGCGTGGTGCGGTTCCACGACTTCATGATCTCCGTGCTGCCCTTTGGTTGTACCACAGTGCGACCTGAGGGCGGCACTGGCGGCACCGACCGCTGGCAACTGGTCAAGCTACTCAGCGATAGCCCGACAAGGACAAGGAGGATGCTCGCGATTTCTGTTCGTTTTGTCATAGTTGTCGTATCAAAATCAGGAACCGAGCGGTACTTTGCGCAGCACGAGATCTCCCACCTCCAGCGTCATCCCTTTGGGAAGTTTTTTCTCATCATATTCGGCCACCACTTGGCCGCCGCTTACATTCACAATACGCAGGGTGGTTATGGCAACCCCATTACGCTGTACCAGCAATTGAGTCTTGTCACCGGGGTAAAAACCGCTGCCCTCACCGGCATTGAAGATGACGAAGTGCCACCGAGGATTGACTGCGGCGATGGTGTACTGGATGCTGTTTTTGCGGTAGGTGTCCAAGAATTGTTTGTTTTGGTCTTTTCTGGTGTTGTAGTCCACCGTGGCAGCACTCACTTCATTGTTGAGATCTTGGCGCTGGCTGACGAGTTTTTGACTTTGCTCCTTGAGTTTGTCGAGAGCCTCTGCATTTTCCGTGACAATGCCGTGCAAGGTATCAACGGCAGTTTCCATGTCGGCATCCTCCAACCCGGGGACGCTTTGCAGCTGGGCGAGCAGTTGTTCTTCTTTCTTTGAAACTTCTTCGTGATCCTTGGTGGCTTCCTCGAGGTTCGCTTGCGCGCGCTCCAAGTCTGCCTTGTGGCCTTCAGCTGCGCGGCGCGCGTCCTCCATTTTTTCTACAGCGTTGGTGGCCTCGACTTGACGGGAGGAGTTTGCCTTCAGCGCGTCACTGCGTGTTTTAGCAATTGTTGCGGCCTCGGTTACAAGGTTTTTGTTGGTGAGAACCATGCCCACCGGGTCTTCCGTGAACCCGGCGCGAGCTCCTACCAGTACGCGCATGGTGGTTTCTTGGTTGGATGCGTAGTAGTAGCCGAACAATGCTAGTACCACGGCACAGCTGAGCAGGATGTAAGTGACGATTTTCATGACTGGAATGAGGAGGGGTGCTTAGTCTTTCTGAGCGGGACGTAAGGAAACAACGCGATCGCCCACTTTGACAGCTTCGCCGGTGAGCAAGGTGTTCATCACGATATCACAGCTTGATCGGTTGCCTTCCACCAGCGTCACATTCATCTCACAGATTTTACGCTCACCACGCATCACGACGAGGCGCGAACCGATGACAACGCCGGCATCTGCCCCTGCATCCACGATGACGTACTCCCATGTAGGGTCTGCCAGAACCACGTTGCAGTTCAGCGTTTCAGGGGAGAGGCGAGCTTGGCGTTCATGCGCTATATCTCTCTCTTTTTTAATGGCAGCAAGCAGACTGTCCTTGTTTGCCTGGAGAGTTTGAATGGAGGATTCATCCTTGGCAATTTCGCCAGTGAACTCGTCGCGTTTTGCCTTCAGCATGCTGATATTGGTAGCAAGGTTGGCGAGCACATCTTCGTCTGAGATGTCCATTTCCGTCACTTCGCCTCCACTTTCCTGCAAATCAGAGAGAGCCTTTTGGAGAGCTTCATCATTCACCAGAGCATTGAGCAGATCCTCTCGCTTCTTTTCAAACTCACTCAGCTTGCCTCCCATGCTTTTCAGCTCGGCTTCGAGTCGTTGAATTTCGGTTGTGTAGGTGAGATCCTCTTCCCGGAATTTGGCTTCTTGCTCTTCAGATTCGGCTTTGCATTTCACGAGCCACTCGCCGCGTGCGCGAGCGTAAGCGGCGATGCATTCATCCGTGAAAATTTCTTTGTTCTTGGCAATAGCACTTTCGTACTGGGCTTGCAGGGCTGCTACTTCGCCGTCGGCAGAGACAAGCGCCTGGTGAGTCTTGTAAAAAACATAAGACCCGCCGGCGATCAGCACGAGAGAAGCTATGACGATGTATTTCCACATAGTGTGAGTGTTTAAAGGCTGTACGCTACCCTTTTTACACCACAATGAATCGTTCTGCAATCAAAAAAATACACTTTTCGAAGATTTTTTGCAGAAAGAACCCCGCCCATCCGTGGAATGGGCGGGGTGAAGGGACTCCGGTTTTCGCGATAAAATGTCGTGATTCTCACGCGCGAGCCTCTGTGGCCCTGCGGTCGCGGGCTGCGGCGCGCATGGACATCTTGACGCGCCCTTTATCATCGATGCCGATGCATTTAGCGGTGACAATATCGCCCACCTTGACGACGTCTTCCGTTCTTTGTGTGCGGCCTTCGGCAAGTTCAGAAATGTGGATGAGGCCATCTTTGCCGGGAAGTACCTCCATGAAGGCGCCAAATTCCTTCGTGGAGACAATTTTACCCTCATAAGTTTCACCAACTTCAATTTCTTTGAACATGCGACCGATGAGAAAGAGCGCACGCTCCACACCTTCCTGCCTGTTGCCGTAGATACGAACGGTACCGTCTTCTTCAATATTGATATCGGTTCCGGTTTCAGCTTGCAGAGCCTTGATGTTCTTGCCGCCTGGTCCTATCAGCTCGCCAATGCGATCGGCGGGGATGCAAGTTGTCTCAATGCGCGGCGCTTTCGGGCTGAGCGGTTGGGGCGCAGGAATTGCTTCGCACATGGTGTCGAGCACTTGCATGCGTCCCTGCTTGGCCAAGTGAATGGCATCTTCTAGGATCTCGAGCGGGATACCCGGCAGCTTCAGGTCGAGTTGGTAGCCCGTTACACCTTCTGCCGAGCCGCAGAGCTTGAAGTCCATGTCGCCGTAAAAGTCCTCCGAGCCAATGATGTCCAGGAGCGTTTTGTAGCGTTTGGGAACGCGGTCGCCCGGCTTTTCAAACTCGGTCACAAGTCCCACAGAGATACCGGACACCGGTCGCTTGAGCGGCACGCCCGCCGCGAGCAAGGACATGGTGCCAGCGCAAACGGAGGCCATGGATGTGGAGCCGTTGGACTCCATAATTTCCGAGGAAACGCGGATCGCGTAGGGGAAATCATTTTCCGAAGGAATCACTGGGGCAATGGAGCGCTCTGCGAGTGCACCGTGACCAATTTCACGACGGTTTTGTCCGCCGAATCGTCCGGTCTCTCCCACGGTGAAAGGTGGGAAATTGTAGTGCAGGATGAAGCGTTTTTCGTCCACTGAGCCCGTGTAGTTGTCCAAGTACTGCTTCTCTTCCATCGGGGCGAGCGTCGCCAGGCAGAGCGACATCGTTTCTCCGCGTGAGAAAAGGGCAGAGCCATGTACAACGCTGGGCAGCACATTGACTTCAGCTTTAAGTGGACGGAGTTGCTTGATGCCACGGCCATCAGCTCGTTTATCGTGCTCCATGATGGAGATGCGGAAAGCTTTTTTCTGGATGTATTCAAAGACCTGTTCCACATCGAAGTCGGTGGCTTCCGGGTGGGCTTGTTTGATGGCGTTTTCCACTTCACCGCGCAAGGCTCCTACTTGTTTCTGTCGCTGGATTTTATTGGGGGCATAGATGGCCTCTTCAATGCGATCTCCCGCAATTTGGTAGCCTATTTCAAGCAACTCGGGCTTAGCCACGGTGAGTTCATACTCGCGGGTGGGCTTGCCGCATTGGGCGCGCAATTCTTCCTGGGCAGCGCATATTTTTGCCACGTTTTCCTGGGCCACGTGCAGCGCGCGGATGAACTCTTCTTCGGGAAGTTCCTTGGCCGATCCTTCAATCATAATGACTTGATCTTTGGAGCCGGCGTACACGAGATCCAAGTCAGACTCTTGGCGCTGCTTATTTGTGGGGTTGATCACAAACTCGCCGTTAATTCGACCCACGCGTACGGCTCCGACGGGTTCGGCAAAAGGGAGGTCAGAAATGACGCAGGCGGCTGAAGCGCCATTGATGCTCAGAATGTCCGGCTCATTCTCGCCGTCTGCCGCCAGGAGCAGGGAGATCACTTGCGTGTCATAGAAGTACCCCTTTGGGAACATGGGGCGAAGAGGACGATCCGTCATGCGGCAGGTTAGAATTTCCTTTTCCGTGGGGCGCCCTTCGCGTTTGAAGTAGCCGCCAGGGAACAATCCGGCGGCAGCTGCTTTTTCCTTGTATTCAACAGAGAGAGGGAAAAAAGTCTGTCCCTCCTTTATTTTTGTAGCGCTCACGACTGTGACCAACACCACGGTATCTCCGCACCGCACGGTAACGGCTCCATCAGCCAATCTCGCAATTTTACCTGTTTCGATGGTCATGGGTTTAGCGCCCACGGCACACTCAACTTTGTATATACTCATTTTCTTTTCGTTTTCGTCTTATGTCGACTTCATTCTGCGCCGCGGGAAACCGAAGTCGACAACTGTTTCCGTTGGTCAGTGACGCATATATGTATATATTCCGTCCCCGGCATGAGCACGTTCAGCGCGCACACAAGCGGGGACATTGTACTCCTTCCTGGTCGACAATGCAAGCCTTTAGAGCTAGTGTGACCAAGTTAAAGGATGTTTTGTCGTTTACGAGGGGCAATTTACGGACAGTGAACTCCCTTGCCACCAATGGGCGACATCGCAAGAAGGCGGGATTGCGTTCATGTCCAACAAACAGCAGATCGCGCATCCACCCGCGTCAGTCGGGATTCAAGTCACGAAGGAAGAGCCCATGGCGCAACGCCTTCCTCCCTGCGGCAAAGTTAATGCCGTACCATGAACAGGTGGAGTGTGGGTCCCTTGTCAGTCAGGGGGGAAGTCTAAAATCTTCGTCATGTTCATCGAGTTAGCTTGCAAAAGGTCATCTTTGCGCGTACAATGGGGGAAAGAGCGCTGGGGAAAGCCGCTCGTTCAATTGCTTTCCGCATGGCGTCAACCTCACATCACTATGAGCAACGAACAAAATGAACCGAATGTTGTGCCGGCTCCTGCGCCGGAACCGGCTCCGTCTACCGACACGCAGAACCGTCTGAGCGCCGCTCGTGAATTTGCCAGCGAGCAGTACGAGAAATTGCGCCGCGCAACGGCTGATCAGGTGGAAAATGTGCGCCGCTACACCCAGGACGCCCGCCGCCAGCTTCACGAGGGATGGGACGTTACGCGCAACAAGGCAAAGGATCTTCACCGCGCTGGGGAGGAATATGTGAAAGCTAACCCGACGACTAGCGTGCTGGGCGCGCTGGGGGTTGGGCTTCTGCTTGGCCTGCTGCTGGGCGGTCGCCGCTAATTCTACCCGCATCCCATGGCTGAGAGTAATCCTTCGGAGAAGATGGAAACTCTGCGTGAGCAGGGTGGCGCAGTGCTGGGCGGTGTACGCGAAACAGTGCTTCATGCCACCCGCCATGTGGAGGCGCTCGCGGAGCTGCTCCAGACGGAACTTAACGAGTATGGAAATCGCCAGGTGAGGCGACTGATTGGGGTATTGGCGGGAGTAGCGTTGCTGCTGTGCGCTTATCTCATGTTTTGCATCTCTGCGGCGCTCGTGTTGTTGCCCATTCTTAAGCCCGTGTGGGCGCCGGCACTCGCAGTGGCTATTTTCAATGCATTAGCCGGATTGGTCACACTTCTGGTTAGCAAGAGCGGCAAAACTAGTGGCGTTGCCCCGGAAACAGTAAAAGAACTCAAAAACGATCTCGAATGCATCAAACTCTATCTGAAAGGAAAAGAGAACTCCTGACGCGCGCAGCGGAGTCGCGTGTGTCCGTGGTGGAGAGCATGGAGGCTACTGCTGGCACGATGCGCAGCGTGTATGGGCGATTCAGGGTGCTGAGTTCCTATGTGAAAGTCGGGCTGGGCGTGGGAGCCGGATTGGTGGGCATGTTGCTGATGAAGCGCATGCTTTCTGTCGGCAGACGTCGAGTGTCCACTGCGTTGCAGGTGCCGACGGTTCCGGCGCGCAGTGCGGGAGGAGCGCTGCTTTTGCTGGCAGTGCAGCTGGCTTCTGCCTTGTTGCTGCCGTGGGTCCGCGAACGAGTGCATGGAACGGATTTCGGACAGGTCTTCAAGCGTATGCAACCTTCGCACATTTTCTTCCGTTGGCTTGGGCTGGAGAAGTAGGATATGATTCCTAAAACTTACAGCATCGGAGATGCGGATATTCGTCCATGGGGACGTTGGATCGTCTTGGATTTGACCCCGCATCTTGTTGTAAAAAAGCTTTTTGTGGCGCCCGGCAAGCGCATGTCCCTGCAGCTGCACCAATTCCGCTCCGAGCGCTGGATTATGATGCAGGGGGAGGCTCTCGTCAAAAAGAATGAAGAAGAACTTATCCTCAGACCAGGCGATGGTGTGCTGATCCCTCAGAACACGCCGCACCGACTCTCCAATGAAAGCGACCAGGAAGTGCAATTGCTCGAAATCCAATTTGGTGATTTGCTGAGCGAGGATGACATTGAGCGCCTTGAGGATGACTATGGGCGGAATGAGTAGGTCAAAAATTTGAACGAGAATAATGGGGAAGTTATCGTCGTCTTCAGTATCTGTTATTTGCGCTTACGAAGATCTGATTGATGGAGTTATATGCATCAATATGGATGTGGCTGCCCATAGGTGGAAAGGCTATTGCGCGAGGGCGGAGGGAGTCATAGCTCCGGAAAAATTGCACCGGTTGGAGGCTGTGAAGGGGGCACAACTGCCGGGGTATGGGGAGAAGCCATGGTTTACGAAGCGCACTGGTGAACGAAACGGATATTGGGCGAATGTGACGGGCTGTATGTTGTCGCATCGCAATGCAATACGTCTTGCGCAGGAAAAGGGGTGGCGCAACGTGTTGATCATGGAAGACGATGCTGTGCCCGAATTGACGACGGAGGGATGTCAAGCATTGAGACGGGCATTGATGGAGATGAGAGGTAAATGGATGTTTTATCTAGGCTACACGGAGCTGCCTCGCCCTTGGGGAAGCATGCTGTGGCAACAGGGAGGATATTCTCTTTGGCAGATTGATGGGGCCCTTGCTACACATGCTTACATTGTGCCGCAGAGCTTGTATGCGGATATTTTGGCGAGTCTCCCGCAGCAGGATGATCAGGCGTGGTCATGGATGGCTCATCACAGAGCTATTGACAATTGGTATCGCAATGAGGTGTCGAATTGGAGAGGAGTGCGCATTTATGCTTTAATGCCTGTGGATTGCAAGATTAAATGCAACAGATGACAGAAAAAGTTGAAGTCATGAGAAGAGAGGGGTAAAATAGTGGC
>CANRNS010000015.1 GCA_947632055.1 uncultured Akkermansia sp.
CACTGGGGGATAGAAAACAGTCTGCATTGGGTGTTGGACGTAGTGTTCAACGAGGATCGAGGACGCAAGAGGAAAGGAAACAGTGCAGAGAACTTTTCGAGAGTTTTGAGATTCGCGCTTGTACTCATCAAACAGTACAAGTCGCGTCATGAGGGACTAAAAGTGCCACTCCAGAGGCTGAGACTGAGGGCAACGTGGAATACGGATGTACTCGATGATATATTGTTTGGCAACGATTTGGGACATAAGTGACCCTCTTGTCTCCTCCCTTAAAATGAATCCAATTTTCAAATGCGTTTGCCCTGCCCCATTATGAGCAACCGCATTTGAAAGAAGTTCATCAACGGAGGAAATGCCCTTGTTGACTGATATCATTGTTAATACGCATCAAAAATCATGACGACAAGGAGTCATCGCGATGGTGGCTCTAAAGACTCAACCTGCATACGTTCATGGTTCAAAAAAACTGCGCAACGCGCACATGATCAATAAATCGTAATTCGTAACTCGTCAATCGTAAATAGCAACCGCATTTCCTAATGCGGTTGCCCTGTGCGCAAGGTTATAACAGACGCGCTCAAAGCTGAGTCAAGTGGCACCTTTTCCAACAGCAAACAACAATGACGAGGAATGAAGACACGGGAAGAGAGAGACGGACAACATGCAGACGGTAAGGCTGCTCAAGAAAATGCCGAGTTTAGTAAGGTTTTCCGCCTGCAAAAACCGCTGCCTCGTACTGGGTATGGAATGCATATTGGAGTCGGTACAAGCAGTATCGTTTGGCGAATTGGTGCACAGAAAAAGCTTGTCTGCATTATGCTGTATGTGGACGGCAACTGGGAATTGTACGAGCAACTGAAGACTCACAACGACGAAATTGCCTGTGCGATGGGAGGAGAATTACTCTGGGGTAAGGCGAACAAAGACGGGAAAGCTGTACTGGTGCTGCCCGGGGCTGACCCGGCGGATGAGGAGCGCTGGCAGGAGTACTTTGCCTGGCTGATGGAGAAGGCTTTGCGGCTGCGTGCGGCGGTGTTGGCGTGCGTGAACTGAAGGAGAGAAGCCTTTGTGGTGACTTCGTTTTTGAGGCAAGGCGGGCGCATCAAAGGTCGATGTCGATCCCGAAAGTTTTGCCGAGGTCGGAGGGGTCGAGGGGGGCAGAGGCTCCGGTTGCAAGTGGGGCAATGAGGGTGGCGGGATCCAGCGAACGGAGAGTGAAGAGCAGGGAAGGATCGTGGTCGATGAGTACCCCGGCGGCGTAGATGGCGGCGGCGGCGTGAGGACAGGGTTCTGTCCAATCCGGGCAGGTACAACCCATGTGCCAATCCTCTGGGGAGGGGAGCAGGCCGTTCTCCGGGTCACAGAGGGTATGCAGAAGATCATCGTTCGCCTTGCCTTCCAGCAGGGCAACCAACGACCCTACATTTCCGGCGCAGACGGTGCGCAGGGCGAGGCGCTTTTCATCGTCTAAAGGTTTAAGCGAGAGGTTGACCTCATAGAGTTCCTGCGCGGAAACGAGAGCACGGATGGAGCAGGGGGCTATCTTCAGATCCAAGACACAGCCGTGGCGCAACAGGGTGCGCCCAGGAGAGAGACAAAGCCCGCCCGCTTCGCAGAGAGCGAGGTGGCGCATCCACGCACTGCCCCAAAAGTGTTCTGCCAACCTGCGTGAGGAAGCAAGCACGGGGTGCAGATGCGCGCCGTCAGCCGTCAGCTCTGCGGCACGTTGGGAAGCAAGGCGGGCGAGGTCTGCCGCCCGAAGGGGTGCTGAATCCTCGCCCGCGTAGCTGCACATGGCAGGAGGTAAAATTAATGAGTCACAGAGCGGAAATACTCCAATGTCGTCTTGAGACCTTCCTCCAGCGTGTGCTGTGGTTTCCAGCCGGCGGCAAGCAACTTGTCCGCACAGGCGCGGGAGTGCTTCACATCACCGGCGCGCTCCGGCAAATGGACGATTTTGCTCTTCGAGTCGGCGGCCGCTACGATGATCTCGGCGAGTTTATTGATGGTGATCTGACCGCCGTAGCCAACGTTGTTTACGCCAGTGACTTCCGGATGCTCTGCTACATATGTGAGCGCACCCACGATATCTTTCACGTAAATGAAGTCGCGTGTTTGTTCGCCATCGCCGTAGATGGTGATATCCTCACCCTTGAGCGCTTTTTCCATAAAAATGGGGACGGCGGCGGCGTAGGCCCCCTTTGGATCCTGACGCGGACCGAACACGTTGAAGAAACGACAGCAGCCCGTGTTGATCTTGCCCGTGGTGCGGAACATCTCCATGTAGTATTCGCCATCCAGTTTTGTAATGCCGTACGGACTTTTTGGCTCCGGATACATCGTCTCTACCTTTGGTACGATGGGATTGTCACCGTAGATGGCAGCGGAAGAAGCGAGCACGACCTTTTTTACGCCCGCTTCGGCAGCTTCTTCCAGTACGGTAAGCAGACCGTTTACGTTCAGGTCAATCGTCTCGCGAATCTTGCTCATGCTTTCCGGCACGGAAACGAGCGCAGCCATGTGGAAAATGTAGTCCACGCCTTGCACCGCTTTGCGCACGAGTGCACGATCGGTAATACTGCCCTCAATGAAGGTAACGCGCAAACCGTCGAGGTTCTTTTTGTAGCCAGTGCGGAGGTTGTCGAGGACGCGAATCTCTTCCGCCTTGTCCTGGTAATGTTCAGCAATGTGGGAGCCGATAAAGCCGGCGCCGCCTGTGATGAGTACTTTCATGGTTGTAGTATGTGGTTGTTTGTGAAGATTATGCCTTGTTTTTTCCCGCTTTGGCAGCAGCCTTGGCGGCCAATTTCTCTTTCTCCTCAGGGGTGAGAATGCGCGGGAACACGGGACTTGGCACCTGAACTTGATGACCTTCTTTCAGGATGCCCCAGGCGAGCGACTGGGGGGTAAGACCGTTGGCATCCACTTGCAGTTGGTCGAGCAAACGCGTTGAGGCTTCCGGCAGCACGCAGCCCAACAAGAAGCCCACGTGGGAAACGCTTTCCAACAAATGGTAGAGCACGCGTTGGAGCTCCTCCGCCTTTTGCGGGTCTTTCGCGAGCGACCAAGGCTGTTTTTGCTCAATGTATCCGTTACAGAGGGAAACGTGAGCATTGAGCGCGCCGAGGGCATCGGCCGTATTGCAAGCGTCCATCTGCCGGGCGAACGTTTTTTCCGCTTCATCCAGACTCTTACGCAGGGCAGCAGAAGCTTCGTCATCGCTGGAAGGCGTGTGCAGGGTACCCCCGCAGTACCGCACGCACATGTTGAGCGAACGGTTGGCGAGGTTGCCCAGGTCGTTCGCCAGTTCAGAATTATAAATCATACGCAGACGTTCGGGGTCGTAATCGCTGTCGTAACCTGTTTTCGTATCGCGTGCCAGGTAATAGCGCAAGGCTTCGGCACCAAAGAGGTCGCACAAGTCGTTAGGATCCACGATGTTGCCGAGTGACTTGCTCATTTTTTCGCCCTTGATGTTGAGCCAGCCATGCACGAGCAAACGAGGCATCTGCTCATCGGGGAACCCCATGGCATGCAGCATGCAGAGCCAATAGATGCCGTGTGCCGGGATGAGGATGTCCTTCCCGATGACCTCGCATGCAGCCGGCCAAAGTTTCCCGAAGGAGGGCAGACTCGCATCTCCATCACTTGCATACCCTGCAAATGAGATGTAGTTGATGAGCGCATCAAACCATACGTAAGTTACAAAATCCGGGTCAAAGGGCAGGGGAATACCCCACGAAAGACGGTTCTTGGGGCGCGAAATGCACAAGTCATTGGTCGAGCGGTCGATGGCCATGAGGAGATCCTGCCTTCGGAATTCCGGGGTGACGACTTCCGGATGTTTGGTCACATACTCGCGCAGCCATGGGATATGCGCAGTGAGGTTGAAGTACCAGTTCTCTTCTTCCAGTTCGATAACTTCACCCCACTCGGAACCGAACTGTCCGTCCTCTCCGCGTTCCTTGTCGGTGAGGAACTGCTCTTGGCGGACGGAATAAAATCCCTTGTAGGATTTTTTATAAAGACACCCTTTGTCGCGCAATTCCGTAAGAATACGCTGCACACACTTTTCATGGCGTGGGTCAGAAGTGGCAGCCCAACCATCGTACGAAATATCCAGGCGTTTCCACAACGCAGTGAATTTCTGCGTGACCTGCTGCGCGTATTCGAGCGGTTCAATAGCTGCCTCTTCCGCTTTTTGTTGCACCTTCTGCCCGTGTTGGTCCACGCCAGTCAAGAAATAGGTTTCCTCTCCGCACATGCGGTGCCAGCGAGCCAACACGTCTGCAAGCACTTTTTCGTAAGCATGCCCAATATGGGGAGCGCCGTTTGTGTAGTCGATGGCTGTGGTAATATAGAACATATCGCGCAGATTCTATCACGGCCTGCACTCGGGAGCAAGCCGAACTTAGAGGAAGATTTTATGCTAGCGCAGCCATGCGAGAAACTCTTTGTTGCCCTCCATGCCAGTGATGGGAGAAGGGGCTACCCCCATCCACGAGCGGTGGAGCTGTTCGGTGACGAAGTCGCGGATTTTTTGGACGGCGCGTTCGTGCAGAACAGGGTCGCGCACAATGCCACCTGGACCAATGTCATGCGGCTGAAGCTCAAACTGAGGCTTGACGAGCACGAGCATGTTCCCATCCGGTTCAAGACAAGCATACGCCGCTGGCAGGATTTTGGTGAGGGAAATGAAAGAGACATCACTCACGATAAGTTGCACCTTTTCACCGAGGTCATCTGGCGTCAGATAGCGAGCATTGAATTGCTCTCGTACAATGACGCGTGGGTCAGTGCGTAATTTCCAGACGAGTTGATTGGTCCCGACATCCACCGCGTGCACACGTAAGGCACCGTTTTGCAGCAGACAATCTGTAAACCCGCCAGTGGATGAACCGATATCCAGACACACTTTACCCTGAGGCGATACCGGGAAAGCCGTCAGAGCTCCTTCCAGCTTCAATCCACCGCGACTCACGTATTTTGGCGGATTTTTAACAGAGAGGGGCAGGGTGGTATCTACTTTCGTTCCAGGTTTGGTAACCACCCGCCCAGCCACCGAAACTTCACCTGCCAAAATAAGGCGCTGGGCCTGTTCCCGGGAAGGAACAAGCCCGGCGCGTTGCAAGAGAAGATCCAGACGTTCTTTAGCAGGCATTCAGATGAGCGAGAGAGGAGAGAAAGCTCGGCGCTGAAGCTGATGGATCAGCAATCAAATACCGGGAACAGGAGACGGAGCCATTCTCTCAATTCATCATTGGAGCAATTGGGAGGCGCCGACGACGCGTGGGGGCAGGGGCAGTTGGGGCTTGTTGCGGTGCCGCCGGAGCCGTCTGAACAGCGGGCGTCGGCTTTGGCGTAGCAGGCGCTGCCGATGCCGGTGAAGACGCCACTTTTGCTGGAGCTGGTGCCGGTGCTGGCAAAGGCGCTGCCTTCTTCGGGGCGGGTGAAGGAGCCGGAGCTGAAGAAACCACCGGAGGAGTCGCAGGGGTACGAACCACAACGGGCTTTGCAGGGGGGGCTGTTGCTGCCGGTGTTGGCGTTGTCGGTTGAGGCGCAGATTTGCGAGTCACGACAGGGGTGGAAGGAGCCGCCGCCGGAGCAGGAGGCGGCGTTTTCAGTGCAGAATGAAGCGACTTTTCTCCCGTTTGACCTAAAAGCGGTCGCTGAAGCTGCGTAGGAAAAGGAGGCGTGCAATCTTCGCGGTACACACGCACCCCGGCTCTTGTCACTTCCGCGTGAAGCGGCAGACAGCATAAGGCAAGTACAGGTATGATAATGGCTGTTCGATACATAGGTTGTATGGAGGTGTTGTTGGTTAAGGTTGATTAAGTGAGAGCTGAATAATAATTCGTGAAGGAAGACAGAGAAAAGAGAATGATGAGAGGCAGGAGAAGAAGAAACACGGGGTCACGACGCCATGAGGAAGGTTCTCCTTTGTTGCTTGAGTCGGGCAGAACCGACCAAATCGCCACTGCGGCAAAGCCAAACCATGAAAGTGCGTACAGATTCGCCCATGCCGGGTAGATCGAAAAAACGGGTGATCCTGTCGCATGCACAATATAGTACGCTGCATAGGGTAGAACCGTGAGTACGGCAAGCTCCGGATGAGCGTTGCGGCGGTAAAGGCGCATCCATACTAATCCCCAAGCCACCACAACGAGCAGACTTGATATCACCAGCACCGCATTGCCGAACAAGGACTCCAAGAAAGAACCGCAACCCAGCAGTACAAAAATCGGCACAGCCAAATAAATGTATAGTCGGCGGTTCATGGTAGTCTCACTTTTATCCTTCCCAATGCCAGATGATCGGAACATCAATGTCTGGATGCAAACTACGCATCGCGGGACTGCCTTTTGCGCATTCTTGAAGAGCTGCTGCATGCGGAGAATTCTCCGGCAACGGCACGTGCATCTCCACCGTGATGCGAGCGATGCGCCTCGGGTTTGCATTCATCTCCTTTGTCGTTTCAATCCACAGACCACGGAGATCTAATTGATGTTGCTCGGCGTAAATTCCCATAATCGTCGTCATGCAGGCTGCTGTGGCGGCGCACATCAAATCCGTGGGCGAAAATGACTCACCTTTGCCGTGGTTGTCGGTTGGAGCGTCTGTGCTCACTATCGCCCCAGACTTTTCATGCTCCAACTCACAGCGCAAGGTCCCTTTGTATTGAATTCTACACTTGACCATCTTGGAGTCATCTTACGCTTTTCCTGCTTGCGCGTCAAGTTCAGATTCCAATTTCGTTTTCCCAACTTTTTTGATCGCCATTTGGTGCCTTGCCATCGGCTGAACATTTCCTTTAGCTTCGCTGCATGGAAAGGGAAGATTCCTTAACAATAAACTAAACAGGAGCAAATTAGAGAAATTTATAACTTCGCATAATATATGTAATGCAAAATAAGAACCCGAAAAAATCGGAGCTGACATCCAGATAGAACTTGTCAAGAGCGGCATGTGTGATAGAATGGGTGCAGGCAGGAAAGGCAGACGCAAATGAGCATGGTAAGCACAGAACATTTGTACAAAGAGTATGGGAGAATCATGGCGGTGAGGGATGTGAGTTTTGAGGTGGAGCTGAATGAGATCGCTGGATTTTTGGGGCCTAACGGAGCGGGCAAGACGACAACAATGAAGATGCTCACGGGGTATTTGCCACCGACCGCCGGCACTGCAAGCATCGCGGGACATGATATCATGAAGGAGCCGCTTGAAGCGAGACGTCACATGGGTTACATGCCAGAGAACGTACCGCTCTACGATGACATGCGCGTGTATGAGTACCTGTATTACCGGGCCAAACTCAAGGGATTATCGGGAAAATCCGTGCGGCAGCAAGTGGGATATGTTATGGATCGCTGTGGGTTGGAAAGCAAGCGAAAAAGCATGATCAACACGCTCTCAAAGGGATACAGGCAACGTGTCGGTTTAGCGGATGCTTTGCTCGGGGAGCCGGAGCTGTTGATTCTCGATGAGCCTACGAACGGATTGGATCCGAATCAAATTCGCCAAATTCGCGAACTGATACGTTCATTGGCGGAAGAACATACCGTCTTGCTTTCTACTCACATACTCAGTGAAGTGGAAATGATATGCAACAAAGTCATTATCATCGACAACGGTGAGATAAAAGCCGCCGATACACCGGAAAACCTGACCCGGGGATTGCGCACGGCCGGACGTGTGTCGATAGAATACAAAGGGGAACTGGAAGAAGTAATGCAAGAGCTCTCAGCCATAGCGGCAGTCAAAAAAATTATCCATGAGTGCACCCTGCCCGGCGGTTGGCAACGACTCGTGGTTCGGGCAGAGCCCGGCACTGACACGCGGGAAAAAGCTGCCGCTATCATTCAACGTCACAATTATCCCTTGCGCCACATCTCCCGGCACATCCCGAGTTTGGAAGACGTGTTTGTTGAGATGACGCGCCACGACTAGCCCCCTGCCCCGGAACGCCTCGGAAACAAGCCATACACAAGCTATACAAATTTTCTCCATGAGCAAGACGGAACACACAAAGAACCCAATCCTCACACGGAACACGAGCTGGCTTTATACACTTAAAACCTTATATTTCCGTGAACTGAGGATTTACTTTAGCACGCCTTTCGGCTGGGTGATTATGGCCTGCACCATGGCGCTTCTAGGCATCTGCCTGCAGGCCGTCATTCAAGTGATGTCGTCGGCCACGGGTGAGAGCGTCATGTATTACATGCTTAACAATATCAACTTCTGGTTTTTTTTCATCTTTCTCTTCCCCCTCATCACGATGCGCAGTTTTGCGGAAGAAGAACGCCAGGGTACGCTCGAGGGGCTGCTTACGGCGCCTGTCACCACCACGCAGATTATCCTGGGCAAGTATTTAGCAGCCTACACGTTCTACCTGCTGCTGTGGACACCCATGCTGCTCTATCCTTGGATGAGTCATTTGGCCAACATCTACACGGAGTGGCGGTATAACATTAAAGCCGATGGGGAGATTACCTATCTGTTGGCGGATTGGATAGGCCCCTACGCCATTCTTTCCCTCAGCGGGACATTTTTCATCGCGGTGGGCTTATTCTGCTCGGCTATGACGCGCAGTCAGATTATTGCCGGCATTCTCTGCACGAGCTTCATGATTTCTTACTACTTTCTGGGGCGAGTCACGGAGCTGTGGGGCGAGTTCCCGGCTGCACCCATTTTCCATTATATGTCCTGCACCGAGCAGGTAAGTTCTTTCTCGCGCGGGTTGTTGGATACACGCCCCCTTGTGCTCTACCTGAGCTTGGCCGTGCTGACCCTTGCCTGCGTGAAGCGTGTGGTGGATTACCGACGCTGGACTCGTTGATTCCTTTTCCCTTTGAGCTTTAACTATGAGTCACCATCAAACAACGCATATTAATCCTGAGGCGCAACGTCCCAAAGGTCGGCCTCTGGCCTGGTTCAATTTGATATTGTTACTCATTATTGTGCTGACGTGTAACTATGTCGCCTGCCATGAATATGGCCGCAAAGATTTGACGGAAGAAGAGCGCTACACCATCTCCGAGCGTACCATGAATGTGCTCAAGAGCCAGCGCATACGCAATCGCGAAACTCCCATCCGCATCATTTTTGCCTTCAAAAAATCCACACCGAATTATGCACGTATGTACAGTTTGCTGGAGGAATACGTGCGCCATGGCGGTGGTAAAATTGAGTTAGAGTGCTTCGACCCCATACGCCAGCCCAACCGCGCGCGCGAAATCTCTCAAATTTACGGTGTGGACTTTAAGCAGGATCTCTGTGTGATCGATGCCCGAAAAGATCCCTCGATCTCCATTAAAACTTTTGAGGAAGAAAAGGGGGATCGTAAACATGTGCGCATCCGCCCAGGCACTTCCTTTGTCAAATACGAAACCTTGCCGGATGAAAGTCGCCGAGCCGTTGCATTGATGATGGATGAAGTTGTCTGCTCAGCCATCACGGAGGCGGTGGAGGGCGACATGCGCCACATGTATGTGGTGGAGGGCAAGGGCGGTGTGTCCCGTGATGATCAGAGCTTGCTGGAAAACATAGGTCGCATCGTTTCCTCGCTCAACGTGCAACTTTCCTGGGCCAACTTAGATGGCATGGAAGCTCTGCCAAACAATGCGGAAGGACTCATCATCGTATCTCCTCAAGTCGACTTCACGGATGATGAACTGCGGGTGGTGCGCGAGTTCTGGGAAAGAGAAAACGGCAGACGCTGTATTTTTGTTGCTTTGGACCCTACCAATACGCGTTTACCCCGCCTCTACCGCTTTCTGCGTGAGCAAGGGATACGCCCGAACTGCGACCGAGTTCTGTTGCGCGATCGCAAACGGGCGTATTACGACATCTCCGCCGTCTTTCCCAAAGGACTGAATTGCACCAAAAAATTCTGGAACAGCACGACGCATGTGGAAGGACAGTCCATGTCCTTTACCTTGGAGCACGGAGATGAAAATGAAGCCACAATGCGGAAGCTTACCACTTATCCTGTGCTCATGAGCACACACGATTATTATGGGGAAACCCGTACCATGCTCGAACCTAGCTTTGATCCTCGGGAAGACAACCCCGGTCCGCTCTGCTTGGGCGCGGTCACTACCAAGGGCAGCATGCGTGCGGCAAATGATATGAGCACCCTGCTGGTGTTAGGCAATGTAGATATATTGCTGCGCAGTAACGCGCGCACGGAGCAGCAAGACTATCTCCATACTTTATGGGCGTGGATGAGCAACCGCCCCGAATACGGTGGCAAGAGTGCCAATCAGGATCTCACGATGAAAATTGATCTCAACCGGCACTCTCGCAGTGCGCTGGAATGTCTCACCCTGCTGGTGATGCCCTTGCTAGCTCTCCTCATTGCGCTGGTGATATGGCAAACTCGCCGCCACTGAAGCTCTACCCTACCCTTCCCTTTCGGCCGTTCCATGAAAAAAGCTCTGCTCACCATCTTCCTGCTCATTCTCGCTTTGCTGGGCGTGGCTGCGTCTGTCTTGCTTTTTGTGGATGGGAGTTTGGCACGGTTGACAGGTTGGTACCATTTTCAACCCGGCATGTCGCTTTTTCCACCGGAAAACCTCAACCACATGGACGAGGTGAGTTGGATGCGCATCAGCGATCTACACGATACCATAGAATGCAAGCGGACAGACGATGGCACGTGGTGGGTTATGACTCCGTTTCGTGATCGCATGGCCCCGGAAGCCGTGGAGGCCATCCTCTCCTTTGCCGTGCAGGCTCGCTTGGTGGACACCCTGCCCCTCAACCGCACGACGCGCGCAAGCATGCGCGAGTTTGGCGTAGAGACATCCCCGCACACCATCACGCTCAAAAAAAACGTCGGGAAGCACGACATGACAACCCTCGCGCGTTTTACCTTGGGCAGCGCTTCTCCATGGTTGTCCGATGCGGGGGATGGCGAACACCTTCTGCCCACCACTTATCTGCGCACCGATTTTTACGGACGGGACAAACGCATTCATGTCGTGAGCGGTAACATCCTCTCCATCTTCCGGAACGGGTTGCAAGGACTTCGGGATGCTCACCCCTTGCATATCAAGTCTGATAGCGTACTGGAGATCGAGGTATTGCGCCATGATGAGCCCGAAAGTTCGGCAAAGAAACTGAAAATGACGCGAGCGAGCGCGCAGAGCCACTGGTCAATTGTTTCTCCAACGCTCACCGAGGCCGATGAGGAAAAGGCGGAGATGTTGCTTGCATTGCTTGATCGACTGCGTGCTGTGCGTATTGAAGAGGTCGGAGACGTGCGGCTTCCTCCGGAACCGATGCTCACTCTGACGCTCACGTTGGAAAATGGCGAGAAAGAGGAACTGCGTGTTTATAAACCTTTCTCTTCGTCATCAGATGGTCAACAGCTCTGCTATGCTACGACGGCTGATCGCCCGGTCGTATTTACTCTGCCCGTGGAGCCCCGAATGCACCGCAGTGGAGGCTACGCCAAACTCGTCAACGAGATACTTTCTTTACCAGTATTGCCTGCCAGCGTGCAGACCCAGGTTCAAAATTCGATCAATTGGGTGTACTGGGATGATCTTCCGATAACGCTCTCCGATTTGCGCTCCAAGCGTTTTTCTCACATTGCGCAAAAGGATATTGATAAAGTGCTCGTCCGTTCTGTGTTCTCGCCTTACCCCCTGATCTTGCGTTTGATTCCAGGAGATCAGGAAGGGCAAACAAAAGATGTGTGGATGTTTTCGGTCGCCGGCCGCCCGTTTGAAGAGGCCGACGAGGAGGTTGTGTCGACTTTCCTCAATGGATTGGGCAGCATACCTGTTCTCGACTTTCTGCATGACCTCAAGCCTGACGATTCTCCGTTAGAGTCAGAACGCAAGTTTGGACTCATGCAACCGGATTACCTGATGCTTGTCCAACCTCGGGAGTGTGCAGTGCGCGCCGTTCTGTTTGGCGAGGATTTGCCTTTGGTGCGTGACCGAGCGCCGCGCATATTCCGCATGAAACGCCAGCGCGCAGGAAACGACATCTACTGGGCGGGCATGGAGCAAAACACCTTCTGTGTTTACAAACTGAGTCCAAAACTCATGAAGCTCTTTTCCTTTTCTCCGGAAAGTTGGCGCAAGCGCAATTTGACTCAATTCCCCATCTCGGCTCTGCGCACCCTTTCCCTCCACTACATGAAGACCCCCTTGGTGCTGCACTATGACTACATAGGCGAAGAGTGGACAGGAACGCTCGGGACAGAAGATGTCACCCCGCGTATTAATCCTCACCGCACCAACCACTTTGTGCACCACCTGCAACAAATGCGCGTGAGAAGTTGGTTGCCGAAGACGGACGAAGATGCGCTCGCTGCGCTGAAAGACCCCGTTTTTACTATTCAACTGCAGCTCGAAATTACCGATTATTCAGATTTGGAGAGTATTGTGATGGATGCTGCACAGCAGGGGGATGCAGCATCTGATCGCCTGATCCCGCCCACGATGGAGGAAGTGCGCGATATGCTTACCGAAAAGAATGAGACGGACGCTGCCTTTCGTAAAATTGCCACCGGTGAACGTAAGGTCGAAAAGCGCAGTGTGACCATTGAAGTGGCGCCCTCGGATTCCTCCGACAAAAAGCCGATTTTCTACGGCAGAATTCGCGAAAATGGCAGACTCTTTACCTTGAGCTATGAGGATGCGCAAAGCCTGGATGGTCAACTTCTAGATTAAACTTATGATGAAAATTGATTTACGATCCTTTTGTCGAAGGCTATGCGCAATTGCCACGGCCGCGTGTTCTTTGGCAAGCGGCGCTCCCGCTCCGTCCGCTCCTGCCCCATGCGGAGCTGTACCCACGAAACAGCAGATCAAGTGGTTGCGTATGGAATGGTACGCTTTTGTGCATTTCGGCATCAATACCTTTACCGGCAAAGAATGGGGGTACGGCAACGAAGATCCAAGCCTTTTTTCTCCTTCCGATTTCGATGCAGAATTGACTGTAAAGGCTTTCAAGCAAGCCGGTATGACGGGGATGATTTACACGGCAAAGCATCACGATGGTTTCTGCCTGTGGCCCACCAAAACGACAAAGCACAACATTACCAAATCACCATGGCGTTATGGCAAGGGAGATGTCGTGGCTGAGTTTTCAAAGGCCTGCAAAAAATACGGCCTTCAATTTGGCACTTATCTTTCTCCGTGGGATCGAAACAATGCCGATTATGGTAAACCTGGTTATTTAAAGGTTTATGAAAAGCAAATACGTGAGCTTCTCACCCATTACGGTCCCATTTTCGAAATTTGGTTTGATGGAGCCAATGGCGGAGATGGCTACTATGGGGGCGCTAAAGAAGTTCGTAAGATTGGAGGAGAAAATTATTATAATTTTCCGCGCATCGTGAAGCTCATTCGCACTTTGCAGCCGGATTGCATCATTTGGGGCGCTGACAGAAATGGAGATGTACAATGGGGTGGATCGGAACGAGGCTTCGTAAAATACCCCTGCTGGAATCTGATCAACATGGATTCGCCGCGTGAAAAATGGATATCTTTAGAAGCCGACACCACCATTAATCATGCAGGGTGGTTTTGGCACGAAGGCCAATCTTCCAAGGTCAAATCCCCTGGACAACTCATGAAAGTGTACATGGAGAGTGTGGGGCGAGGCGCTAACCTTATCCTCAATGTGGCTCTCAATAAGAAAGGTCAACCGGATAGCGCTGATCTGGCAGCTCTCCGTGCTTTCGGAGAAATGCGCCGCCGCCTTCTGGCGAAAGACTACGCGCTCGGTGCGAATGCAACGGCGAGTGAAGTGCGCGGAAATGCAGAACAATTCTCCGCGGCAAAAGTGACCGATGGAGATATAGAGACCTACTGGTGCCCAGAGGATAAAACAATAAAAAATTGCTGGGTCGAAATTAAGTTGAATGAGCCAACGACTTTTGATGTGGTGCGGTTGCGTGAGCAGATACGCCTTGGACAGCGAGTCAAAAAATTCCGCATCGAAGCCTTTGTTAATGGCGACTGGCAGTGTATTGATGATTCTGGAGAAACCATTGGCAACCAGGTGCTGCGCCACCTCAGCCAACCGGTGACAACCGATCGTGTTCGCCTGACTATTTTGGATGCGCGAGCCTGCCCTTGCATAAGTGAGATTTCCCTGCTCCGCTATCCGGATGAAATTCCCCCGGAGACTGGTACGCCTGCCGCTACTTCGGGAGAGGGGAACTACCTGCCGACGGGTAAGTGGACGAGCACGATGAAAACTGCCAAAAACGCTTGGGATGGCGATGAGTCCACGTACTGGCAAAGCACGAAAAAGAAACTGGTGATTGATTTGGGCGAAGAATGCCAATTTTCTGGTTTTTGCTATCTCCCCAAGCAAAATAATGATTATAACTCCATGACAGATCGTTATGTCTTTGAAATCAGCATGGACGGCACGAAGTGGAAAGAAGTTGCTTCCGGAGAGTTCCCGAACATTCGCGCCAATCCCATTCTGCAGACCATTGCCTTTCCACAGCCCGTCCAGGCTCGTTTTGTACGCTTTACTGGTACATCTGCCTTAGAGGGTAGCGGGGCCTCTGCGGCGGAATTGAATTTGATTCATTAGCTTTGTCGTGTGGATTTGGAAGAAAAAGATAGCGCAAAAAGATGAAGCGTGGTGGGTGCAGCAGCTCGCCGGAGTGAGTAATGTGGTCTATACGGCCGTGCCTGCTTCGAGTTGCTTGATGGCGGAATGTTATTGCGACCACGTGGCAGAAGCAGCGGTCCTTCTCTCGGCTTTTGGCGGTGAAATGAGTGAACTTCGGGATAGGGATTGGGTGGCGGCCACGGCGCCGGAACACACCCCTCCCCTCATCATCCGTAATCGCCTGGTCGTAGTCTCCTCCCCTGCTCTCGTTCTGCCCATGCAGCAACGCTATCCCGGGCGACAAGTGCTCTGCTTCCCGGCAGAAAGGGCTTTCGGCACCGGGAATCACGGCACCACAGCCACTTGCCTGCGCATGCTGTGCGATGAGGCTCGTGTGCGGCGTGGGCAAAACTGGCGAATTATCGATGTGGGCTGTGGCACAGGAATCTTGGGACTGGCAGCTGTGCGCCTCGGCGCACAGCATGCCCTTTGCTTTGATGATGACGCCTCGGCTGTAGAAGTGGCTCAGCGCAATATGCTGCGCAACGGAGCGTCTCGTAATATACGTGTTTTCCACGCGGATGTCTTTGAATGGAAGCCGGATGAATCTGAACGTGCCGAGGTGGTTGTAGCTAACCTTTTTTCCGGTCTCTTGCAACGCGCATTCCCGCACTTGCGTTCATACCTGACGCCAACTGCCGGAGGCGCACTCATCGTGTCGGGCGTTTTGCGAGAGCAGGAAGATGACACCCTCCTAGCCGCTCAGCAAGCCGGATTTTCCTTGCTTCGGCGCACGGTCTGTGGTAAGTGGGTATCTATGAAATTGACGCTGCCAGCATGAGTATTCTCGCGATCGAGTGTTCTGTGGCACACGCCTCGCTGGCTCTGCATGGCTCTACCGCTATGCAGAGCAACTGGACTGCTCTGAGAAATCATGATGCCTTTCTTTTTCCTGCTCTGCAGGAGGCGTTGCGCGCTCTCAAGGGTGATCCGCTCGAGTTCATCTTAGTGGGGGCCGGACCCGGGAGTTACGGCGGTGTACGCGTGGCTCTTGCCGCAGCGGAGGGGCTTGCGCTCGTGCGTGGGGCGCGCGTAGTTGCTCTATGCTCGTGGGAGCCCATATCCGCAGCGACTGGTTGCAGCGTGCTCTCAGATGCGAAGCGGGGAGGCTGGGCGCTGCGCACTCCTGATGGCGAGCTGCATGTGCTCAGCACGCAAGAGGTACTCGACCGCATCCGAGAAGGAGAGGATATTCGCAGTATTGAATCCGTTGAGACCTTGGCAAAAGCTGACATTCATTTGCGATATGCCGGGTTAGTGCCTTCCGCGCAGGCTCTTATTGACTACTGGCTTGGACTTCCCATCGCCGAACGACAAAAATTGGCACTTTTGCCCGCGCAACCCATCTATGTGCGTCCCCCTCACATCACCAATTCCACTCATCGACCGTGGGAAATTAGAAAATGAGCTTATCTGTCCCTTCAACAGCCGAACACCATTGCCGCCGCTGCGGGGCCTGCTGCCGGTGGGAGGGCGATGTGTGCCTCACGCAGGCTGATGTGCAAGCTATTAGCTCATATCTGCACATGACCGAGGAGAACTTTATCAACACTTGTTGTCGGTTACAGCGTAACAGACAAGGTCTATCTCTCATGGATGCCGCCGATGGCGCTTGCTGCATGCTGGGGGAGGACAATATTTGCACCATTCAGCCTGTCAAACCACAGCAGTGCCGTGATTTCCCCCAGCGTTGGAACTTTCCCGGCTGGGAGCAACGCTGTCCCGCCGCCAAGGAAGGAGGCGAAACATGCTGAAAAAAGCACGCCAGAAGTTGGCAGCGTGGGCTCCCGCCATCAAGCGCTCCTTACTCCAACTGCGCAGCTACTTGGTTTCTCTCTACAACCGCTCACCGCACCGTTTCGGTCCCAAGATTGAAACTCGCCGCGCTCACGCCGGAATCGTCACCGACCTCTTTGCCTCCATCATGTGTCGCATAGATGGCGTTGCCATGGAGGATATGGATACCACCATGGATATCCTGCGCTACGATTTTCCGAATGTGGAACACAGCTGGATAGCCGACCGATTTCAAACCGCTTACCGTGCCGCCTATCCGCTGGAGCATACGTTGCGCCTGGCGGCGGTCAATCGCACCGAAGCTGAGCGTTACTCTCTCGCCTTGGAAATTCTGACAATGCTGCACCGCGTGGGCGGAGACCTTACAAACCCCACCCTCTTTGCGCGCGTGACGGAAGGACTGCACCTCCCTGGCGCAGCAAATGCTCTGGAAGTCTTGTTTCATACCCCGAACGCACCGTTGCCTCCCCCCATAGAATGTATCCGTTTTTCTGAGAATGTGGGACGGGGTGTTGTAACGCTTTCACCGGCAGATGCAGGGGTTCGTTTCCGTGCATTGCGCTGCGTGAACTTGCTTATCATCATCAACGACTCTCGTGTCCCTCTCTCGGTGCGTGGTCATATCTTGCATCTTGGGGATGTCATCCCCATCTCCGCCGGCCAATCTGTAACACTGGCGGAAAGCAGTCTCACCTACGCCGCTATCCGTGGGTTGATGCTCGCTTATTACGCGGGCGTGCGCTACGTATGCTATATCGGGATGGAGGATGATTCCATTTCCATCTCCCGCCAGCGCCCGCTTAACGCCGTGGCTCGCATTATCTTCAGCGTCCATGTGGAGGTGGAGGTGTTGCGCAAAGACGCCGACTTTGTGCTGGATGGAATTCCCATGCAGCAGGGGGATACGGTATGCACCACCTACTTCACCCCCTTTCATGTGCGTGGAACAGGACCGTACACCTTCACGGACCTGCACGATTCCGGAGACTCTGGACACAGTTTCCAGCTGGATCCACGCACGCGCAAAGTAGTGGTCACCAACCTGCCCTACACCAACAAGCCGGGGGCTCTCATGCTCGCACCGGGCTTGGCGCCGGGCATGGTGTTTGAGGTAAGCTATTCACGCGCCACCAACCGTGGTAAGCTGCGCGTGTTGGAGGGGGATACTCATACCCTCACCGTGCAGGGATCCTCGGTACGCGGCGAAATAGAGCTGCAGGATGGCGATCTTATTGAGCTGAGTCCCGTGCAATTCTTGCGCTGCCGTTTTAGCGCCGGTGTGCTGGATGAGGAATCCAGCCTTATCAACATGCTGGAAACGCGAGGCCTCACACGCGACTTTGTGCGCTCCGGTCGTGTGGTGGACAATATCGATTTTTCCTTGCAGCGCGGCGAAATGGCCTGCATCCTCGGTCCCAGTGGCTCAGGCAAATCTACATTACTCGCCCTGCTGGCCGGACATCTCTCTCCCTCCATGGGCTCCGTGTGCTACAATGGCGAGCTCCTTACGCCCGATAACACCTCGCTGCGTCAGCATATCGCCTTTATCCCGCACGAGGATATTTTGGATGAGGCCTTGACCGTGGGTGAGCATGTCTACCAAGCTTCCGTGGTGCGCCGACCTCGACTCAATCATGCTGATCGCATGCGCCGCGTGCTCGCAGTGCTCAACTTTGTGGGGCTCGGTTCGCTTTCCAAACGACATGTGGGGCGTGCCGGTGAGCGCACCATATCGGACGGCGAACGCTCCCGTCTCAATCTGGGGCTCGATCTGACCGGCACAGCAGAGGTTTTCCTCATTGATGAACCCATCAGCGGTCTCTCATCCGGAGATGCAGAGCGCGTCATTGAAACGCTGGAAGGCATGTCGGCCGGGCGAATTCTGCTCTGCACCCTGCATCGTCCGGCACAGAGCATTCTCAACCGTTTTCACAAGGTGATGGTGCTCAATACAGGTGGTCAAATGGCATTTTGGGGAACCCCTGCGGAGATGGTGCAGTATTTCCAGGAAGCTGCACGAGAGATGGGCTTGCACGTGAGCCGTGAATCGATTGCGGCGGGCGGGGCGGATTATGTGTTTGAGGTGCTTGAGGCTCCCTACGCGCGCTTAGGGGATCGTCCTAACCCAAGTCCGGGTATGTGGCAGGAGCGCTTCGAGAGCTACACCTACCGCAAGACGCGCGAACCTCGCAATACGCCGCCGCAAACGAACGATAACTCGCCGGATGCAGCGGAGCAAGCACCCCGCCCAAGCATACAGAAGATGTCGAGGCGAAGCCTTCCCGAGCTCCTGCGCCTATTCAACCTATGGGTGCTGCGCACACTTCTGGGGCGTCTGCGCAGCCGCATGGGGCTTTACGCTCTTCTACTGGAGGGACCTCTTCTCGCTTTGCTGATAGCGGGAACGCTGCGAGCGGCGAGCGACACTCCCTATACTTATTACAAGGCGCTTCACATCAACGAGTATCTCTTTCTCTCCCTGGTGCTGGCCATGTTTTTTGGCCTAACCGATGCCGCATGCGAGATCTTGAGGGATAGGCTGCTTCTGCGACGAGAGAGCAACTACCGTCCCTTCATCGCGGGCTATTTGACGGCTAAATGCCTGGTCATCACTGGCATAGCAGCCGTTCAGTGCGCTCTCTATCTGCTGGTGGGCAATGCCCTTTTGAGTATTCATGAAATGTTTTGGCAGCACCTGGGTATCATGGTGCTCACGGCTTTTGTGGGCATAGCTCTTTCTCTGATGGTGTCGGCTTTTGTACGTTCAGAGCGTACAGCGCTCAATGTGGTGCCATTGTTGTTGGTGCCGCAAATCCTGCTGGCGGGCGCTCTGGTGCGTTTTGAGGAAATGAATGAATTTGCCCCCGATGTGCCGAATTTTATGCCGGCAAAGGTGAACCAGGCTCTTTCCAACCTGCGGCACCGTGTCGCCTACCAGGATGAAACCACGCACAATATCCTTACACGCCCGGTTCCGCTCATTGCAGAGTTTTGTCCGCTGCGCTACGCTTTCGAGATGATTTTCGTGACGCAAAGTACTGATAATCTATGGGAAATTGAAAATCGTCGCATCGATCGTGTGCGCGATGAACTCAAAGTGCATGGCTCCGATGAGGATGTGCGCTTCATCCAACGCGCCGCCCTCTTGCTCAACACGACGGCCCGCGATGCTGATGAAGCCAAAAGTATTCTGCGCAGCACGCGTAAAACGGCCCTGAGCGGAGATGAAAACAGTCTCCTGGCTCTCACAAAACGACTGGAAGCGCGCAGCATCACTCCTAAAAACCAGCCCCTCGAATTCTTCTTTTCCAATCGCCGTCTCGTTGCCGTCAGTGAAGGTGTGAAAACAGCTCGCAAGGACGCCCGTCTTAACGAGCACCGAGGCTTTTTCCTTTCCCCGCGCCAAGCCCCCCCGCTCGGCTGGATTGATCAGGAAACTGATGCCGGATCCGTGTCCACGATCTGGCGCAATGGAACCTACCTCTTCCTCATGGGCCTTATCCCCGTTCTTGTCGCAGGTCAACGCCTGCGACGCATTTGCCGTGGTAAACGCTGACAAGAAAAGCGCACGTAAATTCCAAAATGCACTTGACAAATTATACCAAACGGGTATATATATGCCGCCGTCATGTGGGGGCACGCTCTGCCGCTGCAACAAACTTCATCAACCAGTAATTACACACTATGGGATCCCTCAAAAAAAGGCGAAAGGCTAAAATTAACAAGCATAAACGCAGCAAGCGCATGCGCCAGAACCGGCACAAAAAGCGTTTGCGTTACAAGTCCTGATCTCTGCCCTTTGCGCAGATCGGGACAACGGCGGAGCAACCTGTCCCATTTTCCACGGCACTTTCCTCATTGCGGGTGTGCCGTTTTTTATACTTTGATGAAAAGTCCCTTTTTCCAGAGTAAATAGCAGATGAGCCATGATCCCCCCAATTGCGTAATAGACGCGAGAAAGATGCTGGAGGAAGAGCCAGATGGGACATAGAAAATGGGGAGCAATACATCGGCGCACAGTTGAGGGTAGCCGGGCAAGTGATTGATGAGGTAGATAAAGAGGGCGTTCATGCCCACAATTCGCAACGGCAAACTCAACTTTTCTCCCCTGCTCCACCCATCGCACAGCAGGCGAAAAAACGCCAGGAGCCAGTATGCTATGCCCCCTGTCACGAGTACGAAAGATGGCGTCCATATTCCCTTGATGACAACGCCGCATTGCAATCCGATCACGATGCAAAATCCGCCCAACAGGATGAGCTCAGCTGCCTGACGCCACATGGAATGTGTCCAGCTGCTTAGCCACCCGGCGCAGTAACCCATCAGGGCCAGCGCTGACGCCGAAACGATGCAAAGAGGTCCCTCCGGGTCATAGCTGCCGCTATACAAAACACCCGGACAGAGCACAGCATCCACTTTAGCATTGAGACATCCATCAGGAGTCATATCGCCGCCGAATGCCTGCAGGCACCACACAACTACAAGAATTGCCGTAGCCAGTATCGGCGCTGCCCATTTCCTACGTAGTCCAATGACAGCGCTGCCGGCCAATGCAGAACTGATGCCGATTAATCCCAGTACCGATGCATAGCGCAACTCGTCAAACTGAACCGGCCATGTAAGGGAGGCCCTCATTTCCCACGCATTCACCATGCAACCGAACACGGACAGAATCAGTGCACGCTTCCATAACTTAGCAATGAGGTTAAGTCGTTTCTTTTCTTTCTCAGCAGCCCGGGCGAACGAGTAGTACATGGATGCACCGCTGATGAACACAAATATCGGAAAGATGAGATCATAAAACGCCAGTCCATCCCATGGACAGTGCCCCATCTGGCGCCGTATTTCTTGCACTCCCTCTTCCGAAAGTAAAAGCGGAGACAGCGTGCGGAATACGCCGTCCAGCCCGATGATGAAGAGCATATCCAGTCCGCGAAGGGCATCAAGAGAATGTAAACGATGAATCATACCGGGCACTGTCAACTCTTTCATGACTCACTCAATGATACCACCTATTCCGATTCTTACCAGTCTTAGTTGTCCTGCATTTCCTCCTCATTTTTTTGCACATCGCAAGTTCATTATAGACCGAAAGTCAACACCTCTCGATGAAGCCCCGGCACAATTTGAGAATCGTTTGGAGAGTAGAGGCCACTGCATAGCGTTGTCCGATGGTATCGTTGATCATCGGAAAGCGCATTTGCATGATGCTCCCATAAAGCAAAAAGCTCACTACCCGAAGCCAATGCTTCGCCTCTCGTCAGCTACGCGACTTCGTCGTATTCAATCGGCAATCCTCTTTTTCTTAACCCCCTCCGAGTGCTCGTTCTCCTTCAGCACGACCACCTTGGCGGGGATCTTGTAGCGGGCGAGGCTGCTCATGTTGAAAAGCATTTTCGCTGCTACTCCATGCCGGGGTCATCGATCTTGATGAAATTGCTGGTCGAAGATTTGCTGGTGGTCTGCGTGATGCCCGTTTCGGGATTCAAATCTGTAAATCAGGAACATTTTAGGCGCTCATTTTCAATGCGCTAATTTATTCTTTTCCCTCCCCCATTTCATTAGTCGTTTGGCATGTCCTTCTCTTTTTGAAAGAGATAGTCAGACATATGGAGGCAACATGATATTAATGAAGGGGTAACGGTAGCGCCTTTTCAAAATAAGGTGAGATACGTGGAAACAATTTCGATTGGTTTAATTTCCTCTAGCAATTTTTATTCAAGGGTCGCATAATTTGGAACTTGACTATCTCTTTCAAAAAGAGATATACTGGCAGGGGTCTTGGGTTGAATCTGATGATTGAGGGAACAGGACTGTAACGCTTAACTTTTATGTCCGAAAAAATAAAAATTCGCCTTGAGGATCTTGTGCTTGATCCGGAGAAATACTATTTCTTTTACCCCCTACACTACGGAGATACCTTTTCAGGGGTCGGCTTTGTGAGGGAATTTGAGAGAAAAACAAATGCAAAGGTTGTCTGCCTGATACGCCCCTCCCAGGAACTCATCATGCGATTGTTTGAAATCGAGGAGTATGAACTTATCGATTATGACTACAGCGAAACGAAAAGCTTTGATAAACGAATTGCCGCTTTGTCTAATTTATGTCCTCGTCCGCGTCGGGGTGGAATATTCGTTGCTTATACCAATTCATCTGCTTACAGGAAATACCAATATGCAAACTCCCCTATGCATACAATGGAGCTCTATGCACACATGCTTCATATGAACGGATCTGTTCTGGACTGTTTCCAAAGACCAACAGCTCAACATATCTCCGTCAGTGATAGGTTCCTTGAAAAAATCTCTACCATAGCACCTGTTGAGAAAATTGTTTTACTATCCCCCCAATCTCTCAGTTGCCCTATCAATGCCGAGGTGGGGAAAAATTACTGGGAAAATGAGTCTCGAATCTGGACGGAGAGGGGATACAAAGTCGTTGTCAGCAGCATCAAACCAATGGAGATAGCAAGCTGCGCCGTACGGGTGGACATGACCATGGAAGAGGCTGTTTGGCTGGGAATCCATTGTCGCCATGTAACGGCAAGGAGATCAGGTTATACGGATCTCCTGTGTTTCCTATGCAAAGACATGACCGTTGTGTATAACTCACATGGCTTTTTTTGTCCTACAATTTCTATGATCCATTTGGTTTAGAAATTAACGAGATTATTTTGCCTGAGGATGAAATGTGTGATGCAAATGGAATTCGTCTTTCCGTTGTTTCCGACATCAAAAATCTCAATCAACTTAAACGAAATTGGTGGATAGTGAGACTTTTCTCTCACATTACTTTTGGGCGCAAACGACGCAAATACAAAAAACAAAAGAGAGAACTCCGATACCGGATCAAAGAGGCGAAAGAAGCGAAAGAAATATTGAAATGATGCACAGCTTACAGGATGAACCGTATTCGACGTTATGACTCAATCTTTTCGTCACTTTTTAACCCTATTTTCGTATGGCCTCAACTAAGCACCGCGTAATGAAAAAACAAGTCATCCCCTACATCATCGTGCAGGCCGGCGGACGAGGCTCGCGATTGGAAACGCTCACCACGAACAAGCCGAAGGCTCTGGTGCCGGTGGATAACCGTCCGATGATTTTTCATCTCTTTGAGCGCTACCCTCAGGCGAAGTTCCTGATCATTGCAGACTACCAGAAGGAGACTTTCAAACGATATCTGGCGGCGTTCTGTGAGGCAGATTACGAAGTGATTGATGCCACGCGCAAGGGAACCTGTTCGGGCATTGCCGAGGCCCTGCAGCGCATCCCGTCCGGGGCGCCCTTTATGCTGATATGGTGCGACCTCATTCTTTCGGACGTGACAGGCATCCCGGAAAAAATCGAGAGCAACTACCTGGGCATCTCCAAGGATTTCCCGTGCCGCTGGTCGTACCGCGACGGTCAGTTCATCGAAGAGGCCTCTGCGGAGAACGGTGTGGCGGGTATGTTCATTTTCCGCGACAAGGAACAGATAGCCGACGTTCCGCAAGAGGGAGAGTTTGTGCGCTACCTGGCGGGGAAAGATTTTTCCTTCCATCGGCTGGACATGTATGGCGGGCTGGAGGTAGGCACCATGCTCTCCTACTTCCAGAACGAGTTGAACCGACCGAAATGCCGTCCGTTCAACAAGGTGGACTTCAAGGGCGACGTGGTCATCAAGTACCCCATCAACGAGCAGGGTGAAAAACTCGCCGTGGATGAAGGCAATTGGTACCGCAAGGCCAAGGAGCTGGGCTATGAAAACATCCCGCAGATCTACGGCTACACCCCGCTGGTGATGGAGAAGGTGCGCGGCAAGAATGTGTATGAGTATGCCTTCCTGACTCGCGGGTTCAAGCGGGCCTTGCTGGTGAAGATCGTGGATGCCCTCAAGCAGCTGCATGCCCTCGCCCCCGCCGTCCCTGCGAATCAGGCGGATTGCGAGAACAACTACATCACCAAAACCTTCGACCGCCTCGCCAAGGTGCAGCAACTCGTCCCCTTCGCGCAGGAAGAATGGGTCACCATCAACGGCAAGCGTTGCCGCAACATCTACGCCATCAAAGACGAGGTCGTGGAGCAGATGCGCCGTATGTTCCCGAGCGAGTTCCACTTTATCCACGGCGACTGCACCTTCCACAACATGCTGCTGGAAACGGAGGGGGTGCGTCCGGTGCTCATCGACCCGCGTGGGTACTTCGGCAAGACGGCTCTCTTCGGTGATGCGGACTACGACTGGGCAAAGCTCTACTACAGCGTCGTGGGAGACTATGACCAGTTCAATCGCAAGAATTTTTCTCTGGAGATACGCGGAGAGGACGTGGAGCTTGAAATCGTCTCCAACGGATGGGGAGGACTTGAGGAGGACTTCTTCGAGCTATGCGGAGCAGATCGTCGCAAGATCAAGCTGCTGCACGCGATTATCTGGCTGAGTCTCACTACCTACGCATGGGAGGACTACGATGCCATCTGCGGAGCTTTCTACAAAGGGCTGCTTGAACTGCAAACCTACCTCGACGAACAGCGCGCATGACCCCTGAATCTCTCACGCTCTCGCCCTTGCCGCACACCTGGATTCTGGATGTGGACGGCACGCTCTGCGTGCACAACGGACACCTGAACGGCGGGGATGAACTGCTGCCGGGAGTGCAGGAGTTCTTTGCGCAGTTGCCGAAAGAAGACATGGTGGTGCTGATCACGAGCCGCAAGAAGGAGCACGGACCGGCGTTGGAAGCCTTCCTGCATGAACACGGCATCCGCTACGATCACATCATCTACGGGGCGCCCATGGGGGAGCGCATCCTTGTCAACGACGACAAGCCGAGCAGGCTTTGCACCGCCTACGCTGTACGAAAAGATCGGGATGAAGCTCTGACATTTGACATCTGCATAGATGAAAAAATCTAAATAATGCCTCTCATGTTTCTCATCTGAAAAAGCGCACTGCCCACGCCTTCAACCTTCCGCCACTTCTTTGATCCTCTCCGCGCATGACCTCAACTCCTTTTGTCATCTGTTGCATTTATTTTTGCAATCCTCAATTTGCATGATGCTCCCATAAAGCAAAAAGCTCACTACCTGGAGCCAATGCTTCGCCTCTCGTCAGCTACGCGACCTCGTCGTATTCAATCGACAATCCTCTTCTTCTTAAACCTCTCCGAATGCTCGTCCTCCTTCAGCACGACCACCTTGGCGGGAATCTTGTAGCGGGCGAGCCGGGTCTTGCAGAAGTCAACCACCCTTCGTTTTGCCTCCATGGCGGTGAGCGGCTCGTTGAAGAGCATTTTTGCCGCCACCATCTGCCCCGTGATGGGGTTTTTCTCCGCGTACACGGTGCAATCCAGCACGCCCGGCATTTGGTAAAGGACAGACTCCACCTCGGAGGGCAACACCTTTTCCCCGCCCACGTTAATCATCTCCTTGTTGCGCCCAATGATGCGGATGTAGCCATCCTTCCCCATCTCCACAAGATCCCCCGTCCTGAACCACCCATCGTCCGTGAAGCGCTCCATGGAGGCGTTGAGATACCCCATGATCTGCGTCTTGCTGCGTAGCCACAGCTCCCCGTCCACCACCTTGTACTCCGTGCCGGGATCATCAATCTTGATGAAGTTGGCTTTGCTCGTGGTCTGCGTGATGCCCGTCTCGCTCGTGCCGAACGTCTGCAGGAACTTCACACGCGGGAACCCCTCCTTCAACTTCACCAGCAGGCTATCCGGCATCGGCTCCGTGCCGTACGTGATCATCCGCAGCGAGCTGAGGTCGTACCTCTCGGTGACTCCGCTGATGAGCATGAGGTTGAGAAACGTGGGAGAGGCTGGCAGCACATTGACCCTGTGCCGCTCGATGAGCTGAGCCACGTGTTCGGGATTCCGATCCGCCGGGAACACCATGGTCACCCCCATCGCCAGGCAGTTGAGCAGCGTATTGAGACCGCCGATGTGGTCGAACATGAGGAAGATCAAGAACACCAGCTTCTTCCCGCGTTTCCCCTTGTAGGAGTCCACCAGATGGTCCAGGTCGTGGATCATCGCCTTGGGCGCCCCCGTCGACCCGCTGCTAAAGAGGATCAGCCCGGAATGTCCGCGTTCCTTGAGCTGTTTCACGAGTTCGAACCGTTCAGTAGATGGGCTCAGGCTCTGCACCTTAAGCTCACCATCTGCAATATCGATCCGCACCTCGCACCGCGCCGTCTGCAATCGGCCTTCGATCTCCTCCTCCACGCGGGTGGTGATGGGCACGACGATCGCCTTAAGTTCGTGGAGCGCAAAGAACAGGGCGATGGCTTCAAAGGTGTAGTCCGATACTAGCGCCACCACGGTTCCGGGCACGGCCTGCTCCTTCAGCCGCTCCCTGTACGCGGCAGTCTGCTCATGGAGCCGGGCGTAGTTGTACTCTCCGGCGGGGAAGATTAAACGTGCGTTTTCCATATCAGTTGATACCTCCCAGATAGATGATTTGCCCCGTGATGAAGTCACTCTCCGGGCGCAGGTAGAAATCGATGACGTTCTTCACGTCCTCGCACTTTCCGAAGCGTTTGATGCTCTGTCGGTCGATGAGCGCCCGGATCTTCTCGGCGGGGACGTTTTTGATGAGGTCCGTGTCGATGGGCGTGGGCCCCACGGCGTTGACGGTCACCCCCGACTGCCCGATCTCCCCTGCCAGCACGCGGGTGAGCTGCTCGATAGCGGCCTTGGAGGCGGAATATACGAGCTCGCCCTGCAGGTTGAGCGGCACGGCCACGGTGGAGTAATTGACGATACGCCCCTGCTTGCGGCGCATCATGTACTTCGCCACCTCGCGGCTCATGAGGAAGGTCCCGAGGAAATTGGTCCCCATCACCTTCTGCGCCGTTGAGCCGGGGGTGAGCAGCACATGGTTCATCGAGGCGATCCCGGCGTTGTTGATGAGCACATCGATGCGCTTCTGCTCCTTGTGGACATCGCGCACCCAGGCTACAACGGCTTCCTCATCCGCCACATTGAGGCAGGTGTGGTGGTAATTGGGATGGGAAATATCGCAGGCGCGGCGGCTACAGCCATACACAATATCTCCCTCCTCAAGGTAGCACTGCGCCAGGTAATTCCCTATCCCCTTACGCGTTCCGGTGATGATGATGACCCGGTTCATATCACTCCGTGATGCCTATTTGGTCAGCTATATAGTTGCAGAGCGAGCCAATGGAGCGGAATGGACTGATGCGCGCGGACATAGCGCTCTCCGACGCCAGGGAAACTTCCGCCCCCTGCTCATTGCATGCCGTTTCAATGTCGATAATGACACTGACCAGCCCCAGAGAATCCAGCACACTCTTGCTGCCGAGCAAGGGCGTGTTAACCGTCAGTTCCGGTGTGTCGATCCCATTCTGTTCACAGTAATCCCGAAGGACATCCATGATGATTTGCTGTATCTTTTCTTTGTTCATAGCGGTGGTAGTGTGGTTGGTTTGGTGATAAGGTTTGTGGTGATGATTGCGGGCGTCCCCGGTTGGTTACACGTACGGTTAGAATCTGAAATAGATGAACGGATTATAGGTCGATGCGGCGATAGAGGCAGCCGACAGGACGAAGAGCGCGAGCAGCCAGAGATTCACCGCCGCTATCCGCAGCTGGCTCCTCCCCTCTACCTCCAGCATCTTGCGGCACAGCGGCATCGAGCATGCAATGGCCAGGACCAGAACAATGATCTCAGGACGATCCACGTAGTAGATGAGACGGTAAATGCTCTCCCCGCTCTCTGCGCCGAACATGGTTAAGAGATAATGCCAGGCGTACTGCATGGTGTCCGACCTAAAAATGACCAACCCCAGGATGATCACAAGCATCGCATAAAAATGCTGCAACGCCTTGCCACCGACACTTTTCCGGTCCCGGTTCCATCCGGTCAGGGTCTCAACAAAGATAAAGAAGCCGTTGTAGAGCCCCCACACGATAAAGGTCCATCCCGCACCGTGCCAGAACCCGGTCGAAAACCAGACGATCAGGAGAGCAACGAACGTCATGAGCGCATTGGCTGTTTTGTTGCCCACCTTTTTCATCATCCACCTGTAGCTCCGTGAAATGACCGTGTTGCGCGCGAGAGGCAGGAACATGATCGGCATGAACATGTAATCCCTGAACCAGCTCCCCAGTGAGATGTGCCAGCGTCGCCAGTACTCCGTGATACTGCGCGAGATGTACGGATAATTGAAGTTCTCCAGGAACTTGAACCCGAAGATGGAGCCGAGGCCGATCGCCATATCCGAGTATCCGCTGAAGTCGTAGTAGATCTGGAAGGTGTAGCAGATTGCTCCCAGCCAGGTAGTCACGCAATCCAGCTGCTCGATCGGTTGAGAGAAAACTTTGTCGGCCATAGCTCCCAAGGTGTTAGCGATGAGAACCTTCTTGGCGAGTCCCACGATGAAGCGTTTCACACCGTACGTCACCTTCTCGAAGTCCACTGTGCGGCGCTCAAGTTGGTCGGCTACATCGTGGTACTTGACGATGGGACCCGCCACCAGCTGCGGGAAGAGGGATATATAGAGCGCAAGCTTGTAGATGTTTTTCTGAGGCTCGACCTCCTCCCGATAGACATCCACCACGTAGCTGATGGCCTGGAAGGTATAGAAGGAAATGCCAATGGGCATGATAGCCTTGATGAGACGAATATGCCCGCCGAAGAGTTCATTGATGTTCTCGATAAAGAAGTTGCAATATTTGAAGTAGAACAAAAAGCTCAGGTTACCCAGAATGGTAAGGAGTAGCCAAATTTTCTTTTTTTCGTATTTTGAAATGAGGATCGCGCCGGTGTAGTTGATGACGATAATGAGAAGCATCACCAGCACGTAACGCGGCTCTCCCCATGCATAGAAAAAGATACTTGCCAGCAGCAGAACGTGGTCCCGAAATTCCCTCCGCACCAAAAGGTACAAGACACAGACGATCGGCAGGAACAGGAACAAAAATGTTGAGGATGAGAATAACATGGCTTATTGGGTGGAAAAGATATCACTAAGATATGGCATATGCCCCGGTCCAATGGAAATCACGAGAATATCCGGATGAAAAGAGAGAATTTCCTTTTCATATAACTTCATGATCTTATACGTATCGATTCCCCTGGTCCAACCGGTATTCAATCTGATGTATCTTGTTCGAAACGCCGAATACGGCAAAAATTGGAGAAAATCTTCATTCTGGGATGTGCCCATCAGCATGATATTGTATTTGCCCTTAGGATAGGTGAAATCTTTGGTGCTCTTTCCGACTTTCAGCTCTATTTTGTCAGCATCTTTGTGATCATAGTAGATGTATGCAACACCGTTTACAGGCGGTTGATTAAGATTAAATGCCCTTTTGAAATATCCCGGATGATAATTTCTTGACCAATCATCGCGGATGAGGCAATTCCTGGATTTTTTGCAGTCGTTGAGAGAAACAACAGGTATATCCGGGAAATCACGCTGTACCTCTTTCATCAATTCGCTGTATCCAATATATGCCCCCCAATCCGTCCAATGATGGAGACGCTTGAAAAATACAAGATCCTGTTTTGAGGCATCGCAAAGTGCGTCGTACGGATAGACGTAGGGAATTTGGTGCTTTCTTACTTTCTTTAGAACGTCGTCATGTATTTGAGAGAATTGAACAAGAGGCGACTCATTAAAGCCGTATTTTTCTTTGATGATATTTTTATAAACGCTTTCCTTTCTAGGGACTTCTAGCACGTAAAGTTTAATGTTGTTTTCTTGGCAGAATTTATTCAGTTGAACCAAATTCTTAACGATTGATTGTTGGGTTGCCTGTAGATAATCTTTATTGGCAAGGGAGTTTACATCAAAATACCAATCATCTTGAGGAAAATAAATAGTACCTTTTCCACGCAAAATAATGGACAATTCGTTTCGAATAGAATCGTGCAGTTGAATTAAAGCATCATGTCCGGAAAAATGATCATTTAACCAATCTTCGTATCTTTTGCCGTAGTCGGAATTCCTTTCAAAGAAATGTTTAAACGCTGGCTTTTCATATAGCATTCTGTTTTCCCGCACTGATCTCACCGCATCAGTGATATGTGTCATTGGAAAAAAAAGAAGGAAGAAGAACACCACCGTGAATATCACGTTGCAGGGTTGGAGATGTCTCTTCCGCTTTTCAAGGAGACGGAGCAACCGATAAAGCAGGAAGAAAAAGAGGAGATTCCCCGCAACAACATAACGAATTTTCCCGGATTTCAACCAGGTGAAGTCGCGGAGGGAAACACGATGCCTACGGAATTCAACTTCAATTTCAAGACGCTCATTTTTCTTGACAGAAAAGGATTGGGCGTAGTCCCCCTCATAGGCGCAATTCCCGGGCTCGTCGAACATCAAGTCATGGTTAAACTTAGGTGGCACCTGCTTTTCGACCGGAACGGATCGATCGACATCCCCCACATAGGAAAACGTCTTAGACTCGGTAAAGATTTGCTTGCCGTTGATTTTTAAATTCCTCCAGTCGGTTAACACATTGAAGGGCTCCTCATACTCATTACGCGCATCAGGTCCTACGTCAGGCCCCCTCATCAGTAGGGTTATCGTGCCATCGTGAAGAGCCTCAAGCTGAAGCGTAACCTTTTGCCATTCGCCCCGTGCTCTCAGGGTGAGATTGGCCCGCCTCGTGTTGTTGTCCTCATCCCCGCACCCGTACCAATAAAGTGTATCAACAGGCTGGGGACAACATTGGAGCCGAAAGGGTTCCACTGCTGTGAATTCCCCGGAATACACCACATCGAGGCGAGCTTCATCGTTGAAAAGAGTGCGAACAAAACTGCTGTAATCATATTCGGTCCACAACGGCAGACACAAAATATTGGCAAAGAGGGTCAGGCAAAAGGTAATCAGCAATATCTTTACACGCATAGGCTCTCTCAGTTTCTGCCGAACGGCGGGGCGAGTATATCTCTTTTGGAAAGCGATGTCCAGCACGTTTTCCAAAATAACGTGACATTGTGCGACTTGTGAGGCAGAAACAATAAACTATGCTTTAAACCAAAGCATAGATCAATTGGAAAAACAGACTACAAATGCTTCTTTTTAAGCTAGTATGTCATACAGGAAGAGAGCATCGCTTTCCAAAAGAGATGAGCACTTGAATTGTAAGGTAAGTAATTTCTTCACAGAAACTTGGAACAGGGCTGTCAAAGGAAGTAAATGACGGACCGGCAGGGTTCTGATTTTAGTCGTATCTCATTTTGTTTCAGAACCTCTCGTAGGGATTATTAGCTCCTCCATGTACTTGTGATTTCACCAGGCATGAGGTTTTCATTTAGATGCGCAGGTTTGTTTCAAGATTGTAAGCAAGAATGCGTACGTTCAGCTATAATTGAACATGGCACTTTTATTCTGGCGTTTGAGGAAAAGTCTTGATTCTCGCGATTGAACAACGTAGAATCCCGCGCATGGCAACTGAGGAGAAACGAGACTTTATACGCGATTGGATCGCCGAGGATTTGGCAGCGGGGCATTGCAAGGCGCCGATCACGCGGTTCCCGCCGGAACCGAACGGCTACTTGCACATCGGGCATGCCAAAGCAATTTGCCTCGATTTCG
>CANRNS010000016.1 GCA_947632055.1 uncultured Akkermansia sp.
TCTAGCATGCTTTGAACTTCTTGGCACCCTTTTTTGTGCCAAGAACCTGTTGCATTTAATTTTGCAATCCACAAAATGCGGTAGCCCTGTCTGTAGCGCTTGACGTGTGGCGCGTAGTTATGGTAGACTCCGCCGGATATGAAAGAATCCCGGCCGGTCCTATTTTTCAACCGCTACACCAGGCAGCTGGAAAAAGAGAAGATCCTTGGTGAGCGCATGTTGCGTTGGGTCTATGATACGGGCTGCGGGCAAATTGCATTGCACTTGTTGATCAAGCGCGGTATATTTTCGCGTCTCATGGGACGATGGCAGGAGACCCGCCGCAGTGCGCGCAGAATTCCCTCTTTTATTCGCGACTACGAGATCAATACAGATGAGATGTTGCTCGCGCCGGAAAGCTTTCGTACATTCAATGACTTTTTTATCCGTGAGCTCAAGCCTGAAGCGCGTCCCATTTGCTCAGCTCCGTTACTTGCATTGCCGGCGGATGGGCGGCATCGCGGATGGCAAGACGCCTCCTCCATTCGCGCCGTTTATGTGAAAGGACAGAGCTTCAATTTGTCTGCGCTACTGGGCCACGATGCAAAATTGGTTGAGCGATTCGAGCACGGGGCCTTGCTCCTCTCACGTCTCTGTCCGGTGGATTACCACCGTTTTCATTTTCCGGCGAGCGGGGTGCCGGAAGCTGCACGGCGATTGTCCGGACCACTGGCGAGTGTGGCGCCCTTTTGCTTGCGGCGCAGGTTGGATTGGCTGTGGCGCAACAAACGCGAACTCACTCTGCTGCACACGCAGGATATAGGCGATGTAGCCATCATCGCCGTGGGAGCTACAGGAGTAGGTTCTATTCATCAAACGTACATACCTGAATGTTTCGCGCCAATGGGGAGCGAGCAAGGTTATTTTTGCTTTGGCGGGTCCACGGTTATTTGTCTCTTTGAACCGGGGCGCGTTCGAATGGACGACGACTTGTTGGAGCAGACAGAGCGAGGCTATGAACTTTACGCCCATTTCGGCGATCATTTTGCGAGCTCGCTTTGCAAGTCATCGATCGTCAATAGCAACCGCATTTTCTAATGCGGTTGCCTTAGGGCGCGCGTGTTGTGCTTGACAAAGCATGAGGCAGCGGTAGAATAGCAGGCGAGATGCTACTTGAGATCAAACAGTATGGAGATCATGTGCTGCGCGAGGAATGTGCGAGGGTGGAGAAAGTGGAGTTGGAGCACAATACCTTGGCGGTGAACATGCTCGAAACTATGTATGCGGCGCAGGGGATAGGCTTGGCCGCTCCGCAGGTGGGTCTGGGGATTCAGCTTGTTGTCATCGACATTCCCGAAGATGAAGAGCCTGCCGAGAAAATTACTGTGAATGGGGAGCAAAAGGACATGCGCAGCATCATGCCGCTCGTCTTTATCAATCCCGAATTGGAGCCGTATGGCAAGGAAGAGCTGTGCACGGAGGGCTGCTTGAGCGTGCGCGACATTCGCTCGCAAGTGGCGCGTCCTTCCCGCGTGCGGGCGAAGTTGTACAAGCTGGATGGGAAGGTGCTGGAGATAGATTGCGGCGGCTTGTTGGCGCGTTGTTTGCAGCACGAGTGCGATCATTTGCGCGGCGTCCTTTTTACCGATCGCATATCCAGCGCGGCTAAGGTGACGCTGGCGAAACGCCTCAAACGCATGCTCAACTTAGGCACGTGAGTATTCGGGAAGCATCACAAAGATGCAAAGATGGCGCGCAGGATGCTGCCATAGACCGCTAGTCGTGAGATTTTGACCTTTTTGCCCGGCTTGGCGCGGCGTAGTTTGGCGAGTGTTTTGAGACCCAGCAACGCCGGCAGCATGGAGGCCATGCGCACTCGCCATCCGCGCAGTCGTCGGGCGTATTCCAGACCATCTTGCATCGCTCGCTCGGCGCGCTCTATCCACACTTGAGGATCACTGCACAGGTATGCTCTGCCACGTGTGCGAGCATCCTCATCGCGGTCGCGCAGGATATTGATCAGCTGGAGTCCGCACCCATATCGTATGGCGGCTTCTTCCATGTCGTCGACCTCTTCTGCTGTGCAAAAGTCATCTCCCAGCGAGGCGCGTCCGAGGCGCGTCCAGAATCTCCCCACACAGCCTGCCACACGGTAGGTGTACAGGCGAGTTTGCTCATCAGAAAGCACGCGTGAGTGTTCCTCAAAAAAGGAGAGATCCCAGAGTTGCCCCTGAAGGATGGAAGAGAGGACATCGCGCACGAGAGAGGCCTGCTGCTGCGGGAGTTTTGAGAGAGCCTGCAGCGCTTCATTGAAGCGGGTGAGCAATGTGACCTCAGCCGGAGTGTCAGCAGCCGCGCAGATTGCGGCGGGGATAGGGCAGGCATCCGTTGATTCGGCAATGGCTTTTTGCATGGCGAGCAGCGTGGCGGTGCGATCGGCATGAGGGATGAGCTTTGCATCCGCCACGCTATCCGTTGCCCTTGCCAGCAGGTAGCCTACACTCACTCCGGCACGCATCTCTGCCGGCAGGCGGTGGATGGACAGGTAGAACGTGCGCGAAACGGATTTGAGCAGGGCATTCATGGTCGCATCGATGCTCATGATGAGGGGACACAGAGTTCTTTGAGCTGGATTGGGAATTGACAATTCCGGCATGAGCCGTTGCGGCAAAAGTCTGTGCCGATTTGCAGCAGAGCTTGGCAAGCGTATTCATGGCGGAGAATGCCACGCAAATCATCACGCTGGCCAAAGAGGCTTTTGGTCAAGTGGGAGACGCGGGTCGGCTGCGCGGGGCGGATCAACGAGGTGAATGCAACCCAAGCTTCGCGCGATTCGTCTTGCACGTACACATGATTGCACAGGAAATCCTTGACGCGCTCGCGTCCCACCAGTGCGCAGGGACGCTGGAGTGCGGGGGAATCAAGCATGCTGTGGCGCTCCCAGAATGGGTGGTTCAAGTTGCACAAGGAGTCGACGAGTTGTTTGGAGTGCGTTGCGCGGAGCAGGGGCATTATCTCATGCCATTGGGCGGCGCTCACCGCAAGAGCGGCCACCCTGCGGTGCGGGTGATTGAGAGGGCGTATACCGGTGAATTGCCACGTGGGTTTCCGTTGCTCCGCGAGCTCAAAGTTATCCTTTATTTTCCACCAGGCATCCCACACGTGACGGTGGTATTCACGAGCCTCGGCCTCAGTGCGGTTCGGCAGCACGGGCTTGAGAAATCCGGCTGTGCCCAGCAACACGGCTTCGGCATTCAGCCCGCGCAAGCGGTTCAGAGGCGCGCGGCGCGCCAGCATGATCATCGGTTCTTTGTTTGCGCTGTAACCCAAGCATTCCGCCCATGCTTCGTACGAGGCCTGAGCCTCTCCAAGCACAGCCGCTTTGCGGCGATAGCGGCGACGTTTGCATTGAATGCGGTGAGCCGCCGCCGCCAGGAGCAGACTTTCAATTTGAGCGGGCGTCATGTCCGCCAGAGGGCATGCGCAGAGCTCGGTGCGATCACCCCAGCCTCCGCGACCACAGATGGCATCGATGGCGGGTTCCTGGATATTCAAGGCTTCTCGTATCTTTTCAGGGCTCAGGTAGATGACGGGCACTTCCATGTGCATGGAATTGCGCGTGAACCAGCCCGGCGGCGGCGGCGTGAGCACCACATGCAACACCACGTGATTGAAGCGCGGGTTGGCGCCGTGTCCATGTTGTTCCCACGCCTGCACATTGGGATCAATTTCAATGTCACCCCGTACGAGTCGGTCATTGATTTTGATTTCGGCGTACAGGAAGTCGGGTCCGGCAGACCGATTCCATTCCCCATAATGAAGGATGCTGACGTGTCCGTGATGTTCACTTTCCCACTCACGGCCAAACATGCCGACGGCCCATAAATTCTGCACCTCCATTTCGCTCAGCCCTGGCGAGGCTTGGAGAGTTTTTTCTTCCGCTGTCAAGCCACAGCCGTCTGCCACAGCTTGCAACAAGCCTCGGTATTGCGACGCGTATTCTTCGGGGGTATCAGCTTTCATCCCCGCACTGCTTCTCATGGCGCATCAGGTCCTCCTGCAAGGTCTCGCACACGTACCCGAATGCCGCGTCATTCTCGCTGTTCATCGAGCGCAGCGTGTTGTGCGCCTCAAGCACGTGGCGCGTACGCTGCATTTCACTGAGCGGTTCTTCGTGTTCTCCTTCCTGAGCTTCTTCTTGCGCAAGCACAGTGCGCCGCGTCGCGATGTCCTGCTGCCACGCTGCTTCCGGCGGGTCGATTTCTATGAGCATGTCCAGACCCAACCCTTCCATGGCTCCACGTGTTCTCTCCGTTGCTCCCGCTATTTCTACGCCGCCGCCTGCGCTCAGACAGCGTCGCGCTATTCCCGCCAGTGTCCCCATGAAGGTCGAGTCCACCCCGGGACATAACTCTAAATCCACCACGATGTGCCGACCTCCATGTTCTATGTACTTCTCCGCGATGGCCTTCAGCACGGGGCTGTTCATGAAGCACCCCCGGCTGTTGCAGCGTATCCACATCCCGTCCCCAAACTCATGGTATTTTAAGCTCGTGTCTGCCATATCTCCTGCTATTCATGCTAACATAAACTCACCTGTATTGGCAAGCCAATTTTCCTTCATGCGCTCGTTCATTTTTTTTGTGGCTCATCTCTTATTTTTTTTACAAAAGTGTTAAACAAAATTGTACAACCTTGAGTGAGATTTTACATTTTTGTAACTTATCCATGATAAGCGATGGAGGGAAGGAATTTTGTAACAGGTTGGGAAATAATCATTGAAGAAAAAAATTACAAGTTGGCACGGCATTTGCAAGAGTAAGGGTGAGAGGACGGCTTAGGGTCGTACTCAGCAACGAAAATCCACTATGACCACCAAACAAATTATGGAAACGAACGACACCAGTGCAGAAGAGGCGTTGACGGCGTTGTACGGCAGCGACACCTTCGGGATTAAAACGATGGAGAAATATCTTTCCAAGAGCGCTTTCAAGAAGATGCTTGCCACGGTACAGCGGGGCGGGAAGCTGGACATGAGCATAGCGGATGAAGTGGCGCAGGCGATGAAGGTGTGGGCGCTTTCCAAAGGAGCCACGCACTACACGCACTGGTTCCAACCGCTTTCGGACGCTACGGCGGAAAAGCACGATTCCTTTGTGGAACCGGATGGGAAGGGGGGCATGATCTGCGAGTTCACAGGCAAGAACCTTATTCAGGCTGAGCCGGATGCCTCGTCTTTCCCCTCTGGCGGGATACGTGCGACATTTGAGGCACGTGGCTACACGGCATGGGATCCCACATCTCCGGCGTTCATCAAACGAACCGAGCACACTGCCACGCTTTGCATCCCCACGGCTTTTTGTTCGTACACCGGCGAAGCCTTGGACAAGAAGACGCCGCTGTTGCGTTCGATGGTAGCTGTGTCGAAGCATGCGACGCGCGTGTTGAGGTGTTTTGGGGTGGAGCCCAGCTGTGTGGAGAGTAATTTGGGCGCGGAGCAGGAGTATTTCCTGATTGATCGCAATTTGTACTTGCAGCGACCAGATCTCATTGAGACCGGGCGCACCCTTTTCGGCTGTCTGCCGCCCAAGCATCAGCAGATGGAGGATCACTACTTCGGCTCCATCAAGGAGAGAGTGCTGGAGTTCATGAACTCCGTGGATCACGCGCTGTGGGCTCTCGGCGTGCCGGCCAAGACGCGTCACAATGAAGTGGCTCCCGCGCAGTTTGAAATTGCTCCGCTCTTTGAGGCGAGCAACGTGGCTGTGGACCACAATGTGATGATCATGGATATTCTCCAACGGCAGGCTCTCAAATTTAACCTCGTTTGTCTGTTGCATGAGAAGCCGTACGCTTGCGTGAACGGTTCCGGCAAGCACAACAACTGGTCGCTCGGCACTCCGGAACTCGGGTCGCTCTTCTCTCCGGGCAAGACGCCGCACAGCAACTTGCTTTTCCTGACCTTCCTCGCCTGCGTGATCCAGGGTGTGGACAAACATGCCGATTTGCTGCGCGCTTCGATTTCTAAAGCCGGTAACGACCATCGTCTGGGCGCCAATGAGGCTCCGCCCGCCATCATCTCCATCTTCCTGGGAGATCAGCTTACCGACATCATTGAACAGATCAAGGCCGGCGGCGCCAAGAGCTCTGCTGCCAAGACTACCATGGAGCTGGGCGTGGATGTGCTGCCAACTTTGCCGAAGGACACGACCGATCGCAACAGGACTTCTCCCTTTGCTTTCACGGGGAACAAGTTTGAGTTCCGTGCTGTCGGTTCCTCGCAAACTTGCGCGTGGCCCATGGCTGTCCTCAACACCATTGTGGCCGAAGCCCTCGATGAGGTGGCCACTAGGCTTGAACCCGTCGTGGGCAAGCGTAATTTCAACACCGTGGTCAGTTCCATGATTAAGGAGATGATCACGAAGCACGACCGTATCATCTTCAATGGCAATGGTTACTCGCAGGAGTGGATTAAGGAGGCTGAGCGCCGTGGTTTGCCGCACCTTAAGACCACGCCGGAGGCGCTTGAAGTGCTCTCTCGCCCGGATACCATCAAGCTCATGAAGAAGTACAACATCCTCTCCAAGGCCGAACTTCTGGCTCGCAAGGAAGTGCAGGCGGAGAGCTACCTGAAGCTCATTCATATTGAGGCCAAGACCTGTTTGAACATGTTGCAGACCATTTACTTACCGGCCATAGCCGGTCAGATGACAGAAATCTGCGGGACCATTGCCGCCATCAAGGCTGCCGGCATCAAAGCCGGTCTCAAGGCCGCAGAGGACAAAGCCAACGCCGTGGGCAAACTCTACGATGAGTTGCCCGCGAAAGTTCAGGCTTTACAGGCTGCCATCGATAAGGGCTGTCCCGTGTGCATGAAAGAAGCCATGGAGTCCGCCCGCGTTACCGTTGATGCTCTCGAAGCCATCGTGGACGCCGACCTGTGGCCGGTGCCCACTTACGCCCAGATGCTCAACATCCACAGCAAATAGTCCGAAACGTGAGTTTATCTCGCTACCGGCAGCTCCGAGTGGGGCTGCCGGTTTTTTCGGAAGGATTGTGGCATCCCCCACGGTGGCGAAAGCTATTAAATCAAGATTACGCTAAAAAGGGTCGGCTCCTATTCGGAACCGACCCTTTATCATCCCCACGCGGATTCGAACCGCGGTTCTATGACTGAGAATCATATGTCCTAACCCCTAGACGATGGGGACAGCTGACTCGTTTTCGTGCGCGCTGGCGATCTCGCTGTGCAGGCACGAAAGCAGGCGCAGTATAGCATACCGCAGATTGTTGTCAAGCACAATTTTTATGCGAATTTGCATCGCATAGCTTCCTGTTCAGAGCACTGAAAAGACAGATGGAAAACCAGCTCGGGAACGAAAAACATCGCGCGAGATTTCGAGGGAATATCGGCGCATGCGTTCGGGAGAAAGAAAGGGACGTTTCATGAGCATCCTGTTGTGTTTGTCGGATTTTTTGAAGCAAAGCGCAACGGATGCGAGAATGAAAAAAATGGATCTTGCGCTTGAGATCTGATTGTTGACAGATTAGAGACGTTCCGCGAGGGAAGCGCTCAGCATTTTCTGGATATAGGGGATGAGTTGCAGCGCGGGCACGTTGATACGTTCAGCGATGTCGATGAGATCATTTTTTCCATCCATATAAGCGATGCAATTCATCATATCGCGGACGATTGATCCCGATTGTTTTGTGCTTGTATTGGGGTAGAGACCGCGCTTGCCGAGCTGTGGCTCGCAAAGACATTTCATCTTGTAGTAGCCGTCTGCCTCTACGAGACGAACGATTTTCATGTAGAACTCATAGGTTTCTGCCAAGGAGGAGGCAGAAACGAGATCCAAATCATCCCCGGAAGTGTGGTACTCTGGATAAACGCCGTAGCGCGTGCGCATCACGGAGCACACCGGCAGATCAACTCCCGGGGAACAATATTGACGTTCATCGCTTCCGCGATCCAGGAAGCTGTATGCTTTAAAGGTCGGTAGTTGCGTATGCAGCAAGTGCTGCGCCACTTTGTCGGCGTACGTGTTAGCGTAACGACTCGGTACGTAAGAAAATTCTCCGCAATCTCCGCAACAGGTCAGCACGTAGCCGGCCTTGAGATGTTTCTTCAGGTGTTCCAAGTGACGGGAAAGGTAGGTGATAGAACCGATTGTTTCCGGGGCGAAGACAAAGCGATAGGTGTAGCGATGTTTCTCTTCCCGTAACAGCGCCTTTGCCAACTGCGTCGCGACAGCAGGCCCGGAAAGTTCATTGTTGGCCATGGAGGGGTGGCATACGTAGGTGGAGAACATTATCTCCTCATCACTTTCTCCCGGCAGCACGAGGTCGGCATAAGTCAGTGATCCCGGAGTCAGGGTCGAGTTGATGTAGATTTCGTATTCATCTTCCGGGAGAGATTGCCACTGTTTTTCGCTCATGCAAAAACCATAGTTTTCCTTGTAGTACGAGGTGATATAGGGAATTAAATCCGGTTGTTCGGGTAGGGTATGCACCACTGCGGACAGCTCTGCGCGTGTCATCTTTGTGTGAACCGGAGTAGAGTAACCCATGATGTGCAAATTGCATTGCTGAAAGTCGATGATGGTTTCGCCGCGCGAGTTTTTAATCCAACCCTCGTGTATGTTCCACTCCGGTGGCACTACCCAATCCATGACTTGTGTTCCACTCGGCACTTCGTGTATTTGTAGCTCGGGTATCTGCTCGCGGATGATACGCAGCGTTTCTCTCGTTCCTTCTCCCGTAATTGACCGGCATATTGGGAACAATCGTTTTACCAGCGCATACATCTGCTTCCCCGCGGTGATAGCCGGAAGGTTTCCTGGATAAGTACTGATCCGCCCCGAATTGTTGAAACGAATATCTTGTTCCACGAGGGCGAATGCTTGCCGCATATCCAAGAGTCGTAAGTAACTGTCCCCAAACATGGTTTCGCATACAGCGCCCTTCTTCTGAAAAATCTCCCCCATGGGGGCACTAGTGTTTTCTACGTCCTGATCCAGAGGACGAACAAACATGGAATACGTTTCCCGACTTTCATGACCGTCGGGATGCTTGTATTCAGCCGTAAATTCTTTGATGAAGCGGTAGGGAACTCCACATCGTTCCTCCACAAAATGAATGAAGGTGGCGGAATGTTCATAAGGGACGTTGATGAAGAGGTTTTTTGCCCCCTTTCTTTCTAGCCACGCAAAAATAGACTCCGGGCCGAAGGAATCCCGATAGTTGTTGTTATACAGTAGATCTCTATCTTTTCCCCATACGGCGCACGAATAGAAGGGATGTTGCGTTCGCACGAAATCTGAACGGCGACGGGCACATTCTGTGAGGGAACCCGTTTCTGATGGGGTCTTGTCGTAATCAAATTTTTTGCCCTTACAAAACCCCCAATTATACGTTGGAAATATGAGATTCCCGCTTGTGCCGACTAATTCTTGGAGCAGGTCGATAATGCCGTCAAGCCCACCATTGTACTTACTTTGCATTGCATTGTACATCAAGAAAGTTATATCGGATGAAATGAAAAGAGTGTCTCCCTCCCGCACCCCTATTCCCCGAAGAGAATCCCTAAGTGCGTTGATAAAATGATCCCTCCCCTTGTCGGGTATTATAGGCTGTGCTGCTTTCATATTTCGATAAGTTCAATAAGTTGTAAGTTGTTAAGAAAAATTAATCCGTTTTTCTGAAATAAATTAATTATTTAAAAGGCTATTTCGGGGCAGAGGCAACTGTTCTGCTCATGCAAATGTCGGCGATGTGCTGAACTGACATGACGATAATGGATTTTACACACATACTCCCCCATCGATGGTAAACTCACTACCGGTGATCCATACAGCAGCATCGGAAAGAAGGTAGGCTACGAGATGCGCCACTTCTTCTGGCTTACCGTAGCGCCCATAAAGATATTGTCGTTTGTCTTCCTCGAGATGATTCTCTCCCCAATCCACAGTCGTCATAGGTGTCTCAATCATTCCAGGGCGAACAGAATTAAAACGAATTTCCTTCTTTTTCAATTCTTTTGAAAGTTGTAACGTGTAATAGGATAACGCTGCCTTTGCTGCGCCATAAAATCCATTTCCAATCTCATGACGATAAGAGGCAGTAGAAGACATCATGACAACGCTAGAGCCTTGTGCTAATTTTCGTTTTTTAAGCAAGCTCGTCGCCAATCCAACAACGGAAAAGTAGTGAATGTTAAATAACTCGTGCACATCTTCCATTTTCGCGTAGCGGCACAAGATTGTCTTAACCATTCCGGCATTGAGCGACGCTCCGTCCAACTTAGGCAATTGCTCCACGAGATCAGCGACAGCATCGGTATCGGTGAGGTCAGCGGAAATAATGGAATGCCCTTCGCCTCTCATAGAGGTTAATGTCTTCTGCAGCCGCTCCATGTTGCGAGCGGTGAGGACACAAGTGGCACCAAGCTTGGAACATTCAATAGCGATAGCACGCCCGATGCCGGAGGAAGCTCCAGTAACTAAGATGACCTTATTGGTCAGCTTCATGGGATTGTATGCTAGTGCCATCGTTATATGTAAATCTTTAAATTTCAATGGGGGGGTAACAACTGATTGAGTATCAAAACTTATCACGCCCCAAGAGAGACCAACACCGAAACCGCAGGCAATGATTTTACGTTGCTTCTCACCGATGAGTTGTTCGCGAATCTGGGTTACCATGGTAAGCGGGATAGATGCAGAGGAGCAGTTGCCAAAGTTGCGCAAAGAGTACGGACACTTCTCCAGCGGGATCTTGCATTTCTTACGGATCTGCTCGTTCATCATAAAGTTTGCCTGATGGAAGAGAAAGTAGTCGATATCTTCCACACTTTGTCCGGTGCGCTGCAGAATTAACTTAACCGCGTGCGGTGCCTGTGTAATGCCGAACACAAATACTGCAGCCCCGTCTATTTCCCGGTCAATAGCTCGATGTTTTTGCCCGAAAGCATCAACGACAAAATCGAGATGTTTCGATTCCAAAGGAACCCTGCATCCACCGGCACGACAAATAATAGATTCATAACCTGTACCATCCGTGTAAGTATCAACGAACATTGGAGGAGCGGACGGGTCGAATTCCAGAGCAGTAGCCGTACCGGCATCACCAAATAAGGGAACCACGTATTTTTCAAACTCATCACGTTGAGCGGAAGACAAATTAGCCGCTTCCTCTCCCATAAGTAAGAGAGCTTTCTTATAGGCTCCACATTGTACCATGCTTCCGGCTACGGAAAGAGCATAAACCCACCCACTGCAACCCATAGCTATATCAAAGCAGGCGCAACCCGTTTTAAGTCCCATTTTCTCGTGAAGCACACATGCCGTAGCGGGCAGAATGTAATCCATGCTCCTTGAAAGAAAAATGAGAAGATCTATTTCGCTGCTCTTCCACCCTAATTGAGCTAATAATTTTTCCGCTGCCGCCTGGCACATATCCGAGCAGGTCATGTTTCCAGCGTGACGATGAACGCGCTCGATACCCACCGAATTGATGAATTTTTGAGCCTCCTCAACCTTAACAAAGGCTTTAGAAGTTTTCACATCAAGTACACGTTTTGGAACCGCTGCCGCGATTCCACGTATGCGCACGTTGGAAATGCTCTGACTAGCCATCGTATAACCTATCCTTAATGACCGTCCATTCTTTGCTCCCCTATGTGCCTATTTCAACAGGCTAACTTTGAAAATCATCGTTTATTGCTAATTTTTGCCGATGGCTCGCGCAATATCCGCGAAGGTCTGAAGACCGCGAAAGTCCGCCGGGCTAATGATTATGTTATACTCGTCATCAATCATGGCGATGGTGGAGAGGTAGGCGAGAGATGACCACTCCGGTAGCTCACGGAACTTTTCATCCGGGCTGAGGGTACGGTCTTCAATTTCGAGCACTTCTTGCATTTGGGCAAGGAATTGGTCTTGGTCTATCATAATGTTTTTGCGTGGTGTCTTATTTAAATATTTAAATTCCAATAAAATAACGAAACATTAAGCATAATCTGTGGAGATCCATCGGGAGCTAGCCTATCTCTTTTCAAAAGAGAAGTCAAGTCCAAATTACCTTGATCATTGATTATACACAAATAAGATAAATCATTGAAATAAAAAAGTAAGTTTGTTAACCCTCATTTCTGCATGGCAAGTATGTTTTTATATATTTATTACAAACATATTAAAAAAATTAGTGCCGCAAATATCTTTTGAAAAGAGATAGACGCTTTGGATACAGTATAATAGACTTAAAATTAATAATTAGAATGTACTTTTCTTCAAGAATTCACCTCTTAGCATGAATGACGTAATAGGAAATATTCTTGTTGTCATCTTTATTGAGCTTTCTCGTGTTTTCATTCATTTGACAATAAGTAGATAGTTTAAGTAATGAGTGAAGTTTCATGAGCTTTTTCTCATGTATCAAAGAGACGAACAGGTGTTTTCGAGAAGTTTGGGTTTCATCGTATCGCCTTTTTATTGTTCTGTCTCGGTTTCGAGGGAATATCGGCGCATGCGTTCGGGAGAAGGAAAGGGACGTTTCATGAGCATCCTGTTGTGTTTGTCGGATTTTTTGAAGCAAAGCGCAACGGATGCGAGAATGAAAAAAATGGATCTTGCGCTTGAAAAGTGGCAGGAAAGGGCGTAGAATGGTCGCGTTATGCTGGATATTCGAGTTATTCGCGAGAACCCGGAGTACGTGAAGCAACGGGTGAAATTGCGCGGCGGCGAACATTGGTTGCTGGTGGACCGCGTGATCGAGTGTGATGAAAAACGCCGCAAAATTGAGACGGAGAAGCAGGCATTATCGCAGGAACGCAACGCTTCATCCAAAAAAATTGGCGTTTTGATGAAAGAGGGCAGGGGCGAGGAGGCTCGGCAACTCAAGGAACGCATGGGGGAAGTGGGTGAGCGGCTGCGCGAATTGGAATCTGCCGCCGCTGCCGCCACAGAGGAGCAGGAACAACTGCTGCTCGCCATTCCCAACATGCCGCACGACGGGGCGCCGGTGGGGGCGGACGAGACGGCTAACCCGGTGCTGCGCATGTGGGGCGAGAAGCCGCAGATAGCTGAGCCGCGCGACCACGTGCAGTTGGGCGTTGCGCTTGGGTTGCTGGACTTCGAGGCAGCGGCGCGCATTTCTGGTTCCGGGTTCATTGTGTACCGCGGAGCGGGAGCTCGGTTGGAGCGTTCTCTGGTTAATTTTTTGCTCGATACGCAGACGCTTGAGAACGGCTACCAGGAAGTTGGCGTTCCTTTTATGGTGAAGCGCGAGTGTATGGTGGGCACGGGGCAGCTTCCTAAGTTTGAGGAGGACATGTACGGGCTGGAGGGGAACAGCATGTTCAATGTGCCCACTGCCGAGGTGCCGGTGACCAATCTTTACCGCGAGCAGATTTTACGCGAGAGTGATCTTCCCATCAAAATGACCGCTTACACGCCCTGCTACCGGCGAGAGGCCGGGTCGGCCGGACGAGAGAACAAGGGGATGATACGGGTGCATCAGTTTGACAAGGTGGAGCTGGTGACTATTTGCCGCCCGGAGGACGGATTCCGCATTCTGGAGGAACTGACCGGACATGCGGAACGTATCTTGCAGAAGCTAGGGTTGCACTACCGCGTTATCGAGTTATGCACGGGGGATGTGGGGTTCTCCTCGGCCAAGACCTACGATATTGAGGTGTGGGCGCCGGGGCAGGGCAAATATTTGGAAGTATCCAGCTGCTCCTGCTTTACCGACTACCAGGCGCGCCGCATGAAGCTACGCTATAAGGATGCCGAGGGGCGCATGCGGGTGCCTTACACGCTGAATGGATCGGGCACTGCCCTGCCGCGCCTCTATGTGGCGCTGCTGGAGCAGTGTCAGCAGCCGGATGGCTCGGTGCGCATTCCTGACGCGCTTGTGCCGTACTTCGGGCAGGAGCTCATCTCGCCCGCCACTTGAACAAGTATGACTTTTTGCATCATGATAACACACACTTTCCTGCCGTTAGCCGCGAGCAATGGCATCATTGTAGCGATGGGGCCTGTCTTCTGGTTCATCGTTGTATTTGCTGTGCTGGCTGTGGCTGTCATAGCAGAGCGTTTGTTTTATTTTCACCGGATTAACATCAACTCCGGGGACTTCCTGCGAGGATTATCGGCGCTGCTGCGCAGTGGGCAGTACAACGAGGCCCTGCATGAAGCGCGTCAGTTGCCCGGGCCGATGGCGCGGGTGGTAGAGGCAGTGCTTACGCGGCCGAGGTTGGCTCGCAGCGAACTGCGTGAGATAGCGCTGGAAGCGGCGGAGCTGGAAGTGTTCCGGGTGGATCGCAACATACGGACGTTGTTGGTGTGCGCCACGGTGATGCCTCTGTTAGGGATGCTCGGCACCATCCTTGCTTTGGTGGATTTCTACGAGCAGCCCGGGATTGTGGACGGCGGAGCAGCCATGCCCCAAATTGCCTTTGCTTTGCGGCGCGCCCTCCTGGTATCCGCCACGGGGATCATTCTCGCCATCCCGTCCTACATATTTTACATGTATCTCGCATCCCGCGCCCGCAAGATCGTCAACAGCATTGAGCGCGCCGGGTTGGAATGCGTGCATATTATTTGCGATGCTCGCGTCAACAAGAAATTGCCCTCCGACGCCGTTGAGGTGGCGACGGCGAACAACATGGACACTGACGATTAAACACGTTGACGACTACCCATGATGCGCCGCATACGTTCTAATTTGAATGGGACCGGTTTTGCGATTCTGATCGCGGCGGGGGTGAACTTGTTTGTGTTGCTTTGCATGTGCGTGCTGCTCACGAGTTTTCGTCCGCCGAGGTATGGGGTGAACATTAAACCGGCGGCTACCCACTTCATTATCGGGGCGTACGATCGCTCGCTCTCGCATATCATCACCATCTCCGCGGGCGAAACACCCCGCTTCTTTTTAGATGATCGTGAGGTTCCCGGCGGTTTGGATGGCGTTGAGAAGCAGCTCGCCGAGTGGGATTGTTCCACGCCATCGCGCGTCACAGTCATTATCGTTTGTGATGAGGCTGTGGCCGTAGGTTCTGTGCAGCAACTGGCGGACAAGATTCTCATGCATGGGTTCACTTGCGCATTTTACGGAAGACCCTCTACCGACGAATGAAACGCGCGCCCGTCAGTCTTGTCTTTCATGCGACGCATGCGCGGCCCATGGTGAAATGTCTTCCCTTTTTCATCGTGATGAGCCTTTTGCTGGTGGCGGGAGCCATCATGTTCTTTACGGTAACTTTGCCGCCGATGCTCAGGCCGCGTGGGGTAGGGAACATCCTCTATCGGCAGGACGACCTGACTCGATTTCGCGTTCGCCAGCTCAGTGCGTTGCCGCTGCGGCTGCCATCGGCTGTGGATCCCGCGATACACCTGCCTGTCCCGAGGGAAGAACTTTCATTGTACCCCGAGCTGCCGCTTATGCTGCCGCCCTCTCAGCTAGGCCCGATGTGCGCCCATGCTTCGGCGGTGTTGGATGATACATACCTGCTTGAGCTGCCGCCGGAAGAGGACGCTGAATCGTCTCAGAAGCAGAAAGAATGAGCCCTATGCCAATTAGTCTCAATGACTATTTTATGTTCCTTCTGTTCGGCGGTATTCTCACCGTTGTGGTGGTCATGATCCCCGTACAGATAAACTCTAAACTCAGCCGATTGCGACGCAAACGCACCCGGGCCACCTGTCGCATTTGCGGTTACCGTTTTTTGCGCCCGGAAAACAAGTCCATTTTCCCGTGTCCACACTGTGGCGTAAATAACAAGTTGTGATTTTGCCTCCAGTTTGAGGTCTGTTTCCGATAGGCTGGAGGCGGGCAAGAGGCCGAAACAAAGAGGAGGGGCATCTACAACCGCATGAAGAGATGCGGTAGTTTTGTGTAATTTGTAAATTATTATTTATTGATAATGTGCGTATTAAGCATGTTTTGAGTATTGACGCATGAAGAAACGAGAAAAAGTCAGCCCTATTCTCGGCATGGAAGTGAATTTTATCATGATCTTTTTTGATACAAAAAAATTCTGCCGACCAATTTGACCCTATTGCTCTGCCATTTGACTTTTTTCGATGGTGTTTGTTGTGATTTGGCAAAACTACAACTTGACATTCTCCTCAAGATTCGCTAAAAGGGTACACATGGCCTTGCAGCTCATCTATACAAAGTCACGATTAATCCACGGCAGTCTGTTGCAACGCATACACCGGGTCGTTCAACCCGGGTATGGGGTGGTGGGTAAAACGCGCATCAGCCGTGAATTAGAAGATAAACTAGTGGCACTTGCCAGTCGTGGAATGGGCAAAGATCGTGTGGATACGCAGCCTCAATTTTTCTACTTCATCGACTCTGTTTATCATGGCACATTCCATATTTTTGGCAGCATGCGTTGGATTGATCAGCATGCAGTGTCCGATGCGGTCTATATTGCGCATTTTCTCGTGCTCACCGAGGAGGAAGTTCGGGAGATTTGGAAGAGCTCGTGCCGAATAACGCCTGCAGGTGTTTTGCTGATGTTGGAATTAGACGGCTTTTGGGTGCAGAGCTGGCAGGGACCAAACAGGTGGCTGAATGAAGAAGCAAACTTGCCAAATTGGGCAGAGGAAGCGGCATCCCTCCAAGCTCAATGTCAGCCCACATGGAAGCTCTACACCGGACATGAATACCTTGCTACGCTTCCCAACGAGACTCAATACAAGAAATCCTGCATGCTGGCTTTGCCGACCGGTACTCCCGTGCAAGACATGTTGCGTTTGCTGCACGAGTCAGATTGCCTGCGCAGCGATTTGGGATGGCCTCTGCCCATATTCACGCATAACAGCAGGGGATTCGCGGAGTTGCCAGGAGTGCGTTTTCTCGGGTTTATCGGCAGCCACATGAAAAGGCAGGCAGGACTTTTTGGCATGCCTGTCATTGAAGTCACCGAGCATTTAGCGGCTGTGGTTCCTACTTTGGCGGCTTCGGCAGCTGCGCCAGCTTCCACGGCGCCGCGATATGCACCGACGGATTTTACGCCGTACGACACGCAGGAAGAAGAAACGCCACAACGGCATTCGCTTGTCTGGAGTCTTATCGCGTTGGGTGCTTTGGCACTATGCGCGTGCTATGTGTGGGATCATTACGAGGAAGTCGGCGATAAGGTGAGCGATTGGTTCGCGCAAGCAGAAAGAGATCGCGAAACCACCCAACCTTCCGCCATCGCAAATGAGGGGAAAACGCCGGAGGTCAACAAAGAACTTTCTGCCGAGCAAAAACAGCTTGTCCACCAGCGTATCGCTCCCATTTCCGTCGGCCAGCGTGTTCCCGAGCATTTGAGAGAACTTTTCAACGACGCAGCACAAAAGCTCACCAGTGGCAAGATTGTGATTTATCACCTGAACTCGGGAGACAACGCAACTTCGCTTTCCTGTGAACTGGATGGTACTGCGTATCGAGCTGTCATTACACCTGGAAGTGGCGGTGAACAATGGAGGCTGGAAATATTTGAGCGCGACCAACTCTTGCCTGGCGGTAGTCTTGAGGTCACTTGTACAGAGGGTGTGCTCCGCAGCATTTCGGATGAAAACGGGGAGGGTGTCGCCTTGCTTCTGCCAGTGACCCGGGGAGAGGAGACACTCTACGAGGTGCTGCTGCTGCCGGAGGTGCGGGCAGAGCTTCCGCAAGCCGCTCAAAAAGGCAAGACGAGACGAGGAAGGACGGACAATCTCGCTCAGCTTACCCCTGAGTGTCTGACGAGTGAACCGCAAAAGCTTACTTTCAGCGATTCCCCTCAGGCAAAAAAATGGGAAAGCGCATTGGCGGGCGAACAGAGTTATACCGCGTCCAATTTGCTGAACTTGCCGTTAGTAGCTCGGCGCAATCATGTGGTGATCGAAGGGGACGACAACGGGCTTTTTCCCTTCCCATTGCGAGGGGAAGAACGCGGCGCAATCATTTGCTACAGCCCGCAGCTGAGAGTTCAATTTGATGCAAAACAACAAGTTGTTACAAACGTGCTCCTCTTTGCCAATACCCCGCGTAGCAGCGCCAGTCACAAGAAGTATGATTCGCACAGTATTGCCGGCATCTACTATGCGGTCACACGCATGATAAAAGCCCCTAAGAATAAGAGCAACACGGCTGTGACCCAATACGCCAAATTATTTGCTGATGAGGACCTGATGGCGTACTGTGAAAAGGAGCTCGGTTATCTGACCATACCATACCACGGAGGAGTAACTGGCAAAGGCGCGCACATTAAAGTTGAAAACAAGGTGATTGAGCAGCTCATGGCTGCGAACTTTTATGAAATGCAGCTTTGCATTTGTGAACGCCTCACCCAAAAAGCTCAAACTGAATTTGCTCGTTCCGTCGCACAGCAGTGCTCGGAAGCAGTCGCCGGAAAATACTTGTCTCTACGCGAGGTGCGGGTCGACTCTCCCGGCGAGCTAACTTGGGTTTTTGAGTTGCGTAACGCAGAATAATTTCTGCATCCCACCACATCTGTCCCAAGAAAAACGCGACTCTGTCGATGACGGAAATGGTCTCTAAAAACGACAATACGTCGATAATCAGCGATTTGCTTTTTTTGATCACGTGCGTATTACGTCTATTTTTTTTGAATTGAGGAAGCCTGTGGAAATGAGGGGAGAGTCAACTCCATTTTGATCATGGGAGAGCCCTTAGGTTTCCTCCGATGCGCGAATTCTTTCAAATGCGTTTGTCGGGAGAAAAAAGCTCGCCTAATTCCAAAAGAAATGCTAGGATGCCTCGTGGAACCTTACACGATCTATGCCGATTAAATTATTTATTCCTGGGCCGACAATTGTGTCGGATGCTATATTGAAGGAGCTGAGCGGGCCAATGATCAGTCACCGCTCCAAAGCAGCTTCTGCCCTTCAAAAACGCATTTCAGACAACATGCAGAAAGTTCTCTACACGCAGAATCGCATTTTGCTCTCCACTTCCAGCGGATCCGGATTGATGGAGGGCGCTATCCGCTCCTGCACCGCCAAGCGAGCTGCGGTGTTTTCTATCGGCGCATTTGGCGACAAATGGTTCAAAATGGCCAAAACGAACGGAGTTCCGGCCGACAAATTTTCCAGCACCATGGGTGAACCCACTACACCGGAAATGGTGGATGCTGCCCTCTCCACAGGCAAGTATGACCTCATCACGGTGACCCATAATGAGACGTCCTCCGGCATCCAAAACCCGGTGGAAGAAATTGCCGAGGTTATGAAGAAGTATCCGGACGTGGTATGGTGTGTGGATGCCGTTTCCTCTGCCGTGGGGTCCAAGATAGAAACGGATCGATTGGGGATTGACGTATTGATCACTTCCACCCAGAAAGCCTTAGCGCTGCCGCCCGGGCTGGCTATCTGCTCCGTGAGCCGCAAGGCCTACGACCGCACTGAAAAAGTCGAAAATCGCGGTCTCTATTTCGACCTGCGCAATCTCTGGGACTTCATTGATAAGAAAAACTACCAATACACCTCCACCCCCTGCCTTTCGTTGATGTATGCGTTGGATAAGCAGCTCATTCACATTATCGATGAAGAGGGAATTGAGGCGCGCTTTGCTCGCCACGAAGAGATGGCCAGGTTCACTCGCGCGTGGGCGGATGAATATTTCCGCGTGTACCCGAATCGCAAGTACCTTTCCAAAACGCTTACCGTGATAGATGCTCACCCCCAAGGCAAGGATGAGCTTATTTCCATCGGTGACCTCAACAAGGCTTTGGCCGAGCGTGATATGCAGATTGGCAACGGCTACGGAGATCTCAAGGATAAAACCTTCCGTATCGCTCATATGGGTGAACTCACCATGGAGGATATGAAAGAAGTGACAAGTGCCATCGTTGACATTTTGAAACTCGGCTGATGAATCGGGCTTAATTCAGATTCTGCACGTACCCCTCCTGTCGGTCATGAAGGCGCTTTTTGTTCTGCCCTACCAGGTTATGTACTACGACACCGATTGCGGCGGCGTGGTGCACAATTTGGCCTATTTGCGTTGGGTGGAAGAATGCCGCACGAAGATGTCTACCTTCATAGGCATCGATTGGGCGCGCTTGGCCAAGGAGGAGAACAAGCATTGCGTGCTCGTAAGCCACGAGGTGCACTACCACGCTCCCGCTTTTGTGGCAGATGCGATACATGTGCTGGGCAATGTGGAGCGTGTCGAGAAGTCCTCTATCTACTTCACATTTGAGGTGCGTCGAGAGGAGGATGACAAGCTCTGTGTTACAGTACGACAGCGGCTGGCCCTCGTTCAGGCTCCCCAAGGACGGCCTTGCCGGATCCCCCAAGAGTGGCACAACTGCATCGTTGATCGTGCTGAATAGGCCGTCGACTTGTCGGACAATAAAAACGCGGACCGAAGTCCGCGTGCAGAAGTAGATCGAAAGAGGCAGAATCAGCGCGCCGCTTTGACCGTAACGGCTTCTTTGCCGACCCGGTTGCGCAGGTAATTGAGCTTGGCGCGGCGCACTTTGCCGCGCGACGCTACCTCAATTTTAGCAATGCGCGGAGAATGGAGGGGGAACGAACGTTCCACTCCCTCGCCATAGGAAATCTTGCGGACGGTAAACGCCTCGTTGACGCCGGAGCCTCGCTTGCCTATCACAATCCCTTGGAACACTTGCACGCGCTCCTTGCCACCTTCTATCACACGGCAATGAACTTTCACGGTGTCACCCACATTGAAAGGCGTGACATCGCTCTTAAGCTGTTCCTGTCCAATTTTATCGAGAATGTTCATCTTAGGTACTGGTTGAGAAATTCGCGCCGGGAAATGCGCAGGGCACCTCCACCGAAGGCGGGATATTCTACACGATTTTTTTTGACTTGGCAATGCAAATTCTTTACATCAAACGAAATTTTTGCCAAATGTGTCTGTGCGGGCAATTTCACCGACGGAATATCCCAAGGCAACCGCATGAGGAAATGCGGCTGCTATTGACAATGACGAATTATAGATCATGTGCGCGGTGCGCATGTTTTTTTCGAATCGTGAACGTATGCAGAAGAGTTCTTGAGAGTCATCATCATGGTGACCGCATATTGTCATCATTTTTGATGCGTATCAACAGACATAGCAGCCAACGAGAGCATTTTCTCCGTTGAGGAACTTCTCTCAAATGCATTTGCCCTGCGCAGCGGTGGGAGCCGTTGCGCAGGGTGCATACACATTGACAGCACTGACAAAAGTTCAGAAGGAAAAGACGCCTTGCACGCCGAACACGCAAGCATCGGAGTCGGCTGAGTAGGCGGGGTTGTGGATGTACTGGAAATGCGGCACTATCTTGAACCACTCCGTGAGCTGCAGGTTATACATGAGTTCCAACACGCTCTCACGGTTGTGTTCGGTGGGGTCATCGATGGAGTTGGCGCCCTTGAAAACGCCGTAGGAGATGCCGATGAAGTCGTCGGCACGGCGCGAGAAGGGATGGAGGTGTGCGCCCAGGGAAAGTTCGGCAGAGTTGCCGAGATCCTGTTTGGCGCCGAAGCCGGAGCGGACATAGACGGTGACGTGCTCGTTGGGGGAGAATTCCACACTGCCGACGAGACCGGCGTTGCGGCGATGATGGGCGCCTTCTTCACGTTCTTCATCGATCATTTGAAAGAAGGGATTGAGACGAATCGTTCCCTTTCCTTCACAGAAAATGTGTCCATATTCGCCGACCACGCAGTACCCATCGCTTTGCCCGTTGAAGGGGTCGTAGCCCATCTCGACACCGGTGCGGGAGACGGCCGCCATCACGTAGTTTTTCCTGCCAAGTTCCACCTGCAATACGGCGCCGACATTGCTGTCCACCAAGGGCAGGATGGTGGAGTTCACAAAACCGGAGTTGACGAAGGAGGAGAAGGTGTCATTGGCGATGCTTACGGCGTCAAAGTAGTTGGTGAGATTCACAACGCCGGCGATGAGGCAGGCTCGCTTGTCGGCGAAGTAGTGCATGAGCGCCACTTCCGGAAAGAAGAGATCATGCGGGCCCATCACATCCGGATGCACGGAGGTGGAGGTGCCGAAGCCCTCCACGTACGTCGCCGAATCATTGGCGCGGGCAGAATCAGGATCGAGCGCCCATGAACCGGATATCTCCACGCGCAGCCAAGTGCCGCCGTTGACGTCGTCTTTGATGAGGCGCTGATTGAGTTGCCCGTGGATGAGGGCGAGGTTATTGTTGCACGGCGTATCTGTGGAGGCGCGATGGGTTCCCCAGTAGCCGTATGCTAGGTCAAGCCCCCACTGAGTACCGTATGTTGCGTGGGCTTGCACTTTGTAGGCGGGGTCACCCTCCTCGGGGGTGAACATGTTGATGCCTTCCAGGATATCGCCCGGCTGTGGAGTTTCATCGGCCAGGGAGAGTGACGGCATAGCCACGAGGCCAGCCAGGATGCTTTGAATGATTGTTTTTGTTTTCATAGTTTATTTTGTTGTTTTATGGGAGAATGATGGCACAGCAGATACTGAATTCGTTCTTTTTCAACAAGTTGGAAAAGCAGCTGCCGAACAGCAAGATTTAAATGTCCGGAGGCTTAGATTCAGTGAGTTTCCCAGGCTGCGAGGGACTGGGGAAACGTGCGATGTCGCGTTTGCTGCATGAACCGAAACAGTTTTTCGGAGAAGAAGAGATTACGAGGGTTCACGATATTCGGATGCGCGGATGTAGGGGCGCCCCAACCCCTCACGTACCTTGCTGAGTTACCGACGCGTGGGGAATCAGGCTCAAGCGCCCTATTGTTGCACGGCGTGACCGGAGAAACGCCTTCCAGGATGTTGCTCGGCTGGGGAGTTTCGTCAGCCGGGATGAGTGACGGCATCGTTGCGAGACCAGCCGTCATGCTTCGAGTAATTAGTTTTGTTTTCATAGTTTATTTTATTGTTTTTATGAAGAATTGTTACACAGCGGATGCTCAACTCGGTTTGTTTCAACGAGTCAAAAAGCAGCTGCCGAACAGCAAAGATTAAACGTTCGGAGGCTTAGAATCAGAGGTTCCTCCGGGCTGGGAGGAGTTAAGACAACGAGTGACGCTGCGACCGCAGCATGTACGGGAACAGTTGGCGCATGGGCTGGTGCCTGAGCATGATGTGCAGCCGCGCTTGCGCAGACAGGAGAAAAGAGCCCATATGCCGACGATGACAAGAAGGCCTATGATGATGATATCGCCCATAGAACAGCGAGATATTTAGAGTTATTGAAGGGGTTGATGTTTGTGCCGCAGCAGCATGTAGAGGATACCCAGACCAACCGCGCAGGCCATTAATTGTCCGGTGGCAAAGATGCCGGTACTTACCCAGGTGCCGATCTGATAGACGAGCAAAGCCATGAAATACGCCCACACGCACATGTAGCCGATGGCAAACCATGTCCACAGTCCGCTGTTCATTTCGCGCCGGATGGCGCCGCAGGCGGCGAAACACGGGGCGCAGAGAAGGTTGAAGAGCATGAATGAAAGCGCACTGAGGGAGGTGAAAGCTCCGGATGCCTGAATTGCCGCGGCCACGCCGCTTGTTTCTTCATCTTCCTCCACGCCGAAGAAAAATTGTGTGAGGGAGGTCAACCAACTTTGATCAGCATCCGTGTTCTCCTGCGTGTTTTCTGCCGGAGGGGCGGGTTCAGCTGGGGAGGCGGAGCGTATATCGGCGTCCGTCTGGCACAAAAGCATAGTGAGAGCTGAGAGCGTGTTGCATTTGGGAAAGATGGAGGAGTTGGGCAGGGAATCCTCACTCTCCTCTACCGGAGCTTGGGCAGCGTCAGGAGTCGGCTGAGATGCCTCGATTGGATCGTCTTTTTTATCCGCATTGCCGGCGTAGAGGACGCCGAAAGTCCCCACCACATTTTCTTTGGCAACGAGACCGGTGACCGTGGCTACGGCGGGACGCCAATCTCCCCAGCCGAGCGGCGCAAAGATGGGAGCAAACTGGTGGCCCACATCGGCGAGCATGCTCTGCTCGATGGCGGCTTCATTTTCCGACGTATCGAGGAAGCGCATGGTCCAGGTATAGTTGCTGGTGAACCAGATGATGGCCGAGGCGATGAATATGATGGTGCCTGCCTTGTGAACGAAAGCTTTGCAGCGTTCCATGGCGCGCAAGTTGATGTTGGTGCCGCGCGGGATATGGTAGGGCGGCAATTCCATGACAAAGGGAGTGTAGCCGCCGGCAAACATGTGGGTCTTACGCAGCATGAGGCCGCCGAGGATGACAGAGGCGATGCCGGCAAAGTAGGCGATGGTAGCGATGGTGGGACTTTGTCCGACCACGGCGCCGATGAGCGCGATGATGGGTAGCTTGGCGCCGCAAGGTACGAAGGTGGTGAGCATGATGGTCATGCGGCGATCCTTTTCATTCTCGATGGTGCGCGTGGCCATGACCCCCGGTACGCCGCAGCCCATGGAAACGAGCAGGGGAATGAAGGATTTACCGGACAAACCGATGGTTCGGAAGATGCGATCCATCATGAAGGCTACACGCGCCATGTACCCGCAATCCTCCAGCAGCGAGAGCAGGAGAAAGAGCACCGCCATTTGCGGCAGGAAACCTAACACGGCTCCCACGCCCGCCACAATGCCATCCGTGAGCAGCGAACTGAGTTGTGCGCTGCACCCCAACCCGACTCGACCGAGTAGAGATACGCCGACGCTCACGCCGCTAAGCAGAACCAGCCATAGGATGTACTCCGCACGGGTGGCGCGTCCCTCCAGTCGAAAAGGATGCAGACCCACGCCGGAAGGAACGCGGCCGTACTGATTCGCATGAGCCGTACCGCGGAAGCATATGCAGGCGAGCAGCAGAAAAGCGTTGGCGATGTTGAGCAGGTACATGACGCCCGTGTGCAGCCAGCTCGGCAGGTGTGGGCACATGTACTCCAAAAGGAAGGGGGCGATGGCCAAGTAGAGCCACGAGCCATTCAGACCGATATCGTGCAGACGGCGCAGCGTCGCCGGGAAGATGAGGCACATGGACAGCACGGCGCCGAACAGAGTGAGACTCTCCGCCGATGCGGGATCGGTGCCGATGAATCCGGCAAGCCAGCCGCCCACGACTGGGCCGAAAAGTACGTCATTTGCCCAATCGGTTCCCCAACTGCCTACTGTGCCGATGGAGATGTAGTAGATGGCCCACATGACCAGCACGAAAATGACAAGACCCCACACACGATGCGTCAGCAGGCGATCCACGCGAGCAGAAAAGCTTTCAACCTGTCTCTCCCCATGCAGCACTTCTTTCATGAACGAGCAAATGGCATCGTAGCGACCACCGGCGATGATGGAAGCCATGTCGTCGTCCGCTTCCTTTTCCAGCGCCAGTCTTTTGTCCTCGATTTCGTGACGCTCGGCCGTGTTGTGTCCCTCCAGCGCGCGCGGATCGTCCTCCAGCATTTTTACGGCTTGCAGGCGGCTGCATGAAAAACGAGTGCGCAGTTCCGCGATGACTGCTTCCACCGACTCCCGGAACTTGAGCGGTGCAGGCGCAGCGGGCAAAGCGCCGAGCAACAAGTCTGTCAGCTCGCGTATGCCGGTGTGGTGCAGCGCGCTTATCTTGACCACCGGGCAACCCAGCTTGCGGCTTAGCGCCTCGGCATCGATGCGCCTTCCTTGCTGCTCTGCCAGGTCGATCATATTCAATGCCACGATCATCGGCAATCCCGCTTCCATGAGCTGCGAAGTGAGGTAGAGGTTACGTTCCATGTTCGTGGCATCGATCACGTTCACGATCAGATCCGGCTTCTCATCCAGCAGGTAGCGGCGCGTGATCACTTCCTCCGGCGAATACGGCGAGAGGGAATAGATGCCTGGTAAATCCAGCAGTTCGACTCCGGCGTGTTCCTTCAATTCGCCTGTCTTGCGCTCAACCGTCACCCCAGGCCAGTTTCCAACGTACTGATTCGCTCCCGTCAGTTCGTTGAAGAGCGACGTTTTCCCGCTGTTTGGATTCCCTGCCAGTGCTATCCTCTTTTTCATGTTAAATGTGACTAACTTAAAAGTAAAAAATTATTTCATCAGAATGCACGCAGCTTCCGCCTTGCGCAGCGAGAGTTCGTATCCGCGTACCGTTACTTCAATTGGATCTCCCAGCGGGGCCACTTTCCGAACGACCACCTGAGCGCCTTTGGTGAGGCCCATGTCAAGAATTCTCTGACGCAGCGCTCCCTCTCCGTCGACTTTAAGAACGCTTCGACTTTCTCCAATGTTCACTTCCCGCAATGTCATATTTTTTGATGGTTTCATATGTCAAGAAAATTTGATTCTTCCGAGCGGATATTAGTCTTGACTAACTATCATGTCAAGACATTTTTTGAAAAAAGACCTCAAAAAATTAAATGAAAGTTCGGACGATGGCTTTTTCGCGGAGACGGTCAACCCATTCGCGGTAGCGTTTTTCGCTCTGCTTGCGGCGCACCGCATCGTCAACGGCATTTTTTACTTTAGAGAGGGGAGGAGGCGGTGCAAGTCTTTTCCCTTTGACGCGCACGATGGTAAAGCCAGCGGGGTCGAGCAGGGGACCGGTAAGTTGTCCGATGGGAAGGCTGAATGCGATGTTGGCGAACGCGACGGCGAGATCGGCTCGGGCGACAGGCGGCCAAGCGCCGCCGTCTTGCGCGTGGGCATCGGCTGAGTAGGTACGAGCGGCGTCTTCAAACGAGAGTTCTCCAGATTTGATACGGTTGCAAATTTCTTGAGCGAGGGCCAGCTGCTGTTCAGGGGTGCTGTTGGGATCCTGGCTGACAGCGGGGATGAAGATTTTATCGTAGGTGATGGTATCTCTGGAGATGTCGCGGTAGTCCGACTTGGTGGCATTGTATTCTGCGCGTATTTCATCCGGCGTGGGCGGAATGGCGCGGTCGTAGCGCGAACTACGCATGGCAGCTGCCGTCGTTTCCTTGCGCAGTGACTCTCGGAAATCGCTCAGCGACATTCCGCTGGCGCGAAGCGCTTGAAGCAGCAAATCGCGCCTTCCATTGAATTGGTAGAGAATGCGGCGGTTGAGCTCTTCGTCGATGACGGTTTCAGGAATCATGGCCCCACGGTTTTCAAACTCGCTGAGCATGAGCTCACGGTCAATCAATTCTCTGAGGACTGCGCCTTTGGCTTTCACCAGCTCGGCAATAAAGCGTGGCCCACGATCCGGGTAGAGCATGAGCAGTTCCCGCAGGTAGGGGTCCAGGCGTGCGCGAACCTCTGCCGAAGTGACGGGCCGACCGTTGACAGTAGCTGCGATGCGATTGACAATGCGCTTACCGGATGGTGTCGCGCGATGTTTGGGTTGCACACAATAAACCGTACCTGCCGCACAAAGAAATGCCAGCGTTGCAATCAGGAATTTGCCTCGGAGTAACATCATATCTGCTTCATTCTACCAAAAACTTCTGCCAAGGCAACCATCTTCTCTGTCAACAGGAGGTAAATTGCAGAGAAGGAGGTCATCATGACGCGTTTTTATGTGGTGCCGCCATAAAAAACCAAAATCAAGCTTGACAAGTTGCACCGATTATTGTACAACACGCCGCACACAACTATGGCTAAAAAAAGTTGGATCGAACGAAATAAGAAGAAGCAAGCTACTGTGGCTCGCTATGCGGAGTTGCGCGCCAAACTGAAGGCTGAAGGAGACTATGTGGGACTGACCATGCTCCCGCGCAACGCCTCTCCGACGCGTGTGGTGAACCGCTGCGGGCTTACCGGACGCCGCCGTGGCTACTTGCGTCGCTTCAATCTGTCGCGTATCGCATTTCGCGAGTTAGCGAATCAGGGGATGATTCCCGGGGTTACGAAGTCGAGCTGGTAAGGCCTGAGCCGGGAGAGTGAGAATACAAAGCGAGCGCGGGCTATTCTGGGGGGAGTGGCTCGCGCCTACTTATGCCGATATACGAGTACATAGCAGAGCATCCGGAGGACGCGGAGAGGTCGTGTCCGATGTGCAGGCGGGGGTATGAAGTGCGGCGGGAGTTGAGGCGAGAGCCGCTGACGCGTTGCTTGTACTGCAAGAATCCGGTTCGAAAAAGAATAGGCCGGGTGAGTGTGCCGCACGTTACGGCGCCTTTGTCAGTGAGCGATGCGAAAAAGGCGGGGTTCACAGTGCTTGAGAAGAGAGATGGCGGGGAGTACGAAAAACTATAGCCTATGATCGAGCAAATCAGCGACTGGCTTTTCATGACGCCCGAGCAATCTGCCCGGGTGGAATGGGTGTACCCGGATGTCGGCACAATTGTCTTGTTTCTCATCGGGGTTGCTTTCTTTTTGTTCCTGAATGCCTTTTTCGTGGCTAACGAGTTTGCGAGCGCACGCGTGCGCGAGAGCCAGCTGGCAGCTGATGCCGGGGATAAGCCAGGGGAGGCGAAAAGCCGAAAGAATGCTTTGCACATCGTGCACCACCTGGATTCCTACCTTTCGGCCAACCAGGTGGGCATCACCATTGCCTCCCTTGCTTTGGGCAATTTGGGCGAGCCGTTCATTGAGCAACTCATTGCTCCGCCGCTCAGCTATTATCTGCATCTTCAGCCGGTGGCGGTGAGCATCATTTCCTACGTTGTTTCGTACAGCCTGTTTACGTTTGCGCATGTGGTGCTTGGCGAACTTGTGCCCAAGAGCTTGGCCATCCGTCATCCGCTGCAAGTTGCTTTGGGCACGGCCAATGGCATGGTGCGTTTTGCCCGCTCCACGTCCTGGATTGTCAAACTTTTCAACAATACGGCCAACGGCATTGCCCACCTCCTTTTTGGGGTGGACCCCCACTACGCTCCCAACTATTCGCACAGCGCTGAGGAAATTGCGCACATTGTGGAAGAGAGCGGACGAAGCAAGGAGGTGACGCAAACGGAGGCTGAAATCTCCATGAATGCGCTTGAGCTCAACGATCGCTCCGTGCGCGAAATTCTCGTGCCCCGCAATGATGTGGAGATGCTGGATATTAACGAACCCTTTGAAAAGAACGTGGATTTGGTAAGCGCTAGTCCCCATAGCCGATTTGCCCTTGTGGATGGGCATTTGGACGACGTGAAGGGTTGGGTGCACGTGAAGGATATGCTCAAGCTGGTGCGTTCTGGCAGCACGGATATTTTAAGTGTATGCCGCCCGTTGAAGGTGGTGCCCGAAACGATGAAGCTGGACACGTTGCTCAATTTCTTTTCCAAAGAGCGGACGCACAGTGCGCTTGTGGTGGATGAGCACGGCGTAGCGTTGGGGCTGGTGTATTTGGACGATGTGCTGGAAGAGATTGTTGGCGATGACATTCAGGATGAGTTTGAGGCCGAAGAGAGTCGGGACTTTTACGCACTGGAGGATGGTCAGTACATGGCCAGCGGTTCTCTTGCTCTCTTTGATCTGGAGGAGGAGTTGCCGGGCCTTGGCGAACTGGAAAACGACGCTGGCATTTCTACGCTCGGCGGCTACATCACGGACCGTCTCGACCACCTGCCGGAGGTGAATGAGCAGATCCGCATTCGCGACTACCTTGTTACGGTAACAGCTACGGACGGTCGTCGCGTGACCCAGGCGCGCATCCTTTACGCGCCCGAGCGAACTGAGTCCGCAGTAGCAGCGGGGTAAAGGAATCCGTGCAACGAGTCTCTCCGACCGAGATCGCCATGTGTTTTTTTGTATTTTTCAACGTCCTGTATTTTTGAGGTAACCGAGCCTAACTCACTGTACCATTCTTTCTTTTCGGCGTCCTGAATGATGAGGTAACGCGCGGAATTTCTACCTTAGTCTTTTAGACTGGACATTTGTTTAAAAAAAAGATATGCTCGCCTCCATCTGGTAGGGAAGGCAGGACCGAGGCTTCAAACCTCTATTTTTACCATGAAAGAAAATCACACCTTCGAAAGAGAGATTCGGAAAGTAATTCGCCGGGGAGTCATGGTGGCGATATGTGCCCTGTCTGTCATGGCATGGGCAGAGGAAGGTACTCCCGCACCCTACAAGGAAGCGGAAGCCGGTCAGGCATGGGCGCAGTATGAGGTTGGCAAACGCTATTATGACGGCAAGGGGGTGAACAAGGACTACGCGGAGGCGGTGAAGTGGTGGCGCTTGGCAGCGGATCGGGGGGATGCGAAGGCGCAGTGCGGTCTTGGCTCGTGCTATGCGAACGGCGAAGGCGTGAGCCGGGACATGACGGAGGCGGTGAGGTGGTTTCGCTTGGCGGCGGAACAGGGGTACGCGGTGGCACAGTGCAACCTTGGCGTGTGCTATGATAACGGCGAAGGCGTGAGCCGGGACATGACGGAAGCGGTGAAGTGGTACCGCTTGGCAGCGGAGCAAGGGGATGCTCAGGCGCAGTGTTATTTGGGCTGGTGTTATGAGCACGGCGAGGAAGTGCGCAAGGATATGGCGGAGGCGGTGAAGTGGTATCGTCTGGCTGCGGAACAGGGGAATGTGGTTGCGCAGTATAACCTTGGCATTTGCTATGAGAACGGCAATGGGGCGAGCAAGGATATGACAGAGGCGGTGAAGTGGTACCGCTTGGCGGCGGTGCAGGGGGATGCGGATGCGCAGAATAGCCTTGGCATTTGCTATCGGAATGGCAATGGGGTGAGCATGGATATGACAGAGGCGGTGGAGTGGTACCGCAAAGCAGCGATTCAGGGGCACGCGGGTGCACAGTGTGATCTTGGCGGGTGCTATGAGAGAGGCAAGGGGGTGAGTAAGAACATGACAGAGGCGGTAAAGTGGTACCGTCTGGCGGCGGAGCAGGGGCATGCGGTGGCGCAGTATAATCTTGCCTTGTGCTATGAGAAGGGCGATGGGGTGAGCAAGGACATAGCGGAGGCAAGGAGATGGTACCAAAAAGCCGCTGATCAGGGGGATGAAGATGCCAAGGAGGCCTTGAAGCGACTGTAGGCAGCCGCGGAACGGCTATCTATTTACGATTTGGAACCATTGCGCAGCAGCGCTGCGAGGGGGGGGTGTATGGACGACGGTAGTTCCTCAACATGGGTAACACATTTGTATCACAACATGGGTTACACTTCTGCTCGAAATTTGTATCATAA
>CANRNS010000017.1 GCA_947632055.1 uncultured Akkermansia sp.
GGTTAGGAAACCGCCGTATGCCATAAAAAGGCACGTACGGTGGTGTGAGAGGGGGCGAAAGCCCCCTACTCGATTGCACTGTCAGCTTTCTTCGGGTGGCAAAAGGAAGCTCAAGCGGTCGATGCCGTGTTCCATCACCTCGTTCCAAAGAGCCTTTTCAAGAGCCTCCGTGCGTGTGCGTTTCTCATCATCGGAAAGTTCATCGTATTTGGCAGTTCCGAGTAAGCACTGCAATGCTTGGTCAGTGAGACGCGTTACGAGCTCATCCCAAAAGAAGAACTCACGCAATTCATCCATCACCGAGGATAAAAAACATGCATCGAGGTACTTCTCCTTGAAAAAGGGAAATCGGAGATCCGGGTGCATCTCCATGTGCTTGGCAACCCGAGGCACTTCATTTGCTTTTTCAAAGATTTTACGTCCCAGCAATTCCCACGCATTGGCGTGTACATCTCCCACCTCATTTTTAACTGCACTGAGCCCCACCAGACAGAAACCCGCCATTTCCGCCAGCACCTGCATTTCCTGCTCAGAAAGCTCAATCCGTATGTTCTTCTTCGTGCGCATACTCACAGCATACCAAGTTGCATTCGGGCCTCCTCCGTCATCATATCCTGATTCCACGGCGGATCCCAAACAAACTCGATGTTCACCGCGCTCACTCCCTCCAGAGCGGCTATGCCAGCCTCGGCCTCGGCCATCAGATGGGGGCCCATTCCACAACCGGGAGCCGTCAACGTCATGCGCACATTCACGCAGTTGCTGCCGTCCTTTTGTTCAATGATTTCCACACTGTAGACGAGCCCCAAGTTCACGATGTCGACCGGAATTTCCGGGTCATAAATGGAAGAGAGTACATTCCAAACTCTCTGCTCCAAGGTAAGCGGCTTCTGCTCCGTCTGAGAGACTTGTTGAGGCTTACAAATTCCAGCCCGTTCCGCCTCAGCGCGTGTGATACGCACCATACCTATATCTGTGGCAGCTGTTATTGAATTACCCAGCATCTGGGTGACGTAAATACGCGAGCCAGCTGGCAACACAACGGCATTGCCAACCGGAATTTGGACCGCTGCCAGTTCAGCCTCAGTTACGATCTCTTCATTCAGCATCCCGCTCCTCATTATCTCCAATTTTACCCTCTGCGCAAGGATTATCTCGTCAACATACGTACTAAAAACTAACGATGTCAACACTAATTCAGAATTGGAGCTTGCACCTCCGGGCTTTCAAGCGTAAAATGTCCGCATGCCGACAGTCAGTTTAGCCCTTGGGAATCATTCGTACGATGTGCACGTGAGCAACGGCGCACTTGATTCCGCCGGGTTCTTTTCCACGCGCGCGCGTTTGGGCGGCAGAGCAGCGCTCATTACCGATACCAATGTTTACCCGCAATACGGCGAACGAGTGAAGCGTAGTCTGGAGGATGCGGATTACGGAGTGAGTGTGCATGTAGTGAACTCGGGCGAAAAAAGCAAAAGTCTGGACGCGATGAGTCACATCGTGGAAGACATGGTGCGCGCGGGGCACGACCGCACAAGCTTTGTCGTAGCGCTGGGCGGCGGTGTGGTGGGAGATTTGGCCGGGTTTATTGCCTCTATTTACTACCGTGGAATTCCGTACGTACAGATTCCCACTTCAGTGATGGCCCAGGTGGATAGCTCTGTGGGCGGAAAAACGGCGCTCAATTTATCCAGCGGTAAAAATCTCATTGGCTCATTTCACCAGCCGCGTTTTGTAGTGGCGGATCCCACAACGCTGCTCAGTTTGCCGGAGCGCGTGTTGCGCGAAGGCATGGCTGAGATGGTAAAGCACGCCGCGATTCAGCGTCCGAAAATGCTCGTCATTCTTCGACAATTAGCAGATGAGCTCCCCATCGGTTTTTCTCTCTCCAACATTGAACGCCTGCCCTCCCTCATCGCGGAAAACATAGAAATCAAGGCGCGCATCGTGGAAAAAGATGAACGCGAGACGACAGGTACGCGCGCTTTCCTCAACTTCGGCCATACCCTGGGCCACGGTATTGAAGCAAGCGTGCCCTACGGCGATTTACTGCATGGGGAGGTGGTAAGTCTGGGGATGCGCGCCGCTCTCTACCTCTCTCGCAAGCTCACCGGGCTGTCGGCACACGATGAAGCTGAAGTTTTGCAAACGCTCTCTGCGCTGCATCTTCCGTTGCAACTTCCGCGTCATGTCGATCCGGAGACCGTGCTGGCGCATACCATGACAGACAAGAAGTTTCGCGGCGGCAAGATACGTTTTGTCCTGCTCAAGCGCTTGGGAGAACCGGTACTTTCGGATGCCGTAACGACTGATAATCTGAAAGAAGCTCTAAGCGCGCTCTGTACAGCTCCCCGCGTACGTAAATCGCACTAGCATTTTCACCATTTTTCCTCACCCCTCTCGCTAACCAACATGACAGACCCGCGAACAACCCAGCTGGCTCAATCCCTGGTCAATTACTCATGCCGTGTGCAACGCGGCGAGCATGTGTTGCTCGACCTCATAGACGCACCGGATGAGATCGGTATTGAACTTATCCGTGCGGTACGGGCTTCCGGCGGGATACCTCATGTGCGTCTGCGTCATAGCCGCATTACGGCGGAAATGTTCACCGGCGCAACGGATGTGCAGTACCGTAGCATTGCATCCTTTGAGCTTGAAGAAATGAAAGCCATGCAAGCCTACATTGCCATTCGCGGATGCCAAAATTCCTACGAGAACTCCGCTGTACCCGCCGATGCCATGAAGCTCACCCAAAAATGTCTCAGCCCCGTGCATGAACACCGCGTGGGCCACACGAAATGGTGCGTGCTTCGCTGGCCCACGCCATCCATGGCGCAGAGCGCCTCTATGAGCACGGAACAATTTGAGGACTTCTATTTCCGATGCTGCTTGGCAGACTACGGCAAGTTGAAGGAAGCGATGGATATTCTGGCCGAGCGCATGATGCGTGCCGACCGCGTACACATTGTCGGTCCCGGAACCGACCTCACTTTCTCCATCAAAGGCATGCCCGCCATTCCTTGCGCGGGAGAGATGAATATACCGGACGGCGAAGTGTTTACCGCTCCTGTCCGCAACTCTGTGAACGGTGTCTTACGCTACACCGCACCCACCATTTACCAAGGTATCGCTTTTGATGGCGTTGAGTTCACCTTCCGCGACGGCAAAATTGTGGAAGCTCACTGCAATGGCAACCAGGAGGCTCTCAACCACATCCTTGACTCTGACGAGGGCGCGCGCTACATCGGCGAGTTCTCCTTCGGGGTAAATCCCGAGATTCTGCAGCCGATGCGAGACATCCTCTTCGATGAAAAAATTGCGGGATCCTTCCATTTCACTCCCGGAAACGCCTACGAAAATTGTGACAATGGCAATCGGTCTCAAGTGCATTGGGATCTCGTCTGCATCCAACGTACCGATTATGGCGGCGGCTCCATTTTCCTGGATGACGAGCTGGTGCGTCAAGACGGCCTCTTCACCGACCCCGCATTGAGCATCCTCAACCCCGTGCAACTTTAAAACGCTTGATGCACCCCATCCTCAAGTTATCATGAAGAGACATAAGCATAGTTCCTCCCGGTTCGGATTTGTCAACCTGGTTCCCAGAAGAAACGGGCTGCGTTCATCTACTTGCGTTTCTACCGAGTCAGCTTTTTCAATTATCATTCACTTTTCTACTTCATTGAGCTTGACAATGAGAGGTAAATTGTTTAACTTCGCTTAAAGGTTAACTTAACCTGAATAATTTTCATGGACGAACGGAGAGCAGAAATAGCCTATAAACAAATGGAACTCAATCCGCAAGCAGCGGATGGCGAGATGCATTCTCCGGATCAAGTGCGACTTCGAGTAGAGCAAGCGCGCAAACAAGCGGAGTATTTTGAACGTCAGAGAATCAGCCTGGAGACTCAGCGGCGTGAACTCGAATTGAGCAATGAGCAGAAAGCGCTCTTTAGCGCCAATCTGAACGAGGTGGGCATGAAGCTGCACAATGCTGTGCGACGACTGGAGCAAGAACTTGAATCCATGGATAAAGAACAGCGCGAGGTGGAAGCGGTGAACGAGTGTTTCAAACGGCATCTGCAGATACTCTCAGCGCTCAAGCCTCAAAATTGGAGCACGGAGGGGTTTCAAGAGAGATTGCGCGAAGCCCTGCCGAAACTGGACCGCGCAGAGAACGATTTTGAGGAGGCTTACAACATGGGGCGCAGATTTCGGCACACGGACACATTCCGTTACAAGCCCGGCGAGCAGGAGCAAAATGATCTAGACTGGAAAACGGTACGCGACCAGTTGGCCAAGGGGCTCGCATTTCATCTTCCTTTATTCGTCCTGCTGCTCATCACATGGCTCATCTATTTGTGGGTGGAACATGCCGGCAGCTGAAAATTATCTCGATCACCATTTAACAACATTACCACGTATGACTCGACAAAAAGAATATGAACTTCAAGCAGCCGATGCCCGCCGCAGATGGGAAGAGGCACGCCTCATGCGCCAACGAGCTGCAGGCTACTACGATACCCCCCGACGCGCCAATACCATGGGGCCGCAGGAGGATGTTGTGGAATCGCGTCGCATTAAGCGCAATCCGGTGGTAATGACTATTGGTCGCCCGACATCCACACGCACGCTCCTGCTGGAGAACCTGCTTCTGCTCATTGTTCTTGCGGCGAGTATTTTCGGACTGTACATGCTGAGCATATACTTGCTCAACCAAACCACCTACTGATGCAGGCTTATGGAACCGCCCCGGATTGATGTTGCATACATCGCCGAGTTGGCTAAACTGGAGCTCAGCGATGAGGAGCGTTCTCGCTTCACGCGTGACTTGGAGCAGGTGCTTGCGTATGTGGCGCAACTGGAACAATGGGACACGCATGATGTGCCTCCCATGTACCACCCTCTGGAGGTATATGATGCCTTGCGCGCCGATACCCCAGGAGTCAGCCTGAGCAACGAGGCTGCCCTTGCCAATGCCCCGCAGCAAACAGACGGGCAATTCCGCGTGCCCAAGGTCGTAGAATCGGCCCATTAGGAGCGCTCACCCATGCGTGTCACTATGTTCGAAAAAACTTCTCTCACTTCCCTGCGTCAAAAGCTCATTGATCGACAAATCTCCCCCACCGAGCTTGTTCAAGAATACGCGCGCCGCATGCAGGAACTCAACCCCGCGCTGAACGCATTGATCTCCTGGGACACAGAGCGCGCTCTGCAAACAGCTGCACAAGCGGATCTGAGTTTGCCTCTCGGCGGATTACCAATCGCCATCAAAGATAATATATGCTGTCTCGGTGAGCCCGCGCGCTGTGCTTCGCGGATGTTGGAGAACTTTGTAGCACCCTACGATGCAACCTCTGTATCGAACTTGCGCGCGGCCGGGGCCATCCCCTTCGGTCGCACCAATATGGATGAATTTGCCATGGGATCTGCCGGTGAGAATTCCGCATATGGCGCCACCTGCAACCCGGTAGACAAAAATCATGCGCCCGGGGGTTCCTCCAGTGGATCTGCGGCAGCTGTAGCCGCCGGTATGATCCCCGCAGCGCTGGGATCCGATACAGGCGGATCCGTACGTCAACCTGCCTCGCACTGCGGGGTGGTGGGGCTCAAGCCCACCTACGGACGCATCTCCCGCTACGGATTAGTCGCTTTTGCCTCATCGCTGGACCAAATAGGCACGCTCACTACCTGTGTGGATGATGCAGCGCTACTGCTGCAATCCCTGTGCGGGCACGATGCCATGGATTCCACGTCATCACGGCAACCGGTGCCCGATTTCACCGCAGAATTGCACAACGGTGTGCGCGGTGTGCGTATTGGTCTGCCCAAGGAATATGTGAGCTCCGGCAATGCCCCGGAAGTGCAGAACGCCCTCCATACCGCCGTGACCACGCTGAAAGCCCAGGGCGCAGAAATCTGCGAAATCTCGCTGCCGCATGCTCAAGCCGCCGTGGCCTCCTATTACATCATCGCCTGTGCGGAAGCTTCGTCCAATCTCGCCCGCTACGACGGCGTGCGATATGGTTACCGAGCGGAAGAAAAGGCCGACACCCCGGGTGATCTCTACGCTCGCTCGCGCACCGAGGGCTTTGGGGAAGAAGTGAAGCGTCGCATCATTTTAGGCACCTACGTGCTTTCCGGCGGGTATTACGATGCCTACTATGCGCGCGCCCAAAAGGTGCGGGCTCTCGTGGCACGCGACTTTGCTCAAGTTTTTGAGGACGGGGTGCAATTGATCCTGGGTCCGGTAGCGCCCGCCCCAGCGCCCAAGCTGCATGCAACGGACATGACGCCCCTGCAAATCTATTTGGCGGATATCTACACCGTACCGGCCAATCTCGCCGGGTTACCTGCCATTTCCGTGCCTACGCCGCAAAGCGGACTCCCCGTGGGCATACAACTACTTGCTCCGCATTTCGAGGAAGCTCGTCTCCTGCGCGCCGCCGCCACTCTGGAACAGTCGTGGAAATGACACCCGTTTTCCTTTCTATCGCCGGCTCTGATTCTTCGGCTGGAGCGGGTCTTCAGGCTGATCTCAAAACCGGTTTTGCCCTCGGTTGCTACCCTCTGACGGCCGTCACATGCGTGGTAAGTGAAGTACCGGGGCATGTGGCAGACATCGCCCCCCTTCCTCCGAACATTGTCGCAAGTCAAATTCGCGAGTGCCTGTGCACCTTCCCCGTGGCAGCCGTCAAAACGGGTATGCTTTACAGCACCGAAATTCTCCAAGCCACCGTCAACGAACTTCCGCACGACATCCCCATCGTGGTGGATCCCGTCATGATCGCCACGGCAGGGGACCCCCTCATGCAGGCCTCTACCTTGCAAGCATACGAGTCGAGCCTCTTTCCTCGCGCCACTCTCATCACCCCCAACCTCGATGAACTTGCCGCCCTCTGCCGACGCAACGAAGTCCCGGACAGCGTTGATGAGCTAGCTTCCGCTGCCGTTGAACTCTCCCGTACTTACGACTGCGCCATTCTTGCCAAAGGAGGACATCTTCCCGGCGCCACTTGCACCGATTTACTCGTTCTCCCGAATTGTTCTGTGACCCGCTTCTCTCACGCCCGCGCCACCGGCATCTCCACCCATGGCACAGGCTGTACCCTCTCCTCGGCCATCACCGCTTTCCTTGCCAAAGGAACAGCCCTTACTGAAGCCGTTGAATCCGCCCTTGCCTACACTTCCCAGGCCATTGCCTCCTCTCACTGCTGGGATCCTCCTCTCTTTGCTCTGAACCATGACGTTTGCCGCGGTTCATTTATTTCGAAAGTTTCAAATAGCAACGAATAATTGACGCGAGAGCAACGGTCATTGTCGCCGCAGACCTTCGGCGTTCCGAACTGTGATTCAAAACATCTCCGGAGATAAAGCTTCCCGGACTTTTAAACATCACGGGCCATAAGCACCTTTGTGATCTGTTGCCCATGGCGAAATAAAGACAAGGCATCCACCTCACGCTCCCGGGTGAGACCAGTCAACGGCACACGTTCTCCTGCCGTGCAAAATACAGCCCGTCTTGCTTTGGAACTCGCCGCAAGTCCTTTCTTCATTTAGCTTGCCAAACGACGTTATCAGTGGTATGGTACGCGCATGGTGTCGGAGCTGATGCAGTATAGCGGCGGTGCGCTCGGGTGCAACGGCTATCTGGTCATAGGCTCAGGCGAGGAATGCATCGCAATTGATGCTCCCGAAGGTTTTGCTGAATGGGCGTCCACCGTGCTTCCAACAGGAAGTCGCATCACCCACATGCTGCTCACGCACCAGCACTTCGACCACATCCAGGATGCTGCTGCACTGCAACGCGCAACCGGTTGCCTCGTGCATGCCGGGGCGGCGTATAATCCCGCCCTCACGCTCGCGCAAAATGCTTTAGCCTGGCACATCCCGGAGCCAGAGCCCTTCACCGTAGATGATGTGGTGCCCGCGCAGGACGTCATACTGACTCTCGCCGGCATGCAATGGAAAGCTCTCCATGTACCAGGGCACGCACCGGACAGCCTGGCGTGGTATGTCGCAAGGTATAACGCGATCTTCACGGGCGACGCCCTTTTCGCCGGCTCTGTGGGTCGCACTGACTTTCCGGGCGGTGATGCGCAAACACTCATGGATAACATTAAACGCAAAATTTTAACCCTTGACCCGCACACCAGGGTACACCCCGGACATGGACCGAACACCAGCGTTGGCGAAGAACTGATCAACAACCCCTTTGTCCACCCCTAAAATTTGACCAAGAACGATATCAACATGACATTTGAAGAACTAGGACTTTCCGCCGAGGTGCTGCAAGCCGTGAAAGATTGCGGTTACAGCGCGCCAACGCCCATCCAAGAGCAAGCTATCCCTCACGTATTGGCCGGACGCGATGTCATCGGCGCGTCCCAGACCGGCACAGGTAAGACGGCCGCCTTTGCCCTGCCTATTCTCACCCGGCTGCAACACACCGGTCGGCCACAAGCCCTCGTGCTAGAGCCCACTCGCGAACTAGCTGATCAACTTGCCGAAGCCTTCCGCACCTATGCCGCCCACACCGATATTACTGTGGGCCTGCTTTACGGCGGTGTGGGATACGGGCAACAGGCAGATGCCCTCAAAAAAGGTGTGGATGTCGTTGTGGCAACACCCGGTCGCCTCGTAGACCATTTTTACCGAGGGAACATGAAATTTAAAGAGGTAAAAACCCTGGTGCTCGATGAAGTGGATCGCATGACAGACATGGGCTTTCTGCCCATCGTACGCAAGATTGTGAACTTATGCCCATGGGAGGGACGTCAAACGCTCTTCTTTTCTGCTACCATGCCCCAGGTGCTGCAAGGCTTTGCCAAATGGTGTCTGACCGACCCGTACGAAGTGGCAATTGCTCGGCGAGAAGTAGCAGCTACGATCTCCCACGCTTTCTACCCGGTAGGACTGGATCAACGCGATGAGCTACTGCTCGCTCTCGTCAAGAAGACCAACTTCAGCAACATGATGATTTTCACCCGCACTCGCAAGGAAGCCGATATGGTGGCTCATATGCTCTCCCAAGCCGGGTGGGGACACGAGGTCACCGCTATGCACTCCGACATCCCCCAGAAAGAACGAATGGCTGCCCTGCGCGGCTTTAAGGAGGACAAATACCGCATTCTTGTGGCTACTGATGTAGCAGCCCGGGGTATTGACATCAACGATGTGTCCCACGTCATCAACTACCGCGTACCGGAAAATCCAGAAGACTACGTGCACCGCATCGGTCGTACAGGCCGTGCCGAAGCATCGGGAGATGCTTTCACTTTGCTGACGGCTGATGAGATTGACTTTGCCAAATCGATTGAGATTTTCTTGAAGCAAAAGGTAGAGCGTCGCAAACTGGAGGGTTTCCCCTACGTATACACAGCCCTCTTGGATGAGGGAGCCACACCGCTGCGCAAACCTCGCCCGGCTGCAGGCGGACGCCGTCGCTGATATGCCCCATCCATGCGCGTACTTTCTATAGACCCCGCTATTCGCAACACAGGCTATGCTGTGATTGAGGGCGACCATCGCTCTGCACGGGCGTTGGAATACGGTACGTTATCACTTAAAAATACGCTAACGCAAAGCGCCTGCCTGCTGGCGATTCACCAACACGTGCTCTTGCTCATTGATCAATGGCAGCCAGATGAACTGGCCATTGAAGGCATCATCTATGTGCAATCGCACCGCACAGCCATCACTATGGGGTCTGCACGCGCCTCCACCGTCATAGCTGCAGCCAGCCGCAACTTGCCCATTATGGAATACCCTCCCAGCTGCGTCAAATTGGCTGTAGTGGGACGCGGCAGCGCCCAAAAAAGTCAAGTAGCCTTCATGATGCGCGCCCTGCTCGGCCTGAATGAAACCCCTGCGCCCGATGCGGCGGATGCACTTGCTATCGGGTACGCTCATCTGGCCGCAACAGATCCCCTGCGCGCCCATCTCTTTGCCAAGCGCCGCTATATCTGATCCGGCTGCTCAATACTGAGCCGTCGGTGAGCACGCCGCGCGCGAAAACCGCCCGGCAGATTGCAGCGGCTTTTGATAGCCTCAGCCGACAGAATAGAACAGACTTCTTTCACACACGCCTCCGTGATGTCCGGTACGCCGCAGCATCGCATATAATGCAGCACTGCTGCCTTGCGTAACTCGATCGGCTTGTCAGCCAAAAAAGGCAGATAAAGTCGTCCTTGAGGGTCGGTAAGCGGCAACGCCTCGAGCGCAGCTGCCAAAGCAGCTCCTACCTCTCCCTGCAACCTTGCTCCGCGCAAGAGGGCCGGTACAACATCCCTCCCAAGCGCCTCGTTGAGCTCGGGCAGAACCCGCAACCGCAACCGGTTACGTGCTGCAGCTTCGGGGTCGGCATTGGTGGCGTCCTCCCGCCAATTTTGGCCAATTTGCAAAAGCCATGCCGTGATATCGGCGCGTCGTATTCCAAGCATAGGACGCAACCATGCGATGTCGCCTTCTTGCCGCCTCAGCTGCATGCCGCGCATACCTGCCGCGCCACGCGCCATATTAAAGAGCACAGTTTCCGCCTGATCATCTGCATGGTGGGCGAGCGCCACTGCACGGCAACCTAAACGATGCGCGCACTCCGTTAAAATCCGGCGCCGCTCGCGGCGCGCCGCAGTTTCCATTGATTCCTTGTTAAGTTCAACGAGCTCCGGCACGTTCACGCGATGCTCCTCATACGGCACACCCAACCCTGCGCACAACTCCCGACAAAACAACGCATCCTCATCCGCCTCTCTCCCGCGTATCCCATGGTGCACATGGCAGGCAAACACGGACGCACCGTGCAACACCAACAACCTGAGCAGCGCCACCGAATCTCGCCCGCCACTCAAGCCGAGCACCACTGGTTCTCGCGGACTCTCAAACGGCGCTGGCTGCATGGCTTCTGCTCCCTATTTGCCTCTTTTTTTCCTCTTCTTTGTGGGGATGCGTTTCTCCGGATTGATCTTGAGGAAAAGCTTGGAGGCATTCACTTCTTCATCGTCCTCAACCTCAAATTGCTGCACGACGCCGCTGGCATACGCCACCATAATGGTATTTCTGTGACGACCAATCGCCGGAACAACCATACGCTTGAAATCGTGCAGGCTCGTTACACTCTTCCCCTTTTCCGGATTTCCATCGCTCAACCACGGTATCATATCCAAATGCTTTTTCCCAACCGTACGAATCTGTGAATTGGGATTATGTTCGTCCTCCGATCCATCAGTCCATGACACGTAGGATACACTGCGCTCAGTCGCTTCCATGAGAGTACCATCGTTCACCGTGGCGCGGTGATCCCCTGGACAATGAAAAATGGTGGCAACCTTCATCTTGTGCTGACGATCAATGGGAAGCACAGTGGAGTCCAGTTCCTGCGCAAGAGAAAGCCACCACCCATCCGATTCTTTCATCGCCGGAGTGTCTTCATCGTCTGCCATCCCACTAGTAGGCAACAAATTGCGCGTGGCCATGTCCTGACCATATTTGATTCCCAATTTGGCAAGCTGGTCTATATTGGCGCGGCATTTGACCACATCCCCCGAGTTCATGTAACTAAACAGGAGCGGAGAGGATATCCCCATCAGCACAGCCAATATGGCAATCACCACAATTAACTCTATGAGCGTAAAACCGCCTTGTTTTCTCATCGCTCTCATACTTCCTAATCTACCACACACCATTGCCTTGTCAAGCCTCCATGGATCATCATGGGAAAAAGAAAGAGAAAAACGCAAGGCAGGCGCATCGCAACATGCGTTTACCCGGACAACAGAGCCAAACATCCGCTTCCTCGAAATTGTAAATGGTCCGCGTTCTCTCTTGGGGCGGATGTTAGCAACGCGCCCGCATTGTCAAGACCAGTGGACAGCACTGCGCCACCCACCTGGAGGACATTCATGCCTATTTTCGCCTTTTTGCCTGATTGCGCTGCCCGTTCTTTTTATCGGTGCTGCTGTCGAGAATTTCCTGATAGCGTTTGTCGGCAAGGTCTTCCATACTCTGAGCACGCTTCTCATCGTTCCCGTGCCGCCAACAAGATGCAATTTTGTGCATGACGTCTGCCCACTTTCTAACAGCAAAGAAATCACTGGAATCGGGTACCTCCTTGCCGAATGCTCCTTCGGCATCCTTCGCGCAGGTTCGCCACATACTATGAATCATCCTCTCCTTAGCTTTGCTCTCCAACTTCTCATTAGCTTCAATTTTTTCTGCGCAATGGTCAATCATGCGCATGTAGAGCTCCAGCATCAATCCAAAGGTATTGGTCTGCTTGCCATAATCTTTGAAATACCCCTTAAAAAACCCGGCCAATCCGCGATAATCAGCATTGTCAGCATATAGCTTTGCCTGTCGCTCCATGCTCTCCAGCGCCAAGTCGACTCGGCCTGCCTGTATCAGCTCATCAAGTTTACGAGAGCTCTTCTTAAGAAGATTCAACTTAACATTATCTTTCTTCCCTTCCATCACGTGGTTGGCCTGCACGTACTGAGCCAAATCCATGAGCTCCATGTTCTTTTTCATCTGGTGCCCAAGCTCCGCATACAAGCGTCGCCACGCTGTCAAATTGACCGATTCACTCCCGCACTGCTCCATGACCCTCACGTAATTGCGCCACGATGAAGTAAGTTGCGGGTAAGCCTGCGTCACATACCGTGCACAGCCCAATGCCTCCGACTTGCAGTTGGTGCGACACAAGTAATCTGAGAGCACCATGCAATTTCCGGCTGTCTCTTGTCGTTCGGGCGAAATCTTATTATTTTTCCCGACCAAGGCAGATTCATGCAACATAAGACCTGAGCACGGGTCGGGGAACCTCCCCGTCTTATAACCGTAGGAACCCGTAGTCGTCCATCCATCCTTTTCTGAAGTATACAAAGCTACCCAAGCATGCGGGCCTCGATCTCCATCGCCATATATAATGACAGCGGGCAAACCACGCGTTTTAGCTGTTGCGCTGCAAAAATACGCCTGATCACGGCACACGCCGCCCTCCTTCTGTATTTCCTCAAAGGTGTAGGACTTATAAGGATCCACATTTTGCGTCGCTCGCTCCATCATGTACTCAATGCTAGAGTATGCCTCACCCCAGTTGGCTCGTTGGAAACTCAATTCCTTTTTCACCCATTCAAACTCCGACATTGGCAAGCGTACATCTACCACATGCAGAAGCTCAGTGACGTCAAGTTTGTGAATTTTGGTGAGCAGTCCGTTTTTTATATCTTGAGTGCGGTAGTAATCATAAAGTTCAGGAATGCTCAGCAAATTCACATTGCTCATGCGCAACATACCGGGTGCATGAGCTGCATCTGAGCGCACCAATGAACAAGCTATGGCGAGATTCATGTAGCGTGTGCGGTCACGCTCCGGGGCACGCTTCCACAGCTCGTAGAACACTTTGAGCGTACGAGGAAACTCCGCAGTCTTCCCGGAGTTGAGTACAAAAGCTTGCAGCAGCTGGTGCAGAGGACGAGAGCGATCAAACAACAACCACTTCATAAAGACCTTCGGTGATTTCTTGGGTTCTCCACCAGACAGCTGTTCACGGTTGAGGAAATCATCCAATTTCACCGGCTCCACAAGTTTTGTGAGATAGCAGAGTTCCACAGCACTCATGAGCAATCGTGAATTTCTATAAGAAGTGTAATTGAGGCGATCTCCACTGACGACATACGGGATAACTTCGCGCAAGCGCGTTTCAAGTTTGGGAACGAGCTCATTCACCTTTGCCTGATCAGCCATACGATTCATCCACGACCGCCATACCAATTGCTGCGCTTTGGTGTTTGCGTCTTTACCGTACAACACAGGAGGCTCCGCAAAATCAGAAGATGAATTATCCGTACGCCCCTCTTTCTGTTCCCCCGGGGATTTCGGGTCAGAATTTTTTGCGGGAGTGTCCGAAGGAGAAGGTTGCTCAGTGGGGGTGGAATGATTGCGGGTATTCTCTGCATCCGTAGTAGTATCAACCGAATTTTCCCGTGGAATCGCTTTCTGTTTGGATGCGTCTTCCTCAAGTGCCGCGGGAGGTTCCGGCGAGTCAGAATGAGGTTCATCCGGCTGGTTGCTTTCATCCGCCACATGCGGTTCAATCTCTGTTACCGTAACGGGCTTCTGGGCATCATCCTCATTTGTTTCTTCGATCGACGGCTGAGGCTGAGGAGTATCATCTATCTGTGGTTTATCTGCTTTGGGTTGTGGTTGAGGCACGTTATGCTCGGCACTTTTTTCAACTCGTTTTGTTTTTTCCGGCAAGACACTTTTTTTCTGCACGAGAGGTTGCCCTGTGACACCAAATTCTGCACTCTTCTGCATCTTCAAGGCACCCACAACCAGAGCCACCAGCACACCCATTATCACAATGGGAACGACCCCTTTTTTCTTTCTCTGAACTTTTTTCCTCTTTAACCGGACTCCGCTCATGACCAAATTATATGAACGTTCTCAGCTCATGAAAAGAAAAAAGTGCCATCGACCCTGCAAACGAGTTCTCCTGCTTCACCCGCTGCGCTTCCGCAAAGTAGCAGGTAAAATACGGAGCTGGTCACGATACTTGGCAATCGTGCGACGGGCTATTTTGAGCCCTCGCTGAGTAAGTAATTTTTCGAGTGCAGCATCGCTGAGAGGCGCACTGGCGTCTTCAGCCTCAATCAATGCACGGATTTGAGCTTTGACGCTTGCTCCACTCGTTTGTTGTTCACCGGAAGTTGTTGGCACCCCCCCTGTAAAAAACGAACGCAACTCATACACGCCGTACTCACAGCGGAGGTATTTTCCATTCACCGCACGCGACACAGTGGATGTGTGCATTTGAGTCACTTCGGCAACTTCATCCATGCGCAACGGATGCAGGCAAGAAGGACCGCGTAGGAAAAAATCACGTTGACGCTTCACAATTGCGCGAGCTATTGCCAGGATGGTCTCCTGGCGTTTTTCTATCGCTCGGATGAGTTCCCGTCCTTCTCGGAAGCATTGGGAAAGATAACGGCGCAGCTCTGCTTGGTCCCCCTGTTCTGCAAGCATCTCCCGATACTGAGCAGATAACGTCAGGTGCGGCACCATCTCCCCGGTCAGCCGCACGGTCAGTTCCGTACCGTGACGCAAGACCACAACATCTGGAGCACCAATGGGTTGTTCGACCGCTGAAAAACTGCTGCCCGGATCCGGATTAAGACGCGATATGCGGTGGACGGCGGCGTTCAATGTGTTTTCGTTCACACCCAACGTGCGCGCGGCTTGGGGGAATCGATGACGTGTGAGATCCTCCCAGCATTCATTTACCAAGCGATAAGACAGACTTTTCTCCTCGCCTCTCCGACGTAATTGCAGCAACAAGCTCTCCCGCAAGTCTCGTGCCCCCACCCCTGCCGGTTCCAGATCCTGCACCACACGCAAGGCCTCACGCAAGCGCACAGGAGGTATCCCAAGCGTCTCCGGATCCTCAACAAAGAAACCGTGCGTATCCATACGCGCAATGAGCGCAATCGCATCGCGTTCAACCACACGAGGGAGACCACTCTGCAGCACCTGTTCCTCCAAATATCCACTCAGCGTGGTCTGTTGCGGAAGCGCCTCCACCAAGGCATCGTGACGCTTTGCAGCCTCAAAATCGGGAGTCGGTCGGTCATCCTCATCTTCCTGGGCTAAAGGAGGAGGAAGTTCCTCCAGGGCAGGGTTGCTGTTGAGCGCGTGGGTAGCCATCTGTGCGAGCTCTGTCTGGGAGGCTTGCAGCGCGCGTAAAAAAAGCTGCATCGAAGCGCCCACTACCATGCTCTGGCGCATTCCTTGCTCAAGCTGGCGAGATTCGGGACTCATGGCGCAGTATCATCGTTGATGACGAGCAAACGCTGCAACTCATCAAAGCACGCCTTGAGCGTTTCAGGGCTTTCCACGGCCGCGCGGATGCGCCCGCGCAATGCATCGATACGCTCCTGAAGTGCGAAACGAGCGGCTCGGGCGCAGGCGAAATTCACGTGCTGAGCGAGTTTTTCCTCCGGGTAGTATTCCATTCTTACCTCGCGCAAAGTAAGCGCCTGCTCGAGTGGCAATTGCTCAGCAAACTCGCGCAGGGCTTCCTCGTCTCCGGGAGCAGGCAATTGCTCCATAAGTCGTTGCAAAATGATTCCCCCCGAGAGCGTGCGTATCGGCTCCTGCAAGTCTTCTATGCGTTCAAGGAGCAGCTCCTGTGCTCTTTTACTGCTCAAAGCCATAGAAATAAGACCAGAAATTGCATTGTGCAACGGCAGGGGCACCACATCCATCTGCTCTTCGGGAGCAGAAAGCGCCTCTTGTTCATCTGTGTTTTGCGCAGTTGTTTGAGGCGTTCGCTTTTCCCCGCGACGGGCATCGTCCCTTAACTTGCGCACCATCGTATCGACGGCGGAGCGAAATGCTTCCGGACCGATATTGAGACGGGTTGCCAAATCCACTACCGAAGCATCGCGTCGTATGGGATCCTTAATTTGCGCTGCAAGCTCGGCCATGCGAGGAACGACAGCAGCTCGTGCGCCGGCATCCTGACCGCAATGCTCGAGTTCATGCACAACGCGGCGGATCAAGTATGGCTTTGCCTCTGCGATAGCCTGCTGCAAGGCCGCCGCTCCTTGAGAGCGAATAAGTGAATCCGGGTCTTCCCCGGCGGGGAGGTCAGCCTGGCATACTTCCAACCCGGCTTGCGCCAGCTTTCGGTAAGTTTTTTCACTCGCCGCAATTCCCGCGCGGTCACCATCATAGCACAGGATAGCTCGCTTCGCATATTTGGCAAGCGTACGGGCGTGATCCTCCGTAAAAGCGGTACCCAAGCCGGCCACTGCGTTGCGAACATCCGCATTTTCATGGCAAGCAATGACGTCCAATTGTCCTTCGCAGATAACGACCTGCATCCCCGCCTTGCCTATGGGCGCAGTTGCCTTGTAAAGGCCGAAAAGCAATTCTCCTTTGCGAAAGGCGACAGTTTCAGCCGTGTTCACATATTTGCGCGGATCTTGGTCCGGCTGCATGACGCGTCCGGAAAAGCCGACGACTTCACCGCGCACATTGCGGATAGGAAACATGAGTCGGTCGCGGAAAATTGGATAATTTCCACGCTCATTTCGGCTCACCAGGTAGGCGGCTTCCATAGTTGCCTCATCAAATCCTCGTGAAAGCGCCAGCTTGCGCAAGCCGCTGAAGTCGGGCGCTGCCCAACCAAGCTGCCACGATTTAGCGACCTGAATATTGACGCCACGCTGCTTCAGGTAATCCCGGGCAGGTTGAGCTTCCGGGCTGCGACAGAGCTGTGTGTGGTAAAATTGAGCCGCGAGTTCATTGAGTTGTACTACTTTCGCGCGCAAACGTCGGCGACGCAGTTCCTCCGGATCTTCTTCCTGCTCGATGACGGGAATTCCGCAGATGTCCGCCAAACGGCGTAATGCTGTCGGATAATCCAGATTTTCGAACATCATCACAAACTTCACCGCATCGCCTCCCACACCGCAACCAAAACAGTGAAAACTCTGCCGTGCAGGATTCACATGAAAGGAAGGTGTCTTTTCGCTGTGAAACGGACAACACGCTTTCCATGAATATCCCGCCCGCCGGAGAGGCACGTAGCGCCCCACCACCTCAACAATATCTGCCGAGCTCTTGATGCGCGCTTCGCATTCCTCTGTGATGCGTGACATAGTATTCAGCGGATAAGCTGCTGCAGGTGGAGTTCAAAACCGGGATAGGAAGTCTCAATATTGCCGCAACGCAGGAGTGTAGTGCGCCCTGCTGCGCGCATGCCCGCGACAAGGAAACTCATGGCGATGCGATGGTCGGTAAAACTATCCAGAGTCGTGCCGACAAGTGAGGGAACGCCAGTGATAACCATACCGTCATCGTACTCTCGCACTTGTCCGCCCATAGCACGGAGATTGTGTACAACCGCGCTAATGCGATCGCTCTCCTTCACGCGCAGCTCAGCGGCATGACGGATGCTGGTCTCCCCTTGGGCACATGCCGCCGCAACAGCAAGAATGGGCACCTCATCAATGAGATTGGGTATTTCCTCGGGCAAAATCTCCGTTCCGTGCATCTGCGGAGCGTAGCGAACTCTTATGTCACCCATCGGCTCACATTCGCCCCGCAAATCCTCGATCTCAATCTGTGCCCCCATGCGCCGCAGCACTTCCAACAGCGCCGTGCGCGTGGGATTAAGTCCCACTCCGCGCAGCATCAGCTCGCTCCCCGGAACCAAACTCGCCGCCACCACCCAAAACGCCGCACTTGAAAAATCAGATGGCACATCGATATCATGCGCCTGCAGGTGGACACGCCCATGCACAGCAATAATCAGACAATCTTCTGATTGCTCGCAGGGCACGCCAAAGTGGCGCAGCATACGCTCCGTGTGATCACGCGTCACAATAGGCTGATCCACGCGCGTCTCGCCGTCTGTAAACAGGCCGGCCAACATGATGGAGCTTTTCACTTGGGCGCTTGCTATGGGCAAAACATAGTGAATGGAGTGAAGATTGCCACCCGTAATTTCCAGCGGCGCGCAGCCCGGGTTCTGCCCGCATGCGCGAATGCACGCTCCCATCTGCTCCAGCGGAATTATCACACGGCGCATAGGGCGGCGGCTCAACGACTCATCACCCACCAAACGACTACCAAAGGGTAACGCCCCCAGCACCCCGGCCAACAAGCGCATTCCCGTGCCAGAATTGCCACAATCTATGTCTGTTGAGGGAGGAATCGGACACATATCGGTACCGGTGATGGCAAAGTTGCCTGGCTGCTCAATTGGACTCACTACGGCGCCGAGCTGTTGCATAGCGCGCAAGGTGTTCAAGCAGTCTGCACTGCACAAGAAGTTGCGCACTCGGGTGGTGCCATGTGCCAATCCGCCCAAAATAGCCACGCGGTGGGATATACTCTTATCTCCTGGCACCGTTAACTCGCCCTTCAGGGGCTGTTCGGCTGAACTAATGCTGATGGTATCACTCGCCATAAATCATGAGATGCTCCTTACTGAATGCTTCGCGGAGAGCTGCGTCAAAAAAAGCGCGTACTGCGAGTTCACGCTGGGCGCTCCGTATGGCGCTCTTGAGCACAGGGCGGCATTCTTGCGCACTCGGTACGCGTGCCGGCTCTACCTTACCGAGTATTACAATATGCCAGCCCCACTTGCTCTGCACCAAGGCCGCCTCATCCGCCGGCAGTGCATCTTCCCCAAACAGCGGCAGCTCCGGCAGGATGCGCTCCGGCGTATCATACACGTCCCCTAAATCACCACCGCGCGCCGCCGTGGCATCATCCTCACTCATGTTGCGGGCAAGCCGAGCAAAATCCACGCCATTTTTCACCTGTTGCAGCAGGCTGCGCGCCTGCTCCTCCACCCTTCGTGGATCTTTATCCAATGTGGCCAAAAAAATTTGCCGCACTTTCCGATGAGCTGGAATACGCAATGCATCGCGCAACAGCTCATAATGCCTGTCTGCGTCTTCGTTGCTCACCGCACAATGCGGATCAACCGCACGCTCCAGCAGCGCCGCAGACTTCATCGTCGCGGCCAATCGTTGTTCAAAGCTCTGCCGCGTGTACCCCTGACTCGCCAGCCACGTTTCAAACTCATGCTCGCTGATTGCCCGACTTTCCAACCTGGCAAGCTCGGCACGCGCCTCCTTCGTATAGTCTGGTAAATTCTTGTCGTTGTACCGTGTACGAATATTCAGAAGCGTACGCCGAACCAGCTCCATCAACATGGTCGCACGTTCTATCCGAGGGGTCTCCGAGCGCCCGCGCAGCCAATTTTGTTCCTGTTCAAAGCGGGTCAACTCGTCATGGGTCACAGATTCGCCATACACGCGCGCCACCCGATCGACCCGAGACTCACCCTGCTGCCTGTGCAGCGCTCCCCACACCGGCCCGTGCCACACCAGCAAATCCAAGGCCATGTACATCAGCACAGCGCTAAAAAACGCGAGCTTGAGCGAGAATATTCTGAATGGTGTGATCTTCACAAGGCTTGCGGGTGTATTTTACCCTCTCTCCTTGCAAAAAGCAACCTCATTCCACAACTCGTTCGCAGAATCGAAACCACGCTGTGAAATGTGGCGCGCCCTCCAATTAAATACAATCAAATCTACTGATCAGGAGCCATATAGCATCCTGGACAGTTACGCACAAAATGGTCTGGTGAGTGCTCAATGAGCGGAGGGATGGCGTCGACAAGGCATAACTCCGGATGACCTAAAGTGTTGCGGGTACGAAAAGAACAACCGTGAATGGGCACGCGCAAATCCGGCGGTAAGCCGGGAATGGTGGGGAGCTGTTGTCCTCGTTGCTCAGGATGTGGCACAGCAGCAATGAGCGCTCGCGTGTAAGCGTGTAGTGGGTGGGAGAGCAGCTCCTGCGTGGGGGCCTGCTCAAGAATACTACCGGCGTACATCACTTGGATACGATGAGCATACTGCCGCACAACGCCCAAATCATGCGTGATCAGAATGATGGCCGTGCCGAGCTTCTGCTGGCGATCGCGCAGTAAATCGAGCACCTGTTTTTGCACGGTCACATCCAAAGCAGTGGTGGGCTCATCCGCGATCAAGACGCGTGGCCGCGTAATAAGAGCCATGGCTATCATCACTCTCTGGCGCATACCACCTGAAAACTCGTGCGGGAAACAATCGGCGCGCTGCGCTGCCTGAGGGATGCCTGTAAGTTCCAGCTCGCGGATAGCCAATTCGCGCGCCTCCTTGTGCGACAGGCCGCGGTGCATCATGAGCGGTTCAGCCACCTGGTCGACGATGCGCATGCAAGGGTTGAGCGAAGTCATGGGATCCTGAAAAATCATGGAAATTGTATTGCCACGGATGCGGCGCAATTCCGGCTCGTCAAGACTCAACAGGTTCTTCCCGTCAAAGATTGCCGAAGCTTCAGGATTCACCCACGTGGGCGGTTTGGGCAATAGTCCCATGATAGCGCTACAGGTCACCGACTTGCCGGAACCAGATTCACCCACCACGCCCAGCGTCTCCCCCGCGTGCAAGTCAAAGTCCACGCCATTTACCGCATAAGTCACACCCCCACGGGAGCGAAACTCCACATACAAATCACGCACTCGGAGCAAGGGTGTATCCATCAATCCGGCATCTTAAGGGCAAATTGGAGGGTGCGCAGGGGACGATCCTGGAGCTGCAGCGCTCGCACCACTGCTCGCAAGACCTCCAGCGAGGCTGTGGCATCATACAACGCGTGGTGCCATGTCTTGCCCAGCACAAGCTGGTCCACCTCGGACACTACGCCCAGCGCTTCGCAGACTGCAGAGAGCGACTTGTCCCGCAATGTGGGAATGCAGTGACGCGCCAACGCGAGTGTATCCAACCACGGTCCAAACCCATGTGCCGGGAAAACGCGCAAAAAACGTCGTTCGGCAGAGGGGTTATGACCCACCACCACACAATCGGAAAGCATGCGTCTGAATGTCGGCCACAACGAAAGCATGGTGGGAGCCCCCCGCAGATCGGCCGTCGTGATGCCGTGCAAGCGGGAAGCCGACCAACGCACCGGACGCTCGCAGGCCAAATACGTCGTATAGAGCTCCGCCGGTGCAAAAAGCGAGGGCGCGCGCAACATGCCTACCTGAATTGGCAAATCCGTCTCCCCCGGCGCGGCGCCGGCAGACTCAAAGTCAATGGCTGCAAAGGGTAGCTGCGCAATGGGAGCATCTATCATTTGCGGGTCCATGCGAGAGCCTCCTGTATTTCCCCCAGCAGGGCTGCGTAATCGCAAGTGCGGAAGATACCATCGCGGTACAATTCCTGTCCATCCACCACGGTGAGTCGCACCTCGGCACCGCTGGCTGCATACACCAACTGCGATATAATGTTATGCACCGGCTGCATTTGAGGGGCTGACAGATCCAGCGCGATAAAGTCCGCCTTCATCCCAGGCTCCAACGACCCGATGTAGGGTGTATGCAGCGCAGCGGCTCCACCCAATGTGGCCATATCCAACACCTCTTGCGCCGGGGCAGCGGTGGGGGAAAGCGTATGAACCTTCTGCAGCAGGGAACCCACGTACATCTCGCGCAGCATATTGTGCGCATTGTTGCTGGCCGGTCCATCCGTACCTAATCCCATGGGCACACCTGCGGCGCGCAGAGCACACACCGGGCACACTCCGCTGGCAAGCTTCATATTGGAGGCTGGGTTGTACACGCCAGTGCAGCGGCCATCTGCCAGCATCTGCATATCCGTCTCATTCACATCCACGAGATGGAAGAACGTGGTATCCGGTCGCAGCAAACCGAGCTGCGCACAGTAGGCCACAGGACGCAGGTGTCGCTGCTCCAGGCAGTGCTGTGTCTCCCATGGTGTCTCCGCCAAATGCATACCGAAGAGAGAGCCCGTTTCATCCGCCAGATCGCGGCACTCACGCAAAAGTTCCGGCGTGGTGGTATACGGCGCATGGGGCACCACCGCTTGGCGAATACGCGGGTGATCCGCCCATTCTGCACTGTACCTGCGTATGAGATCGAAATAGGCCTCCTTATCCTTTGCTACAAGAGTCGGGAAATACTCGGTCGTACTCTCGCCAAGCACAGCGCGCAATCCCATCTCGTCCGCGGCACGAAATACGCTGTCCTCGAACATGTACATATCATAAAAGGCGGTGGTGCCGCTGCGTATCATCTCCGCCATACTAAAACGCGCGCCAAGTTCCACGAGTTGCGGGGTGAGTTTAGCTTCTTGCGGGAAAATGTCTTTCTGCAACCACTCCTGCAACGCTTTGTCATCTGAATACCCTCGCAGCAAACTCATGGATACGTGCGTGTGCGCGTTGATGAGTCCCGGCATGATGACGGCGCGCCCCAAATCCACTCGTCGAGTCTCCGGATAAAGTGCCGTCAGTACATCGGTATGCCCCACGCATTCAATCTTGTCACCTGCCACCGCCAAAGCCCCTCGCTGGATGACATCGCGTCCAGCGTTCTGCGTCACGACGTAGTCGGCAGTGTACAAGGAATCAGGCCGCATTGTCATCATGACCAGAATAAGACAGCACAGGTGAGAATCGCAGCAGCATACAAAGAACCCAGCAAAGCCAGCACTCGCGTGATGCCAAGGTGCTCGGCAAACCACCCCAGCCAATCGCGCAGCAAGTACGGCTTGGGCACCCATAACATGGCTACGCAGAGTACCGGATACCACCACAGCGGAATGAGGATGCGCGTGGCAGGCTCCTTGAGGTACGCCGCTGTGAGTGGCACGATGCCCAGCAACAACAGAAACAACCCCAGAGCGCGCCCAGTCAAATTCTGCTGCGACTGCGTGCAGAGCACGTAACACGCCACAGGACATGCGATGAGAAGCGGCTTGCGCAGCCCTTCAAAATCAAAAAGCTCCATGCGCAGCGGATTGGCGGGATTCCCCCACAACAGCAACACCACCCACACAAAATCAAAAATGAGAAGCGCCTGTCCAAAGCGCACAGAAAGCGCTGCAGCTCGTGCCAATCCCAGCACCCCCGCCGGATAAAAGAGCGCCGCCAGATGAACTGCCAGCAACAACGCCCCCATTGCCACCCCGGCCACGCCTAGCGGTAATTCTTCGTATGGGTGGATCCAATTCTCAAGCATTGTCGATCAAGGTGTGATACCGAGCTGCTCCGGCAGAGCGCTTCGCGGACGCGGTGTGAGGATTTCTCCACCGTGAGAACCCACTGCGACCGTATGCTCAAAGTGGGCAGCAGGCTGCCCGTCGCGCGTTACAGCCGTCCATTTATCATCAAGAACTTTCACCTTGTAAGTTCCCATGGTAATCATTGGTTCAATCGCCAATATCATGCCTCGCTTCAAATGAGGCATGCGGTCATTGGGACGAAAGTTCGGCACGGGCGGTTCTTCGTGCAGACGACGTCCCACGCCATGGCCAACGTAATCGCGCACAATCCCGAATCCAAAAGGCTTCACGTAATCTTCAATCGCACCGCATACATCTACTAAATTGTTACCCTGTTTCGCCTCGGCGATACCCCGGTACAACGCCTCTTCCGTGACAGCCAACAGACGACGCCCCGACTCACTCACATTGCCCACCGGCACAGTGAGCGCATTGTCGCCGTACCATCCATCTACAATCGCTCCCACATCAAGACTCACGATGTCCCCGTCCTGTATCACGCGATCACCGCCAATCCCGTGCACCACAACTTCATTCACTGAGATGCAAATGTGACCGGGATATCCACAATAACCATGAAAGGCATTGCCGCATTTTTCGCGAGCAAAAAGCTCCGCCGCATAAGCATCCACTTGGGCTGTCGTCATCCCGGCGCGCACAAAGCCAGCCACCTCGGTGAGGATACGCGCCGACATCTCGCCGGCGCGCTTCAGCTTAGCGATTTCATTCGCATTGCGCGTGGGTATGTGCTCTGCCATAGTTGGCGGCTGCAGGGCCTAGAACTTGTAACCGGCATTCACCCCCACGGTGAGCTGAAAATGGTCAGCCATTCCCATCCCCATGTCGCGGTGTATTTTACGCGCATTGTTGCCGGTCCATGAGCATTGCAACCACGGAGTAATGCTCAAACGGGCATCGCGCCCAAGACCGCCGCCATGTGTGAAAGGCTGCAGCGCCACACGAATGCGGTACGCATCAATGCCATCCACCCCGCTGCCCCAGTAGCTGAAAGAAGGGGCAACCCCGCCAGACACCTCCAAATCGGCGCCATAGCTTGACTTATTCAAGATATTTGTAAAGCGGTAACCCAGCTCAGCATCCACGTAATACCCCGTAAGTCCATAAAAGCTCGCCCCAAACATAGCCTGCCCAAACAAGCCTTTCTGATGGTCGTTGAACTTAGCCGAAACAGCGACTTCCTGCGTCGAACGGTGGGAGCACTGATCATAATTTTTCGCCACAAACCCCTCTAAACCACCGCGCTTAAAGTTATACCCTACCTCAAACAGCAAATTGGGTAACACCTCTTTGCCGATGGAATACCCCGCTTCGAACTGCATGATATCTCCCAATGGGCAGGAAGCGTCCCATATCACGCCCGCCAGCCCGTGTACACGCTGCTGGATCCCCTTGTGGAACATATTTTTGTCGGCAAAGGTGTGCGAGAGGTACAAGTTGGATGTCCCATGATGACTCAAATTATCCGTTACTCCCATCCCGCGCACTTGATAGTTGCTCGCATACAACATGAGGTCAATAACCGTATCGGGAGAGCTCGTTGGAGAGGATACAGCAGGGGAGGAAAGAGCATCTTGCCCACCCGGAGAAGCGGGGGGCCCCATAAACTCAGAAGGCAACTCCGACCCGTTGTTCTGGTAGCTCACTTCATCGTATGTTATTTGCCCGCTCGGTACAGACGGCGGTGCTTCTACCGCCAGCGCCCCCGAGACAACTGCAACCGACAACAGAAAAGTGTTCCTCGTCATATACCGCCAGTCTATCTCCTTTCTCTCTTCTTGGCAAGTCAAAATTCATGTCCTCCAATAAAAATATACGCGCTGAAACGAGGGCCTCAGGAAAGAACAATTTTCTCACTCAAATCAGGGAAAGTGCCGTCATATAACTGAGGCGCGCAATAGCCTTTGTGATGCACACATACCCGATAAAAAGCGGCGCCCTGCGCTCCTCGTTGCATTGAAGACACTTCGAAACTGTTTATCCCATTTAAAGCTGAGGTTGAGCATTCCGTCCACGGCTCTTCTCTCGTCATTTAGATGTGGAATTTGCGCCTCAATCTCTTCCTCCATTTTCGGATGGGTATGAGTTCAAAACAAATTTTGAGAAAAAGCCTTTTAACGCGAAACCAAGTCGATATGTTGAGCAGGCGATACTCCCTCATGAGCGGTATAAGGCGTTTGGGATCCACAGCGCCGGAATTTTCCGGTTCTTTTTCGTTCCTATAATCAAAGTAAATCCTGCGTATATGCGACGACACTTCCTCGTCCGAAGTTTTTTTCGTGCTGTGGCAAATATAAAGAATATCAATGCTGGTCCCCGGAAATGCCTTTTCAAGCATGTTGTAACCTTCGACAAGATGGCAATCGGTATCATGCGGTTTATTGTCCGGTGTCTCCAAGTACACAATTAATACCGATGAAGAAGATTCTATGCCGGAGAGAAGTCGATGGATGCGCCGATCATATTTCTCCCGCACGGATGGATAGCTCTTTTCAAGGGGAACACCCTTCAAAAAGTCATGATTAAAATTGATCCCGTTAAAATTGTTATGGTAAGTATCGCAGGGATTGCCTTCCTGTGAGTGCAAGTAGGAGAGGTCTTGCAGTTCGATAAAACGTTCAAATCGATTGGCAAGAATGCGACACCTGTCCACAAAGGTTCCCCCATAAAACCAATCGAAGGGGTAAGAAGCAAACTGGAGTTCCGCCCTGCGGAGAAGGCCGCTGCACGCACACGCCGCACCTACTCCAAAAATAAAATCATAGCTTTTTCTTGGACCTTTCTGCGTACGCCATACGCTACGCTGCCTGTTCAGAGAGGAGTGCCTCTGTACCCCCCCCACTATATGTTGTGTTTTCTTTTTCCATAATAACTATGTAAAGGGTAACCCGCACACATTGTACCGTTACGGACCAGGAACATCAAGTATAATTTGGAGTGGCATTCGATTTCGGAATGTACTTCAGATGTACTGGCCAGAAGAAACATGTACGGCCGAAAAAAAATGCATTACATAGGCAGGAAGCGTGATCCCGACAGGATTTGCCAATTTTGGACGAACTTAAAAACTTGATGGTCCTGCGCTATCCAGCCCCATAGCTCTTCCCCCTTTCTGTCCACTTTTGCCTCCCGCAGTGCTCTTCTCGAAACAAAGGCACAAAAATGTACGATGAGGGGGAAATTTTGCTGGACAAATCGCCAAAGCTTGTCTATACTGCGCCCACGCACGGCAGGGTAGCTCAGTGGTAGAGCAGAGGACTCATAAGCCTTTGGTCGGGTGTTCAAATCACCTCCCTGCTAGGCAGCAACCTCCTTAACAGTTAAACGTTAAGGAGGTTTTTCATCTACCGCACATCTTTCACATCATCCATGCTTCTCTGATCTTTCGGTATGGACAACGTCCGACAAACATACCATCAACTGGCAAGTAGACTGATGCATTTATCTACAACATATTACTATGTGCCATCTGTACTAAATGTGAGCGAACGCAAGGCGGTATTCCCGTACGCAAAAAAACATTTTTCAGCTAAATGACAAGAAGTTGGCGAAAAAAGCTCGCTAATGAAAAAAAAATGCATATAATGGGGGCAGACAACGAGCTACATACAGAAAAGCCGCTATGATCACCAAAAAAATCACAATACTGAATAAACTTGGCATCCATGCCCGCCCGGCCGCGCAGTTTGTACGGGTGGCAAGTCGCTTCAAGTCGGATGTGACAGTCGAGAAAGACGAGGAACGCGTGGACGGGAAAAGCATTATGGGGCTCATGATGCTGGCGGTAGGGTGTGGGGCGGAAATAACGGTAACGGCAGAGGGCGAGGACGAATCGGAAGCTCTGGCGGCGATAGAGCAACTTGTCGCCGAAAAATTTGGTGAGAATTGATCATTTGCAGTTACCTGGTCATGTGCAGATGAGAACTCGGCGGCTTTCTCTGCAACGCTCTATGTTCTCCTTCACCCTACCCCCACTATGCCCAAGGAAAAAGAACAGCGGTTAACGGGGTTGCCCGTTTCGCCCGGCATTGCTATGGGCACGCTGCGTGTGGAAGCGCGAGACTGCACAGCGCCGCCCATGTGGTCCATCAAGGCAGAGGATATACCTGCCGAATGGAAGCGTTTTGAAATCGCCCTCACTCGCACCGAAAAAGAAATCGAAGAGCTCAAGCAGCGGGTTGAACGCATTTCCGGCTCCTCGGAGGCAGCTATCTTCGATGCACACTTGCTGTTCTTGCGCGATAGCACGATTCTCAACAAGTTGAATCAGGAGTTACCGGCGCGTTTGCAGAATATCGAATCCGTGTACTACGCCGTGGTGCAAAATTTCATGGAAGTGATGCGCGCGGTGGACGATCCTTACCTGCGCTCGCGCGTGCTGGATATCCGCGACGTGTTGCAGCGTGTGCTGCGCAACTTGAAACCTTCATCTTCCTCAGTCCAACCACATCAGGAACTGCAGGGAAAATGCATCCTAGCCGCCTATGAACTGACCCCAGGCGATACGGCCGATCTGGATAAAAGTCGTGTGCTGGGTTTTGTGACCGAAACGGGATCCACGATGTCGCACACGGCAATTTTGGCTCGTTCGCTAGGATTACCAGCCGTGGTTGCCGTGCCGAGACTAGTGATAGATTCGCGCACTGGCTGCCAAGCGATCCTGGATGGCTACAACGGCGTACTTATTCTCAACCCCTCCGCCGAAACGCAAAAAATATACAATGCCCTGCGCACAGAGCGTGAAAAAGCCTACCGCGAGCTCGTGCAAATGCGCGATTTGCCTACGGACACAGTTGATGGACGCCACATCAGACTCGCGGCCAACGTTGAGTTCGTACACGAGTTTAAGTCCATCCGCGAAAGCGGAGCAGAAGGAGTCGGGCTTTACCGCACGGAATTCTTCCTGCTGGGCAGTGGCGGCCAGGCTATGCCGGATGAAGAAGCGCAGTATGAACATTACCGTCGTTTGGTGCAGGCATGTTCTCCGCACGAAGTGATATTTCGAACCTTAGACGCAGGTGGGGATAAACTACCCTTCGAACCGCTCAGTGAAAGAGAAGATAATCCGGCCCTCGGTTGGCGCGGCATCCGTGTGTCACTTAGCAGACCAGAAATATTTAAACAACAGCTGCGAGCTGTATTGCGCGCATCTGCCCACGGTCACGCGGGAATCATGTTCCCCATGGTTTCAGGCATCACCGAAGTGCGCTGTGCACTCAAACTGCTTGAAGAATGCAGAAACGAACTGCGAGGACGCGGACAAGCTTTTGATGAAAGCATGCGTGTCGGGATCATGATTGAAGTGCCCGGGGCTGCCATGATGGCCGATGTGCTTGCCAATTATGTGGATTTTTTCTCCATAGGCACTAATGACCTTACCCAATACACCATCGCCGTGGATCGCGTGAATCACCGCGTTGCCTCCATCTTCCGAGTCACGCATCCGGGCGTTGTTCGTCTGATGGCTCGCACGGTGCAAGCAGGTATCCCGACGGCCATTTGCGGAGAAATGGGAGGCGATATTAACCTTGTTCCCTTGTTGGTAGGACTCGGCGCCACAGAAATATCTGTAGGCACTCATCTCTTGCCGGTCATCCGAGTAGCTATCCGACATCTCAACTATGAGGAATGCCGCAATATGGCACAACAGGCATTGCAGGCAGAAGACAGCGCAACGATTCGTGAACTCTCTCACTGTCTCGCACTCAAATCCTATCCGCAGCTCTTCTGACACAAGAACTCACCCCACAAAAAAAGCGACCGCAGCATGTGGGTGCACTGCGATCGCTGAAACGCGTCTCGTATTCGCCTCACTTAGCCCGGTAATATTGGTAATGCACGCGCTCATCTATGGCAAGAGCCTCACGCGCTGCACGCACAACCTGTGGCTCAGCTTCAAAGGCAAACAACATGTACTGACCGCTCTTCAGATGGTTTGACTCATAGGCAAAGGTTCTGCGCCCTACATTGGTGACATCTGTCACCTTTGCTCCAGCCTCTGTGAGCTTCGCGCTCATGGCAGCCGTGAGCTCATCCAGCGTTTCGGCTCCCTTCATGTTCAGGACAATCAGTGCTTCGTATTTTCTCATAACTCGTATATTGGAAATGCGTCTTATGCGATGCGGTGGCATAGTCTGCACCCTTTGCGCACACTTTGCAAGTCTAAAATGTGGCAGAAGCTCTTTTTTCTTCTCGCGCACTGCCCCGCATTGCCTCAAAAATAAAGTCACCGAAGGGTCGCCAAAAACGGGAAAAGAGAATTTCCTGAATGCTTGATGCC
>CANRNS010000018.1 GCA_947632055.1 uncultured Akkermansia sp.
CTAGCATGCTTTGAACTTCTTGGCACCCTTTTTTGTGCCAAGAACCTGTTGCATTTAATTTTGCAATCCACATTTTGTATTTATGGAGGCTTTTATTCTTGCTTTTGCATAGACTTCTTGTTAAACTGCGCGCAGAGGATTTATGCTTGAAGCTCGCAATATATGCTTGGAAGTGGAGAATGGGGATGAGTCCCTGTTTTTGCTCAATGAGGTGAGTTTTTGTATACCTCGTGGGCATTTTATGGCCATCGTGGGGCCATCCGGCTGCGGGAAAACAACCCTTCTCAAAACCATCGCCGGCATCAAAACCGCGACGGATGGTACTTTCATATGGGAAGGTAGAGATCTTTCGGAAGAAGGGGACTTTGAGCCGCATGAAATCGGCTACGTCCCCCAATTCAGTATCGCATACGATGAGCTGACGGTTGATGAAAGCATTGAAAGCGCAGCGCGTTTGCGTGTTGTAGGGGATGATGATGAGATCAATGATCTCATCGACAACGTGCTGGCAGAAACGGGAATGACCGATATAGCGGATCGACAGGTAAAGCTTCTTTCGGGCGGTCAAAAGCGGCGTTTGGCATTGGCAATGGAGTTGGTGAGTAGTCCACGAATATTGCTGTGCGATGAGGTTACGAGTGGGCTTGACCCACGCTCGGAGCGGGAGATTGTACAGTTGCTGCACGATTTGAGCCGTAAGGATGGCCGCATTGTTATCTCTGTAACGCATAGTCTTGCGCAGATGGAACTCTATGACAGCATCATGGTGATGATGCGCGGCAATCTGTGTTATCACGGTTCCCCTGATGCAATGAATCATTACTTCGGGGTGCACAACTTTGAGGAGGTCTACCCGCAGCTTACTTTGCGTGCACCAGAGGAGTGGCGTGTAAGTTGGCTGAAGCATCGCGTGGCATATTATCAGCGCCTTGAAAGCGAACATGTGGAAAAGTATCGACAGCTCGGACAGCAGCCTCCGCCTCCAAAATTGGAAGATGAGCAGGATTCGCCTATGCCGAGCTTCATGGTGCAGGTGGTGCAGCTGTTGCGGAGACGGCTGATGATACTGGTTCGGGATCGCACGCAATTGATGCTGCAAATAGCCATGATATTGGTATTTCCTATTCTCGTGGCGCTCTTTTCCAGCAAGGGACAGGATCAATTGCTGACGCTCACTGATACATCCAGCGGAGACATAGCGGCTGAAATTCAGGCACAGCAGGCTCAAGCCGAAGTGCGCGCGCGCGTTGGTTCGGCAGTGTCTGGTATTATCATGTTCGAGGTCATTTTGCTTGGTTTGATGGGCTCGAACAATGCCTCGCGCGAAATTGCCGGAGAACGTCTCATCATGGAGAAAGAAAAGTTTGCCGGTATGCGAGTGGGGGCTTATGTGGCGTCGAAGGTGACTTTTTTGGCAATGCTTGTGGTCCTGCAAAGTATCTGGATGTACGCATTTGTACAATTTTTCTGGGAATTTCGAGGGGACGCGACCAATCACTTGTATTTCCTTCTCATGGCCAATGCGGCTATGACCAGTGTTTGTTTGGGTATATCGTCCAACTGTAATACGGCGGATCAATCTTCCCTGCTGAGCATTTATCTCGTGGGATTTCAACTACCTCTTTCGGGCGCAGTTCTCGCTTTGCCAGATATGGTGGAGACTTTCACGCAGCCCTTTATTTCCGCGTACTGGGCATGGAGCGGAAGCATAGAGGGAGGTTTGGGACCGGATGTACTCAAGGCCGTGAAGAGCATTGTTCAGACCAGTTTCAGCACAGAATGGTTGTGTCGCATGGTTCTGTGGGCGCATGTGGTGGTTGGTATCGTACTCACATGGCTTGGTTGTAGAAAAGCTAAGTGGGATTAGTTCTCTATTTTCATCTATCATTCACTAATTAACTTATCAAACATATGGCAGCAAGACGAAATCGAGGCGGAGGTAAGAAAAAAGGAAAGCAAAATCTCAAACCCGTATTGATTGGCGCGAGCGTTATTGTTCTGTTGGCTCTCGTTTTGGGCTCGGGAGTACTGAAGAAAGGCAGCGCCGCCCGCGGGCTGGAACCAACACCGAACTTTCGCGTGGCTGAGTACCGACAGGATGGTTCGCGATTTGCTTCTTCAGGTAATGTTTACGTGTTTGACGGTCGTGTTGAGAACATAGAAACAATAGGGAATGCGCGCGTGGTGAGCATTTCCATACCTGACAATCCGGACGAGCGATTGCCATTGCTTGTACCGGGAGATGCAAAGTTGCGCGTCAACCTGACTCGAGGAGATCGTTTTGTATTTGAGACCACCTGCCGTACCGGGAAAACAAGCGATGGGCAGCAGGTGAAAGGTGTGCTAATCGTGAAAAATGTAGAGACGAAATGATGAAAAAAGAAAAGACAATCATGGTGATGGCGTCGTTGATGTCGGGCGTATGCTTAGCGCAAATGCCCGGCGGGGCAACGAACCTGCCCAACGGGGGTGGACAAGTTATGCCCAGTAGCTTTGATGCTTCTGGTTCAGCAGCAAAAAGACCGACAGAAGATCCCGCTCATAAAGGGGAAACCCCGAATCCTCAGTTGTTGGGCCTTGAAATTCCGATCATGGATCCCTCTACGGATACGGTGAAATACAACGGCGGTATGTTTGATGTGGGAAATAATGCGGCAGTGCGTGCGCGTTTTGAAAAATATTTGGAACAGGTGCCCGACAATACGGCGGAGTCGAAACGCTACCGCGCTTTGATGAGGGATATGCTCAAGCAGACGCAGCGCGCTGGACGTGATAAGAACTACACTGTGGGTAGTGACGTGCTTGTCAAAGTGGGTAAGGGTCTCTATCAAGCATCTGAATATCCAGGGGATGGCAATCAATCCGGGGCGCTTGCAAGCGCTATTGTGAGCGCACTTGATGTGCAGAGAGAGTCATTGGTGCGCACGCGGAAGAACGAGAAGATGGAGGAGGAGATGGATGGGCTGCTCAAGCAGGCGAATAGTTGGAAAAACTTCAACGTATCGCGCAAGACAGCCCTTTCTATTGCCGCCTCAAACCCGACCGTTAAAGGGAAGGGAGGAGGCGGAAAGTCAATCGACAACGGAGGTGAGCTCAATGCTTTAAAAATTGCTCGCAACATCAAACTTGCGGCAAAGCATGAAGCGACTCAGGCGGCCAATTTAGCTGCGAATGAGTCTGCTAAACTTGCATCAAAGCTCAATTATCAAGCCATGCTTATGGCGCTTTTGTTCTCCCGCCGCTTTGATCATGTCGTGATTGGTGCGCGTGTATACCGCCACATCTTCCGGGATGGGGACGCGAAACTCAATATCGATGAAAAATCTACAGCGTATGAGGCTTTCACTGGTGGCGTTGGGCTCCCCCCCACAGTTAATCAGATGGACTCTGTGGCGAGCAATATGCGTCGCGACGTGGACCAGAATATGGAAGCTGTATGTAACATGTTAGCTCGTAACAAATTGGGTGAAGCAACGCAACACCTCATTGAGGCGGTAGCCATTGGAGAATACATGCAGAGCGTAGCGACATTTCCAACAGAGTCTCGCCAGCGCATAGCCGAATTTTGGAACTTGCGCAAACGGGCGTTAACGGCGTTGAATGCGCGCGATTATGGCACCGTGGAACAAGTGGCGGCAAGGATGAAGGAGTTGGATGTTGATTTTGATGATTCGCTGCTGCTCAGCTACACGACTGGCAAGAAGCGGCAGAGTGATCTGGCCATACGCAATGCGAGCAAGGCACTGCGCAACGGTGATGAGGAAAACTTTAACAAGTACATTACAGAAGCAGGTATTATCTGGCCGCGCAACCCGAATCTTGACAAGGGAGCTGAGATGCTTGCCCAGATTGATGCGGGAGATCCGGTGAAAGAGGAGTTTAAGCGCCTGTACGATGGTAAAGAATATCGCCGGATAGCGCGCGAGCGTGAACACTACAAGATTGTGGCAACGGATCCCGATCTTGCAAAAAAATATGAAGAGGTGATAGCGCTCGTGATGAAGATGGATGGCATGCTTGAGCAGATTAAGAGTGTGGCGCAGCAGGATGCGACTCTCGGTCCTTGCATGGCATATGAAAAGCTGGTGGAATGGCAAAAGTCAGATAAAAACTTTGCGAATGATGCTGACATGACAATTGCTCTCAAGGACTTTGAATCTAAAGCGCACGACTTTGTGCAAGCGTTGCGGGATGGTGAGGCTTGTGAGCAACGGAGCGAGTTTGGATCGGCGCTTTCATGCTACTACCGTGCCCAGTGTAAGTACCTTCAATCGACCTTGGCGCGCGATGGAATCAAGCGTGTGATGGATATCATCGTGAAAGCCCGGTACGAATGAGCTTGCGTCACCCGGTCGTTACACGATTTGCGCCCACTCCAAGTGGGGAACTGCACGTTGGTCACGTGTTCGCGGCATGGCGAGCTCGGCAGCTGGCAGATGCTCATGGCGGGCTCTGTATGTTGCGTATTGAAGATATCGACAGAGAGCGCACTCGTGATCCGCGCTGGCTTGCCTCCATCTACGAAGACATGCAATGGTTGGGTATCCGCTTCGATGGAGAAGTGATGGTGCAGAGTCGCCGGATGGGAGAGTATGCGGCGGCGCTCGAGAAGTTGCGCAGGCTGGGAGTACTCTATCCGTGCTTTTGTTCTCGGGCTGACATCCGTGCTGAGTGGGCGGAAATGCCCCGTGCCCCTCATGCAGTGCGACGCATGCATTACGGAGGTCATTGCAGAGGTTTGTCGGCAGATCAGGTTGCTGAGCTCATGGCAAGTGGGGCGCCGTACGCATGGCGTATCAATATGCAATATGTGGAGGATATGATAGGATGCCCGCTGTGGGAAGATTTGCGACTTGGGGTGCGCCGTTGTGTGCCCAGTGAGTGCGAGGACGCCGTGCTGGCACGCAAAGATACCCCGACGAGTTATCACTTAGCCGTGGTAGTGGATGATGCGGCCCAGCGAGTGAGTTTGGTGACACGTGGGGCTGACCTTATCGAGTGCACTCCGTTACAGCGCGCTCTGCAGGTGGTGTTGGGATTGCCGATGCCGCTCTACGCCCACCACACGCTATTGCGTGATGCGTCCGGGAAGCGCTTGGCAAAGCGTGACCAGGCGTGTTCCGTGCGCTCGCTACGTGCTCGAGGAGTTTCTGCACAACATGTATTGACATCTGTGCAACGCGCAGTGGAACAAGGAGGCCAGTGGTCGGGTTGCTGAGGGTCTGCTAGCCGCGGTAGAGTGCCTTGTGGTGTTGCCACAGGGCAAAGGCGAGGCAAAATACATTGGGAAGCCAAAGGACGATGTAGGGCGTGACGCCAGGACTCTTGCGTGAAAGTTCACAAAATACCAACGCGACAAAGTAGACAGCCGCCACAACGATGCCCAGGAAGAAACCTGAGGATGTGTCTCGCCGCCTGGCGGTGATGGCAATCGGAACTCCAATGAGTGAAAAAACGAGACAGGCGCATGCAAAGGATGCTCGCTGCACTCCTTCCGTGCGAAAGGCCAGCTCATTTTTTGTATCGAGTTGGATGCGATAAAAGGAAATCTCACGTGCACTGTCCTCCATGAGCAACTTTGCGCAAGGAAACATGGGGTGGGCAGAGGCTGCGGCGGCGTAGCGTTCAGCTGTGCCGGGGTTTAGTGGGCGTATACGATCTAAATGCTGCAGCGTTTCATCAATTTCCTCGTTGGTAAATCGGTTGGGTTTCATTTTTCGGCGATTGCGCAGCGGAATATGGACGCGCATGGGCATGGATTCTATGAGGGGAAGATGCGTCACTCCATCGGCGCTCTCTTGTTCAATTGTAGCCTTATGCAAGGTGAGATAGAGTTGTCGCTCAGCCGTATTGAATTCTCCGATGTCTGCACTGCGAGCATGCATGGCGCGAAACTTGGGCACAGTGGGATCTCCCTCGGTGCCATCTGGGTAGATGTGCAAGCCATGGATGGTATCTCCTTCCCGATTGTTGATAAAAAGGCGAACTCGATCTAACTTCGTAGCCGATCGACTGGATTTGAGAAGATTGCGTGGATTGTCCATTGCCGCTTGCATGGCAAGTTCACTCATGGCATTTTTCCCGCGCGGTGCCACTTCTATGTTGATGTAGTAGCATAGAGTAGAGAGTAATATCGCCATGACAAAAGCCGGTAAGCTCAGTCTCCACAGGCTCAGCCCCGCCATGCGCATGGACGTCAGCTCGTTATCTGCAGCTAGTCGGCCATATACGAGGAGTACGGCGGTTAAAAATCCCCATGGCACTGAAAAGGTAAGCGAGAAAGGTATGACCTGCAGCACAAAGTCAATGACAATACTGGCCGGTGCCCCACTTTCTACTAAAAGGGCATGCAGTTCTTTGAAAAGCTGTCCAAGAAGCATCAGCAAGGTCAGCGACACCACGCCGAGTAGGGTCACCAGGGTAAGCTGTCGAAAAATATAGAGATCCAGCGTGCGCATTTTCTGTCTTATGCTAGCATATGATAAGCGCCCTTGCCAATGAAAAAAAGTGCCTTTTGTCCAGCGGATCCGTTTAGTTTCGACTCTGCTCAGCGAGATCCTGCTTCATCCACAAGTCATAGATCTTTTTTTCAAGTTCATTGATGCGTTTTTCAATGGAATTTTGCTCGATACCGGTCGCTAAAGCTTGGCGAGCAGGGAACTGTTCCTCAATATCTTCCGAAATTGTGACCCTAGTGCCGACAGATGTGAGGCGGTAGAGTTCGAGAGCCATTTCTCTGGGAGTGCGAATACAACCATGTGAAAGGCGATGTCCAGCGCGCACCTTGCCTATGTGCATCCCAACCCCATCTCCGGTAAGTCGCATCCAATACGGCATGGGCGAGCCGATAAATCGCCCCCCTTCCGGTACTGAATCAGAGAAAGCATCGGCATCTCCATTCACACATTTCCCGTCCTTATCAAGTATTTTGCCGTAGCGATTAGAGGCGTAAGATTCCCTTTTTTCGCGGATGGAGAAGTTACCGGTAGGAGTAGCTCGCCCCTGGATACCGGTGGAGACGGGCCAATCCGCTGCTATCTGCCCATTGACGTAAAGACGCCCTCGCTGTTGGGCCAGGCAAATCACGATGCAACAGTTTTTTTGTGCCAAACGAAGCAACTCCTCATCCTTATATATGTTGATTGTGGCCGGGTATTGATTGTGGGATACGAAATAATCGTAGGAGTTGGGGGCGTAATTGTACAGATTTTGTCGTTTTTTCAGAGCGGAAAGTTGCCTTCTTGCCATTCTGAGTTCGGAATTTTCAAGGTGATTGCAGGATGGCGTGATGGCTTGCGTAACGAGTAGGCAACTGAGCAGTATCAGGTGGCGTATGTCGAGGTGCATGTCCTGTTCGTTTTACTTGATGATGACCTTGGAGCCAATGGGTGTATTCTCAAAAAAGATTTTGGCCATCTTGCGTGGCAGGCGAATGCAGCCGTGACTCTCGGGTGCAGAGGTCACAATGCCCTCGTGCATCCATATCCCTCCCCTCGTGATCTGCATGCCAAAGTTCATTTCCGCTCCTTTGTAGCGACCGCCGGCCGGGATAGGGTTGCCAACAGTGTACTCCGACACTAAGGTGTTCCCGGCTGCATCCACAATGCTGCCGTAAGAGGAGGACTTGTGGTCGATATCTTTGGCTATAATTGAAAATGTGCCCCTCGGAGTGCCGTGTCCGGCTCGCCCGCTCGAGATGTCAGAGAGTCCAACTTGCCGCCCGCCAATATAGTATTTAGCTTGTTGCAGGCGGGTATCGACCACGATAACATGTTCTCCGTTGAGCCCGTTTGGCTTGTCCCAGTACCCGTCTGATACAGCATCCTGCGCAGGAGTGAAGAGTTTGTCAGGACGGAACATGTAGCCGTTGCCCAGCGCGTCGGTTATTTCATTCTGGGCGGTGCAGGCTGTGGTAAGCAGAGTTGCTAGGGTCAGATAAAAGTACTTCATCTCTCGTTTGCCGAAGATTGTAAAACGCGTCCAACCAGGGCGCAGCAAGTTATGCACCTGAGTGGCAAGATTGTCAAGCTTTTTCCCGCTCCATCCCGCGTAAAAAAGTACTTATCGCAGGGCGCGGCGGTAACGATTTTGTTCCCGCAGGGCAGCCTGCATCTTTGCGCAGTGGCGGTAACGCGTGCGACCTGCCAACATTTTCATGCTCCGTTGCGAGGAGCCCCAGCGCAGCACCTGTATCTCCACAACACGTACGCCCCACTTACGCATCAATTCTTTAGAAGGGTGGTAAATATCAATCGTACCTGTGCCAACGAGGGCGCTGCCGTAATCATCTACCACATAGACATACGGTTCCCCTTTGATTTTAAATTGTGTTCCGAGGGGATAGACTGACCAGTCTGCAGCGGCGCTGCGCACGCGATCAGTGTACTTCAGCTGTGTCCCAACAGCATTGCGCGCGCCGTAGCCTACATGGTCCAATTCGGAGTGAGTGTAGGCGGTCGTGCGCACGATGCGATTGAGCTGGGATGGGTGGTAAAAAGGCATGCCGTAACGATCGCGTCCAAGCTTGGGCAGCTTAGAGCTAGGACGAGCTACGGGTGAAGGTGCAGCCGGCATGATAAAATCATGGCTCACCGTGCCCGGACATGTGGAGGAAGTCGGCTTTTGCGGCGCAGTCACACCCCAGCCCGTTCCGCTTCCCACAAGAAACGCGAACAGGATCAGTCCTGCCATGCTTTTTCCCACCATTTTCATACGTTACAATTTCTTGTTTTTCTCGTCATTGACTCGATGCCAATAAGACACGCTCGTCCAGACTAGCATAAACATCCTGCACATGACAAGCTTTTTTTTGTGATTTTTACTTTGATTTTTATAATAAGCAGATGCTAAGATGATTATGCCTTCGAAAAAAATGATGAGACAGACAGTGAGAAACGAACCTGCCTGACAATAAGACATTCTGAATGGATTCCAGTAGCGGGAGCCTCGTCACGGGGCGCATGCTCACGTGTTCCAATAAAATTTCTCCGGACTCGTTCAAGCCATTCCCCATGCGTTTCCAACAGACAAAACTGTCGATGGCCTCGGGTAGAGCGCGTGCGTAGCGCGCTAGCATTCAAATCGTAAATAATTAATGTTTTGCGTTGCCAAGAGAGCCGATGGCTTCCCATCGCGATCGCTTTTTCCCGGGACGGATGCGGGGCTTATGATGCTTGGAGCTGCTGCAGGGTGTTTTTCAGATGTTCAACATGATTGATGCACCGCTGCACGCGTGGTGAAATGTGTTTATTGTCGGCGGTGAGAATATGAATTTGCTCCTCCGCTTTCTTTAACAGCGTATCTGCTTTGGGAATTTCACGTTTTTCCATGGCTGCGTCTGCTGAAATTGCGAGCGTTTCAGCGTAGGCGAATCGCAAGTCATCTGGGCAGCTTTCAGATGCATTCATGCGGTTTTGGAGTATATTGCGTGCTTCAGCCAGCTCTTGTGTCGCCTTAGCTTGCTGACGTCGCGTTCGTAGATGCGCAATAGCCTGCGTACACAGTGCATTGGCCTTTACCATCACATAATCCTTGTTGTTCGGTTCGTTGGCTAGGAGTCGGTCTGTCAGCTCCGTGAGCGATCGACAGGCGTTGATGGCCTCGTTCACCTTGCCGCGTTGCATCAGAAGGTCGGCCTTGATGGATAGCGCCCGGCTTTCCAAATACAAATATTCGAGGTTATCGTCATCCAACCCTCGCAACTCGCGCACAACGCCTATGTAGCGGTCAAAGAGCTCGGTTGAACGCTGGTTCTTCTTGTCGCGTTTTTCCGGGACTTCTTCCGCCAATGCCTCATAGAAGAATAAATCGCCAATGTGATAGAGAATACGAGCCAACCCCCTCTTGTAGGAGAGGCGGTAGGGATAGTTGTCCGTGAGGTCTGAGTAGATTTTGTAGGCTTCGCCAAGATAATCTTCCGCCTCTTCAAATTTTCCCATGTCTTTGGCGTACTGCCCGTAATAATTGAGAGTCATGCCCAGTCCCGCATAGGACGGCAAGTGCCGGGGAAAGAGTTTGACCTGCTTCCTGTACAGAGCCAAGATGCGTTCGAGATCGGCGCGTTGTTTTTCGTGGTCGGTTTTGCCGCGGTGGTGGCGGATGTCAAAGCTTAGCGCCTCTCCCAAGCTGTTGGCATAATTAGGATTGTCCGGGTATTTTCGGTAGAGCTCTTCCAGTAGTTTGGTGGCAGCTTGCGCGTGGGAGTCGGCTTCGGCTAGATGGGCTGTCCGGGCCGCGAGATCGGCAAGTGTGAGGTGGGTGCGAGCCAGCTCATAACAGAAGCGTTGGTCTTGCGGGTTTTTTTGGTTGATAAGTTGCTCCAAGGCTTTTGCCTTCTCAAGTGCGTCTTTTGCATCCTCAAGTTGTCCGAGGGACATGTAGGTGCACCCGATGTTGAACCACGCTGCAGCCATGGCCCGATCAAGCCTGTTGTCACGCCCCTGGGGCAAGTTCTGCATGGCCGCCAGATATTTTTGCAGACCTGAACTGAGTCGCCTCTGTAGTTGCACGGAACCTGGCAGGTCAATAAGCTCGGTACTGAAGTCATAAAGCATGCCCTCTGTAAAGTTTAGTCCGCTGTTGTAGGCGGTGCGCACTTGTTGGCGTTCCTTGAGTGCGTAAATGCTGAGTCCCCCTACAACCACGATTGCGGCCAAAGTCAATCCACCGGCGATTTTAAGCTGGCGCACAAGGCGCGGAGAGAATGTGCTTTGATCGTGTTCGAGGCTTTCTATCCAGTCTGCCGCACTTTTCCATCGGTCCGATGGTTCAAGTTCCATTGCCCGGTCAATTCCCACTAGGAAGTCTGTACCATAGAGTTCTTGCAGCTCGGGGCGGCGCGCAAGCGGTTTGTAGGGATCCGGGGATGAAACGACGCGCATTTCAGCGCGCGGCGGCATAATATGCGAAATCAGGTAATAAAAAGTGGCGCCCAAAGAGTAAATATCCGTTTGTGGTCCGAGAGATTGACTCATCTGTTCATCTGATCGGGCGCAATCTTGTTCCGGCGCGCAGAAATCTGGAGTGAACACATTTGTAAACACTCGCCCGGGTTGGAGCTGGCGCGCTGATCCGAAGTCCAGCAGCACCGGCTGCGCATTCTTGTTGATGAGGATATTCTCCGGCTTGATGTCGCGGTGTACGATCTTATGGCGATCAAGGTAATCGAGCGTCTTGAGGAGAGCGAGCAGCTTGCGTTGCAAGCGTGCGGCTTCTTGTCGACGGTGCGAGGCGTTCAAAGTTGCCTTTTCCGGCACACTCAGCATGGTGCCGGCAATGAAGGGCATCACGTAATAGGCCGTGTCATTCGCCTCAAAAGAGTCAATGATAGGCACGATACCAGGGTATTCCAAGGATTGGAGGACCGTAATTTCTTCCAGAAACTCATCCATCGTAGCTTGAAAACGTGCCTCAGCTGTGGGATTCGGGAAGGAGACATCCATACTGCCTGGTTCACGCGTGGCCATGCCCAGCGGCATGTGTTCTTTGATGACGACGAGCTTGCCCTTTTCAGTGTGGCGCGCTTTGTAGGTGATGCCGTATCCCCCGCAACCCAGCACGGAAATGATGGTGTATTTGCCGAGGACCGTGTTATTGGGGAGAGGCGTTCGATCATCGCCGTTATGGTCGGAGCTCTTGGTACGCACAGAGGAGGAAAAAAGTGCCGTGGCCAGATTTTCTTGCCAACTGACAGCCTTTGATGTACGCGAAGTCGGATGAGCGGCTGTCGTTTCCTTATGCTCGGTTGGGATCCGAGGCGTCGGAAGCGGTACCGGCGTAATCGGAGAAGTTGAGGGTGGTGTTAATTGATTACCAACAATAGGTGGTGGTGGTGGATTCATGAAAGCTTTTTCCAGAGTGTAATCATGTTGCTCCCATCATCTGTAATTGTATAATCCATGCGGTTAGCTCGCAACTCCGAAAGATGGAGCAGGGGGTTATATGCCGGGGAGGGATAGGTGAGGCTAATTTCCGCCACTTCTTCATCGAAGTCAAGGTGCAGATGGACCTCATTGCCTTGGGGCAGAGCAGACAATATCTGCTCCACATCGCGCTGCATATCGTGAATGGCGGGCGGCGCTGCGAATACGCTCTCAAGTTGGTCGGAAATGAAGTTGGCCGCCGCATCGTGCGCATATGCAAAAAGTCGCGTATCGGCGGTTTCGTGCTTTTTGCCGATGTACTCGAGTGCGAGCATGGTGATATCGTGGTTCTGTTCAGATCCCTTTGTAAACTTCCGGTGAGCAGCGCTTACTCGTCGTGGTACGTCCGCAATCGCGCGTGAGGTCACGCTGTTGATGGCGTCGTGCAGACGGTGTTCGCCGAAGGTGGCTTGCTCCGGGTCGGTAGCTTGCACAGCCCCCTGGGTATAGAGGAAAAGACGGTCGCCGGAAACCAACTGGCGCGAGCAAGTGGCATAGGTGGCATTGGGCACGCGCCCAAGCTCCATGCCCGAACTCATCTCCATGGGCTCAAACTTCCCGCCTTTGTGTTGGAGCAGCGCTTGTGGCGGTCCAGCATTCACAAACACGAGCTTGCCGGTGTGGATCTCTAGCATCCCATAGAAGAGTGACATGTACATATCCACAAACTTTTTGTCGCAGAGGTCCTGATTTGTCTTGGTGACGAGGTCAATGGGGGTTACGCCGGAATGAGCCAATTCGCGGATAATCGACATGCTGTGCAATACAAACAGAGCGGCCGGTACCCCGGTGCCCGACACGTCTGCCACCATGAAGCACAGATATTCATCGCCAAGTAAAAAGTAATCATAAAATCCGCCACCCACCACCTTCGCTTGACGACATGTGGCGTACAGGTCAAACTCCGTATGAAGCGGAAATGCCGGAAATGTGTTGGGAATAATGGTATCTTGTATGGTGCGAGCCAAATTGAGCTCGCGTCGGTTGGAGTCCTCGCTGTGCTTGTCGTACGTTTGCAGGGCATCAACCATGGAATTGATGCATGAGGAAAGCTTCCGGAATTCAATCGGCGCATTTTGGCTCTCGATGCGCACATCCAAATTCCCCTGGGTGATTTTGCGCAGCGAATTGTTTATCTTCGAGATGTTAGTGATGACAAGCTTGTGCAGCAGGTAGAACACGAGCAGAAAGATGGATGTGAAGAGGATCCCATTAGTGATCAGCACAGGGTAGAGCGCTTCCTGACTGCTTTCTCGCAATTCTTCGACCGGCAGCAGCCCCACTAATCGATACCCATTCTTGCGTATGGCATAGGAGTAGTACTCCGAATCGCCAAGCGTTATTTTCTCCGCCACATTCAGGGGGCGTGATATGAGGTCCGCGGTTGGAAATGGGGGAATATCATTCCCCAACAACGCCCCATCCTTAAAAGCAACAATCCTGCCATTCTGCCCCAAGGTGTAATGCCGTGATAAGTTGCCAAACGAAAGGTCTGCCTTGGCTCGTGATTCACGTGGCCCCCGAAATCCCAGTATCAGCAGCCCGGGTTTGTCTTGGCGGTGAAGCGCCACGTACTGCATGTTGCCTGAATTGATGCCGGAATTGGGGCGTAAACAGAGTTCCTGGTCCTTTGTGGCAAGACATTCTAGAAGCTGCGTTTCATCCGCAATTTGACTCAGATCTTCCTTCTTCTTGGGTAGACCGTATTCAATCTCTCCTTTCTCGTTGGTCAATTGGAGTTCCTTGATGCTCAGATCATTGAAGAGTCCCATGATCGCCTCTTCATTCTGGATGAGTGTCGGGTTGATCCGCATGATTTCGGCCACAGCACGTGTGCGCTCGATGGCCGAAATATCTGTAATGCTCTCCACTGTCCGTATGTATTTCTCGGCCGTATTGAGCTGCTCCATCAAGTCCTCCAGGCGCGCAGACATGATCTGCTTAGCGCGCAACTCTGCGTAATTGATGAAGCGAAAATGGGAATAGCCCATGGTGATAGCAAATGCCGCGCACACCAATACCATCAACCATGCTAAGAACGTAGACCTCATCGAAATTTTCCGGCATTCTACCGGATGCTTTCTCATTTAGCAAGTCTTAAATCAACATGATGTGTTGTTATGCACATCCGATTCCCCAAATTTCTTTTTGAGAACATAAGTCAATTTTCTCCTTTTTTTTGGGGCCCGGTGACTGACCTGTTGCACGGAATTGTGTGATCCACAGGCTATCATTACCGGCGCCGACAATCCCGCTGCGAGCGCGATGCCGACGAAGAGGCCTCCTATGTCAGACGAGGGAAGGAAAAAGATGGGGCTTCTGGTAAATGGCGCTACTGACATAGGCTAGTCCTCCTCTTCACAGGGGATAGTGATACGTTGTCCACGATCAGCAGATGCTTTCACGCGACTGTTTCGCTTCGCTGAGCCATTGCTGCAATTCCTCGCGTCGCCCTTCCTTGAGCAGTTGTTGCAAGCGTTGTTGGTCCGCTATGCTCTGCTCCAAAAAGGGGCATATTGCTTCCGCATTTTGAGTGAGGATGTCCGTCCAGAGTTCCGGCGAACCGCTGCATACCCGCGTTGTGTCGCGAAATCCGGTTGAGGCCATCGCTCGCAGGTCGTTCGCGTCCATTTTTCCCAGCATAGCAGCGCGCGCTGCAAGAGCTGCATAGAGATGTGGAATGTGCGAGATGAGCGCTACAATGCCATCGTGACATGCCGCTGATGTTTGGAAGACGGATGCACCAAGAAGGTGCCAAAAGTCGCTAACGCGCGCAACGGAGCCTTCATCGGCCCGATTCTCGTTGGTGATGGCAACGACAGCTTTCTGAAAGAGGTCGGCCTGAGCGTGCTCAATCCCTTGCTTTTCCGAACCGGCCATGGGGTGCGAGCCGACAAAAATGTGTCCCGTCTTCTTCAAATAAGATCCTGCCCCGGCATGCACATTGCCCTTTGTTGAACCTACATCCGTGACAATCGTTTCTTTCCCGAGCCACTGTCCAAACTTCTCCGCCAGGTTCGCAAAAGTGCCTGTGGGTGTGCAGAGGACAACGAGTTCGGCTCCACTCACAGCCTCCTTCAATTCCTGAGAGCATATGTCTGCCAGTCGGCGCTCCCTCGCGAATGCTAGCGGCGCTTCTCGCCTTGCCCACAATCGAATTTCCACGCCGGGCATAGATTGCCGGATTGCCATGGCCAAAGAACCGCCAAGAAGACCGGGTCCTAAAATGGCAACGGAGGAGAAGGGCGTAGAAGGCGTGGATCTCACGGCACGTAAAATTGGAAATTGGTGCCGCGCACCTTCAGTTTCTTTCCGCTCGGGTATGGTTGATTGGTTTTAGGGTTGATGATGCGGATTTTTTTGCTCGGATCCAGAGGATTCCATACTCGCGTGGGATCTCCTTCCACCCGGGCAGCAGTGGGGATCGGTCCGGTGTTGGTGACTTGCTTGAGATCCGTGCTGGGAGCCGGTGCAGGCGTCGACGTCGGCGCATCGCTCGTCGCCGGCGGTGTACTCAAATTGATCACGGTGGGTAGGGGAGCTGTCGGCTGGGGCTCAGCTGCCGTCACTGGCGCAGGTTGAGCGACAGTCGTCGGTTCCGGGATAGAGTCGGACCTTGTTGTCGGTGCAGGCTCCTTGGTCGGAGTTGTTGCAGGAGCTGCCGGTGACGGAGCCGGCTGATTCACAGCAGCTGCGGGTGCCGGAGGGGTGATGAATGAGGAGGGCTCAGGGGAGTTCTCCCAAGTCGTGGTCTGTACAGGCTCTTCCGCCGGGGCCTGTTGTGGAGCTGTGTGACGGGGGTGATAGGGCATTTCCGGCACCGAATCCACATCGAGTACGCAACCATTGAGTCCGGCTGCAATGATTCCGGTGAAACAGATCGCAACTTGGCGCGGCAAACTCGTCATGATGAGAAACTTCAAAGATCGCCCCTACTATAGGTATTCGCATTTCCCTTGTCAACCTCAAATATCGCCATGGCAGGCAACCGTATGAGAAAGTGCACAGTTGCCCTGGGAGAGTAAAAGTGGCTCTTGACGTGGTGGGGGTGGGCGTGTATGATGCCGTCGAATGACCGCACAGAGAAAGCCGGGAATAAATGAAGAGTTGGCGGAAGTGTTGCGGCGTTTTGGTAAGCATCAGCTGCGACCGGGGCAGGGTGAGATCATTCGGCATGCGGTGGCCGGGGAGTCTGTTCTGGGTTTGCTGCCTACGGGGTATGGTAAGAGCTTGTGCTATCAGGCGGCGGCCCTCCTACGAGGGGGAACCTCTGTGGTGGTCTCGCCGCTCATCGCGCTCATGCGCGAGCAGGTGGAGTCCTTGCAGCGGCTTGGGATACGGGCGGCACGATTCGATTCGACGCTGGAGGCTTCGGAGCGAGCGCTATTGCTGGCAGATTTGGCGGCAGGGAAATTGCAACTGCTTTACGTGGCGCCGGAGTCTCTGGAGAGTCCGCCATTGCGCGAAGCTCTTGCCCAGGCGCCGTTGCAGATTTTTGTGGTGGATGAAGCTCATTGCATTTCACAGTGGGGACACAGCTTCAGACCTGATTACCTTCGCTTGCCAGCTTGGGCGGCTGAGCGGCGTTTTTTGTGTGTTATGGCCTTTACTGCCACGGCTACGCCTCGCGTGAAGGATGATCTCTGCCGCGCCTTGGATATCAGCAAAGACTGTGTGGTGGAGATTTCTCCCTATCGAGAGAACATCACCCGCAGCGTTATGGCCACCCATTCTCCGGAGGAGATTTTGCACGAGCATCTCGTTGTCTCGGACCATCGGCCTTGCATTGTGTATACGCGCACTCGGAAAGATGCAGAGCAGTTGGCAGGGACGATCACGCGTCAGTGGGGTATGGATGCAGCATGCTATCACGCCGGGTTGCCCGTCGAATTGCGTGAGAAACTCCAAGATGATTTTCTGGACAACCGGCTGGATGTGCTTGTGGCGACCATTGCTTTCGGTATGGGCATTGATAAGCCGGATGTGCGCAGTGTCGTGCATATGAATCTGCCCGCTTCTCCGGAGGCTTATCTGCAAGAGAGTGGACGAGCCGGACGCGATGGTATGCCGAGCAACTCACTGGTATTGCTCAGTGGGGCTGAGCGGGTGCATGCGCGTAACCGTATCCATGCGGCCATGCCGGATGCAGAGGGGGTGCTGCGCTGCGCGCGTTGGCTGCTGCCGACAGAACCCTGCGTGGTTTCGCTCTGGGAATTGAGTACGACATGCGATGTTTCGGAGGAGGTAGTGCAGCGCGTATTGGAACGCTTGCTTGAGCAAGGAAGCATCCGCGTTGAGGCTCGTGGCTACAAGTATTACAAGGTCAGCCCCCTTTTTGAGTTAAACAGTATCCTGCATGGTCGCAGTACGCAGGAACAAGCGCGATTGCGCTGGCTCGATGAGCACCGAGACGGTGAAGTGCAGATGGCCGCCATGGCTTGGGATTGCAGCTTCGCTGAAGCCATGGAACAGCTTGCCGAGTGCGAGCAGGCAGGAGAATGGAAGCTCGCTTTCCGCCAGAGAGCTCTTTATATTGTTCCCGGGGAACAAGGGGCAGATTCCGGCGCTGTGGCGGCAGAGCTTCATGCCTACTACGCCGCGCGCCGCCATAGTGAGTTGGCCAGGCTCACTGAGCTTGAACAAATGCTCACCTCTTCCTCTTGTTTGAACAATGCCCTTGAAGTTTATTTTACGGAACAACCGCTGAGGGAGCCCTGTGGACGATGTCCTGCCTGTTGTGGGCAGGTTGCCCAGCTCCCGCCATTCCCGCCTGCGGAGGAGCTCGCGTCTGACGCTCAACTGCCGGAGTTCGCGCGCGACACGCAGCGGCGACGTTTTCTGGCCGGCATTTCATCTCCCTTACTCCTGGCGCGGCGTCTTTATGCTCACCCTTTTTTCGGAGCAAAGGCGAATACCGTGTGGAATGAAATTTGAACCCGCTGATCTGCGAGGGGGCGAGTATTGCTCTTTTCATATGTGGAACGGTGTGCTAAAATGCGGGCATGCGTGAGTTGAGCATAGGCGTAGATATGGGTGGAACCACATTAAAAATAGCTGTGGTGCGGGGGATAGAAATTGTGCGGCGTGCTGAGCCGGTCAATACGCGCGAGTGCAGCACATCGCAGGAACTCATCAATTGTCTCGCAGAGCGTTTGCGTATTCTGCGAGAGCTGTATCCGGAAGTGTGTGCCGTCGGGATGGGTCTGCCGGGCTTCGTGGATCACGCGAGGGGTATGGTGGACTCGCTCACCAATGTGCCGGGGTGGTACGATGTGCCTATCCGGAAGATTTTGGAAGAAGCAAGTGGTTTGCCGACATCGGTGGAAAATGATGCCAATTGTATGGCCTATGCGGAGTGGAAATTGGGGGCAGCACAAGGAATGAACGATGTGGTATGTCTGACGCTTGGTACGGGAGTCGGCGCAGGCGTGGTATCCAACGGTCAGCTCTTACGCGGGTCCATGGGCGCAGCCGGAGAAATTGGTCAAGTCTCCATCGATTATCGTGGGCGTATCGGTCACTATGGCAACCGTGGAGCTGTGGAAGACTACATTGGCAACAATGAGTTGATGCGTGAGGCAAAGGTTCTCTACGCCGCTAGCCGCGGGAAGGTGCCGATGGAAATGGAAACCCCTATCCACTTGGAGAGCGCTGCCAAAGCTGGCTGTCCGGTGGCACAGGCCTTGTGGGATGACGCGGCGCGCAAATTGGCCGCTTGTTTACTCAACTGCCACTACATTCTCAACCCGCAGGCTTTTGTCATTGGAGGTGGTATCTCAAAGGCGGGAGAATTGCTTTTCTCACCCTTGCGACGCTATTTGCAAGCGCAAATTTATCCCGTGCATTTTGCTAAATTGCAGATTTTGCTCGCCCAGTTGGGCAGCGAAGCAGGGATCATTGGTGCAGCGCGCTTGGCTCTGGATGAGCTGCCGCAGGAATGATTCTCATGTCAACCGATCAACCAGTTGTGCCGACCAAGGCTGAACGTCGCTTGTGTGAGAGCCTGCACTTGCGCGATGAAGAGTCAGAAGCTTTGCTGCGTGCCATGCACCTTGGCAAGGCTGCTCGTCAGGCGGTGGTCTTTTCCCCGCGGGCGCCACAAGCGTACGAGCCGCCCTTTGCCTGCGCAGAATCATCGCGTTTCCCCTGGCTCCCGGCTCGCGTGCGCATTCCAGTTGAGGGGGAGAAACCGACGCGATATGCTGATTACACGTTGGGGTTGTATTACGTGCTCGATCTTTCTTCCTGTTGGGAGGGAGCGGCTCTCTCTGCTTTGTCGGGGGCGCCATTACGGAGTTTGGACATGTGTGCTGCACCGGGAGGTAAAAGCATGCTGTTGGCGGCACACGTTCAACTGCTCGACCACACGGCAAATGAGGTTCATGCTGCACGACGCGGCATCTTACGCCAAAATGTCGAGCTCTGTGGGCTGCCCAACACGCGCGTCACTGGTTGGCGCCCGGAACAATGGTCCCGATCCGGCGAGCTTTTTGATCTCATTATGGTGGATGCTCCGTGCAGCGGACAATCCTTGCTGTGTAAAGGCATGAAGAACCCGGGTTGCTTGGGAAAAAACGTCGTGCAGGGTAATGCTAAACGCCAGAGGGGCATTCTGTCGGCCGCCGCATGTTGCCTTGCTCCCGGTGGGTATTTGCTCTACACGACTTGTACCTACGCGCCTGAAGAAAATGAGCGCTCCGTGGCGTATCTTTTGCGCCGCACAAGCGAGATCTCGGCGTGTGATGTACCGGCATTGGCTGCGTTCCGCAGCACGCTCTCAGAGTTCCCCTCGTACAGGCTGTTGCCGCACCATGGGGCGGGTGCCGGTGGATTCTGCTGCCTGCTGCAGCGCGAGAAATAATTGATGAATCTGATGAACATACAGACAATCTTCATAACCGCATTGGCGGGACTGAGTGCGTGCGCTTCTCCTTTGCCCGAAAAAGCAGATATCCTGTCTAGCAACACTGTGGTGGCTCAGTATGTAGGCACATACTATCACCCGTGCCGCCATATGACGGCTCTTTGCCCCGACCGTTGCGATCACGCCACCACACTGGCCCACTTCCGGGTGCTGCGTAACGAACGTTACCAAAGAAACAGTGAGTACGGCGATGACATGATGAAGGCGGACGATACGGTCACGGTGGATGTGCTCAATGACACCCCGGGACAGGATGAAGCGGTTGTCCAATTGATTTCCCAACTCAAGCCGCTGGACACGGTGCGTATGACTATTCATCATTGCTACGTGCAGCAGAGTCAGAACTTTTTCCCGATACGACCTGTGGTACAGATGGAAAAGTTTCGAGAATGATTTGAAAAGGGGGTGAGTTGAAATCTGATGCTCCGGATGAGGCATCACAGGAAGTTCACAACTCCTAAGAGGCGCAGCATCCACAACGCCATGGATATAAGTGCGAGAGCACACCATAAAATGATCCAGAAAGCATTCACGACGCGGCGTTGTGCGTTGCGACCGCCGGATTTGACCTTTTCCGATTGGACGTTGGTGAGAACATCCTCGCTCTTGCCCATTTCCTCGTGCATTGCTCTGCTCGCAGTCTAGCACACCTTGCTCCATGCAGCAACAGAAAAAGAGGCAAAGCGTTCGCCAAAATGCAGATTTTCATTGTCAACATCGAATTGATAGGGTAGATTGAGGATATGAAGCTATGGATGATTGCATGCGCGCTCGGTTTGAGTATGGTGTCCTGCGTGGGAACAAAAAAAATCAGCATACGCACTGAGCCGAGTGGCGCGAGTGTTTCTATCAACGGCGTCCCGCAAGAGGGCGTAACTCCTATGGAGGTCGAGGTTAGCCAGAAAAAGGATTTGGGAATTGTGGTCAGTAAACCGGGCTATGAGAACACGGCATATACCGTGGCTACGCACACAAATTGGTGGCTATCCTTGCTCTGGACGGAAAGCGACCCGCGCGCGCGCCGTATCGCTGAAGATGAAGTGACTATACCTATGCGGCGCATACCCACGCTGAGCAGCTTCCGTGCCGACGACATGCCTCCCTATACCGGTGGACAAAAAACGACTCAAGCGCCGCCGCTGCGTCCGGTTCCCAAAGATCTGGTGCCATGAACGCGTGCGTTTAGTGGTCAGTACAGGTGAGATAGGGAAGTAAATCCGTGGCACATACGGATAATGGGCATCCCAATTGAACGTTGGCGATGCCTGCCGCGCGTCCGCAGAGATAGGCAGCCAGAGAGGCGGCATGGAAGCAGCTGAGTCCCTGCGCAGCTAAGCCTGCAACCACTCCGGCCAGTACGTCGCCCTGGCCGCCGTTGGCCATGAAGGGGCCGCCCGTAGAGTTGTAGAGGGTGGAGGTTCCATTGGCGATGAGCGTGCGGGCGCCCTTCAAGAGGAGGGTGCAAGGATGGTGCAGGAGAAATTGGGCGGCCGCCTCAGCGCGACTGAGCTCGGCGGCTTGAGGAAAGAGGGCGAGCATTTCTCCGGTGTGGGGAGTCAATATGGCGTGGCGAGGCCACGGCAGTTCGCCTGCAGCGAGCAGTCGCAGCGCATCCGCATCCAATACAACCGGGCAATCAACGCGTTCGATTAAAGCACCGAGCGCTGCTGTATTTTGCGCGGAAGGGGTTCCCATGCCCGGGCCGATGAGGAGCGTTTGGGCGCCTTCGACCGGGACCTCCGCAAAGTCGTTCACCCGCCGCACCATGATTTCTGGCGCTACACGCAGTGCAAGCAGATCGTAGGACTCAGGCAGGCAAAAAAGCTCCACAAGGCCCGCACCTGCCCGCAAGGCTGCCTCGCTGCACATTTGCGCTGCACCAAGGAACCCGATTGAACCGGCGATGATGCGTACGCGTCCTGCCTGATTCTTGTAGCAACTGTAGTCCCGTCGAGGGAGCAGGGAGAGCAGGTCATTGTCTGCTACTTGCACGGCCGAATGGGGCAGGGATACACAGGGCAGGGGCACGCCGATCAGACGACCTACGTGATTGATTGCACCATCGGCAAGCATGCCCGGTTTAACACATCCGATAGCGAGAGAGACGTCGGCGCGCACAGCAGCGGGATCCACGGCGCCGGTGTCGGCATCCAATCCGGTGGGTATATCCACGGCGATCAGCCGATTTCGAATGTCAGCGTTGCGAAGTGCATTCATCTCACGCGTGAGTTCAGCGTATTCCGAGCGCAGTCCGCCGCGCGCGCCACTGCCCAGCAGGCCATCAATCATGAGAAGGGCCCCTTTCGGAGCTGGAAATAGGGGCTGCATCGCAATTTGCACTTTGGTGGCGAGTTGCAGTTGTCTGCGCGTTTCGGGAGCCATTTGCTCGACAGGCACGGCACAGCGCAACGTGATGGATGAGTAGCCAAGCTTGCGGGCAATGCCTACGGCATCTCCGGCGTTTTTCCCTTTGCCGGCATAGACGACAACGCGTGGCAGAGTCTGTACGACCTTGGCATATTCTGCATCGCGATGCAATTCGGATACGGCAGAGTTGATTGCGGCATCCATGAGCTCGTCCGATGTGGTGACACCGGCGGAAAGTGTCTCTTGCTCGGCATGGCGCATCTGGTGGGATGAGAGGACAAACATGACGGGGCTCTGTCACTCAGAGGGGAGATCTTCACGATGCAATGTGGGCCATACGTAGCGGATAAACAGCACCTTCAGCGACGCTGTGAGTGGCACTGCCAGCAACGCGCCCACTATGCCGCCCAGTATGCTGCCCCAAAACAACACCGAGAACATGATCGTGAGGTCATGCATGTGCAGGCGTTTGCCGAGAATTTTCGGCTGAAGTATCCAGCCATCCAATTGACTCACGCCCAGGAATATGACGAGCACCACCGTCACCTGTCCTAAACTATGCCAGGTAATCCATGCAAGCAGGAGAGCAGGGATGCTTGTGGCTATCATGCCGATGTAGGGGATGATGCCGAGGAGAGCTGCTGCCACACCGATGGTCATCGCATAGGGCAGCCCCATGATCATGAGCGCGCTGCCCAGCAAAAAGCCATCAATGAGGCTCACCAGCATCTGCCCGCGTACAAAGGAGACGATGTAATCATTGATTTGACTCAAGGTTTTCACTACCTCATCTCGAAAGTTCGAAGCGCGGATCGGTATCACGATGTGCCACTTCTTGCGAATAGCTTCACTCTGTAGTAGAAAATAAAAGAGAAATACTGGAATGAGCACTAGCCCTACCAGCAACCCCACGGAACCATAGAGGGCTCGCGTCCCTGCCGTGAGCCACTTGATAGCGATGTTTGTGAGATCTTTGGAATAATAATCCAGCGTGCGAAGCAACTTATCCTTGTGGCTTGTCGGTGGCGCGGCGTCGGTCGGTGTCGATCCTTGTTCGTCTTGTTCTGCCACGCGCTCGTAGAAGGAATCGACGGCAAATTGAGCGATGGTGTTCTCGTTTAAAAATTGCTCACCGGTAGCTACGGCCTTAGGCAGTATGGTATCGCGATCCTTGATCAGCTGCTTGGTTTGGCTGACTAACGGAGGAATGATGATTGCGCCAATTCCCCCCACCAGCAAAGCTGCCCCGCACATTACCAATATCACGGAGACTGCCCGGCTCCGATTCAGATGCTGTTGCACCCAGTCCACGCACGGGTTGAGCAGATATCCCAGGACACCGGCAATGATGACAGGCAGCAGCACCGGCTCTAACGCAACAAATGCTTTCACAAATCCGTATAAAAGCCCACACGCCAGCATGGTCAGGAATGCGACGCACGCCCAGGTGAGTGCATTCCAACATGCTGCTCGCTGAAAAGCTGTGGGGTATGTCTTCTTCTGCGCCATTCCCTGATGATTGTATGCGGCGTCGGCCGCCTTGTCAAACCAGTTTTGCGCGGCCCCCACACCTTGAGTCTCCCCTTCTCCACACGTGACCTATTAAAATTTCTCCGGACTCGTTCAACCCATTCCCCATGCGTTTCCAACAGACAAAATTGTCGACGGTGTCTTGTCGGAGTAAACATAAATTCCCAAAATTATCCAAAGTTGCAAAAATTGAGAAAAAGGGCTTGCAATGGAGAGGAAAAGGAGTATATTGGGCGGGCGACGAGCCCCCGGGATGGGGGAGGAGCGCCAAAAAAACTAAACAAAAAACCTATGGCTCGACTTTTCGGTATAGAGATACCCAACGAGAAGCGCGTGGAAGCCTCCCTGTGCTACATATATGGCATAGGGCCCTCCACAGCAAAGAAGGTGCTGGAGCAGGCCGGCGTTTCCCCGGATTTACGAACGGGAACGCTGACGGATGCGCAGCTCACGAAGATTGTGCAGGCAATCAGCAGTAACAATATCCTCATTGAGGGCGACCTGCGCCGCGAGAAACAGATGGCGCTCAAGCGACTCACGAGCATTAACTGTTTGCGCGGCATCCGCCACCGCAAGGGTTTGCCGGTGCGTGGACAACGCACTCGTACGAATGCTCGCACTCGCAAGGGTCGTAAGAAGACAGTGGGTGCCAAGAAGGCCTGATGAGTTAATCCCTGAACCAATTTTCGATTATGGCTGAAGAAAAAATTGAAGAGACTAAGGAGCAGGCGGTGAATGAGCCTGCCGCAGCGGAGCAGCCCGTTGCGCCCGCCGCTGAGACTGCCCCGCAAGAGGCCTCGCCGCGCAAGCAGGAACAGCGTCGCGACATCTTCGCAGAACTCGGTTTAGCCGATGATGAGGACAAGGTGAAAATCCTCAAGGCGAAGGGAAGCAAGAATGTGACCACGGGTATCGTGCACATTTCTTCGACTTTCAACAACACTGTTGTGAGCGTGACCGATTTGAAAGGCAATGTCATTGGCTGGTCCTCCGCAGGCAAGCTCAACTTTAAGGGCAGCCGTAAGAGTACTGCATACGCCGGTCAGGTGGTGTGTCAGGATGCCTGCCGCCAGGCGATGGGTCATGGCCTCAAGGAGGTGGAAGTGCGCGTGAAGGGTCCCGGCTCCGGCCGCGAGTCCGCCGTGCGTGCTGTCCAGACCATCGGTTTGGAGATCACCACCATCTCGGATGTTACCCCAATTCCGCATAATGGATGCCGCCCGCCGAAGGCTCGTCGCGCATAATGACCACTTTACAACCCTGAACATTGCATTAATCTTATGGCACGTTATACAGGACCTACCGCCAAGATCAGCCGCCGCTACGGTGTCGACCTTTTCGGCAATAGCAAGGCTTTCGCTCGTCGCCCCTTCCCGCCAGGACAGCATGGCGCCCGCGCTGGCCGCAAAAAGAAGTCTGACTACGGCACCATGTTGGCCGAAAAACAGAAATTGCGCTACACATACGGCGTACTGGAAGGACAATTCCGCCGCTACTACCACGAGGCTTCTCGCCGTCGTGGCGTGACGGGCGACATCCTTCTCCAGTTGCTCGAGCAGCGCCTGGACAATGTGGTGTACCGCCTTAATTTTGCCAACACTCGTGCAGCCGCCCGTCAAATGGTGAATCACGGCCACATCTGCGTGAATGGACGCAAGGTAAATATCCCCTCTTATCACTGTAAGCCGGGAGACGTCGTGAGTGTGGCTGCCAAGGTGCATTCCCAGGCTCTTGCCAATCGTTTTGTGGAGCTTAACACGGATGCTGCCACGCCTGATTGGATTGAGTCTGACACCTCCAAGCTCACCGGCAAGGTGTTGCGCGTTCCAACGGTGGAGGAGATTGCTCCTATCGTGAATGTGCAGCTCATCGTAGAGTTCTACTCTCGCTGATTCCTGGCAGTTCAAATGCTTCGGCCGGCAGCGCAACTTCGCGTTGTCGGCCTTTTTCACGCCGGGAAATTGCAGAAACAAGGTTCATTCGTGCCCTTGATTTCAAAAAAACAGGCGCCCTGTTGAATATGCCCCACACGTGTCCCAAGAAAATTTTCTCCGGACTCATTCAACCCATTCTTCATGCGTTTCCAACAGACAAAACTGTCGACGGCCCCGGGTAGGGCGCGCGTGGCGCTGGCATTCAAATCGTAAATAATCAACGTTTTGTGCTATATGATGTCCCCTTAATTATCAATTGGGAGTGCTTTTTCTTGGGACGGATATGGATATTCTGCCATCGCTGATTCGCACATATTGACAATTCGAGGTCAGTTTGATACCATGAGGGGCGCTATGAAGATCGCCGTCATTGGAAAAGGTGGACGAGAGCAGGCTTTGGTGGAAACTCTGGCAGCTTCGCCCAGTAAACCTCAACTTTTCTCTTTCCCCGGCAGCGATGCCATATTTAGGACGGCAGCGCCGCTGGTAGCGGATGGGTTGGATAGTTTGATGGACGCCATGATGAGGGAAGGAATTGATCTCTGCGTGGCTGGGGAGGAGAGCTACCTGGTGAAGGGCGAGGGATTGGCGAACCGTTGCGCTCAGGCCGGAATTCCTTGCTGGGGACCGCCTAAGGAAAGCGCCTGGCTCGAGGCCTCTAAGGAGTTTGCAAAGAAGTTTTTGACGAGACATGGTATTCCAACCGGTAAGGCTCTGGTCGTAAAAGATGCCCGTGAGGCGCGGGAGGCTATCGGTGGGCATTATCCAACTGTGCTCAAGTTTGATGGTCTGGCGGCGGGTAAAGGTGTGGCGGTGTGTCCGGATGAAAAGTCCGCCGAGGCTTTTCTGGATGAAGTATTCGAACAGCAGCGCTTTGGCGAAGGTCGTCTCCTGGTGGAGGAGTACCTCACCGGCCCGGAGATCTCGATCTTTGCCGCCGTGTGTGATGACAAATATCTCGTGCTGTGTCCGGCAAGAGATTACAAGCGCTTAAAGGATGGTGACCAGGGCCCGAATACAGGTGGTATGGGCGCTGTAGCTTCTCGAAGTTTGACGGATGACGATACGATGAGAGCGATTGAGCAGACCATCGTGGCTCCCACCGTGGCGGGATTGCAGGCGGATGGCTTGCCTTACCGGGGCTTCTTGTACTTTGGTTTGATGCTGACGCCGGATGGTCCTAAAGTGATTGAATATAATTGTCGCTTTGGCGACCCGGAATGCGAGGCCGTGATGCCTCTGCTGAGGGGCGACTTGGCGGGCTTCTGTATGGCTGGGGCTCGGGGAGATTTTAAACCAGAGCTCATCAGTTTCAGCGATGGATGGAGTGTGTGCTGCATCCTTGCATCTGCGGGCTACCCCGCCTCATCTCACAGCGGGGATCTGATCAGCGGTCTTGAGAATTGCGCTGCGCGCGTGTTCCATTGCGGCACTCGTTGCTCAGATGGCGGGTGGAAAACTGCCGGTGGCCGCGTGTTGGCCGTCACCGCTACTGGTGATTCTCTGGAACAAGCCCGCGAAACGGCCCATGCTGAAGCGGCGAAGATTGACTTCTTCGGCTGCCAACGCCGCAGCGATATCGCCTACCGTAATGTCTGATCTTTACAACTCACAACCATGAAAGATACATCCATTGAGTTTTTGCATTCCCTGCTCGAAACCCCGTCTCCTACGGGTATGGAGATGCGCGGACAGAGAATTTGGGCCAAGTACATTGCCCCATACACCGATGAACAAGAGTGCGATGCCTACGGCTCCACTTGGGCCACCCTCAGGAGTAAGCGGAAAAACGCTCCCACGCTCATGCTGGATGCCCATGCGGACGAAATTGGTTTCTCCATTCGCTATATCACAGATGACGGCTTTGCGTACGTTGAGCGCCTCGGTGGCACAGATGTCGCGATTGCCCGCGGCCGTCGCTTGCGTTTTTTCGGGACGAAGGGCGAAGTGATAGGTGTCATAGGCAATACTGCTATTCATATTCGAGATGATCAGGATAAAGCGCCCAAACTGTGGGAACTTTACGTGGATTTGGGTTGTTCGAGCCGTGAGGAGGTCGAGGAATTGGGCCTGCGCGTGGGGGACCGCGCCGTGTATATGGATGGTCCTCTGATGATGAACAAGCGCCTTGTTTGCCGTGCATTGGATGACCGTCTGTGCGGCTTTATCACCGCGGAGACAGCCCGAAGGCTGCACGAACGCAAAATTTCCCCCGCGTGGAATATCGTTTTTGCCAATAGCGTGCAGGAAGAAGTGGGATGCATCGGTGCAGAAATGCTGACCTACCGTATCAATCCGGATGCCGCCATCTGTCTGGATGTAACTCACGCCACGGATACCCCCGGACTATCCGCTGCCCGCTACGGTGAGGTCAAGCTCGGTCTTGGCCCCTGCCTGTGCATCGGTCCTGCGTGCCACCCTTCCATCAATGAGCGGTTGGAGAAAATTGCCTCCCTGAAAAAACTTCCCCTGCAGCGCGAGACATCCGGTCGCACGACCGGCACCAACACAGACTCCATATTCCGCTCTCGCGGCGGGGTGCCTGCTACCAATCTTTCCCTGCCACTGCGCTACATGCACAGTCCTGTCGAGACGGCAGATCTGGGGGATGTGCTTGCAACGGTGGATTTGCTCACGGAGTTTATCGCCTCGCTCAAATCGACGGATAGTTTCCGTTACTCGCTGAAATAAGGGCAGGAAACTACTTCCTCAGTCCTTCTTTCGGTGGTGATGAGTGTGCAGGAAAGCCGCCTCCACATCGTGAAGGCGGCTTTCGGAGGGTTCTCTGGTTCTCGCTTTCAGAGCAGCGCCTTGAGGTGCGCCAAGATGTTGTCTTTGGAGGTAGCTCCCGTGATGGTATCCACCAACTCGCCATTCTTAAAGAAGAGCAGCGTGGGGATGGAGCGTATGTTGAAGCGATTAGCCAAGGCTGTATTGCCATCCACATCCACTTTGCCCACCTTGACTGTGCCAGCCATTTCGGTTGCTACTTGATCCACGATAGGCGAAATCATCCTGCACGGTCCGCACCATGTAGCCCAAAAGTCCACTAGCACGGGTTTGTCACATCGAATGACTTCTGCCTCAAAGTTGTTTTCTGTAATCTGTAGTGCCATACGTAATGAGAGATGATGTTTAGCGTCGTAATGTTGAGTAAGTGTTTATTCTTCCTCTTCTTCCTCATCGGAAGTATCCTCGTCGTCGGAAGATGAGTAGTCGCCACCACTGCCGGTATCTGTCTGTCCCGGGGTGCCAAAGAGATATTCCGATACGCGATTCGGAACTTGATCCGAACTGTAGGCGGTGTAGCAGAAAAGCAGTGCCACGAGCACGGCTGCTATAGACAGACCGAGCTGGATGGGCTGCGGTTTGCTTTCCTCTTCTTCTTCCTCCTCTTCCTTGCTGGTTGAAGCCTGACGAGAAAGGCCGGTTGGCATGCTGAATCCCGCCGGTTTTGTTGCCCCCGTTGCCGCTGCCGGCTTGCTTGCCGTAGAAGAGGGAACTCCCGCCCTGCCAACGGGCACTGTGGCGGATGGCATGGAAATAGTGGGAGTGCTTGTGCCCGCCGCCGTCGGCATGGCGGGAGCCGACATCGGAGCCGCGCCGGACGGCCGTAATCGCGAGGGCGGCAAGGGAGCCGGCGCACCTGCCATACCCGGTCGAATTAAGGGTACTGTGGCAGCCGGCGTTGGCATTTGCGGACGGGGTGCCATTGTTGGCGGCATGCCTGGTGCGCTGGGACGCGTGGGCATGATGGGCGCTCCCTGCCGTGAAAGTGGCACGGTCGTCGCTTGGGGCCCAGAAGGAGGGATAGGAGAAGAGGGTGGAAGGGGGGCGCCGCGATGAGTTATGGGTATAGTGGCAGCCCGAGACGCCGAGGGCGGCACAGGAGCCGAAGGCGGCGGCATGGGCGATCTGGGCACTCCGGGAGCCGATGGCGGCGCAGGAGGCTGCGAAGGCGATGGGGAAAAGGGTGGAGGAACGGGAGGGTTGCTCATAGCAGTTGGTAGTTGTCACCCGTTGCGGTGGGTTCTTCCTATATTGCATATTTTTGGTTGCATTGCAAGCGGAAAAGTCAATGGATGAAATTTTTGTGGATTGCAAGATTAAATGCAACAGGTTCTTGGCACAAAAAAGGGTGCCAAGAAGTTCAAAGCATGCTAGAGT
>CANRNS010000019.1 GCA_947632055.1 uncultured Akkermansia sp.
TCGCGGAACACTTCGGTGCGCTAATTATGTCCGATCACTTTTCTTTTTTCGGTGCACTATTTTTGTCCGATCACGGCCGCATTTGAATCAAGAGAGCCCAGGCTCCGAGGAAATGTGAATCGAATCCCAGTCGATCGTTTTATGTTTGAAGTAAAACTTTTTGTCTTGGTCAGAGACAGGACGAAGGATACGGCATGGGTTGCCGACAGCGATGGTGCGCGGCGGGATGTCCTTTGTTACAACGCTGCCGGCGCCAATGACAGCGTGGTCGCCGATCGTGACGCCCGGAAGGATGCAGGAACCCGCTCCTATCCAGCAGTTGCACCCGATGTGTACCGGCATGTTGAACTGGTAAGGCGAAACGCCGCGTAGCTCCGGAAGAATGGGGTGCCCTGCTGTGCAAATGATCACATTGGGTCCCAGCTTCGTGCAGTCGCCAATGTAAATATGGGTGTCGTCCACCAAGGAAAGATTGTGATTGACGTACACGTGGTGTCCAAGATGCAGGAAGCAGCCGCCCCAGTTAGCAAAAAAGGGTGGCTCAATGCAGCTGGCCTCACCAATTTCCGCCAGCATTTTACGCAGAATTTTTTCGCGCTTTCGTGTTTCTTGTGGACGCGTACGGTTGAAATCGTAAAGGAGTTCCATGTGCACTTTTTGCATACGGATGAGTTTCTCGTCCATGGCCTGGTAAAGGGAACCATCGTGCAATTGTTCGTCCGCATTCATGTGGCAAAGTTTGCTTCGTGAGCATTTTCTATGATGGTTGAGTTAAGTCAAGTTGAAACTCATCTTGCTTGTTTCATTCTCATCCAGAGATTCGAAGAATTGGCCAGGTTCTTGCGTTCATTGCATCGACGGGTCAAATGTGTCTTGGAATGTTTGTTTCGAATCTTTGGTACTTGGGGCCTTTTTGGGAGGCCGCTCAGACGCGAAGCTTGACGAATAGCCGTTCGGGTCATATCATGACGTTCATGAGGACGTATCGAGTAGCGGTTTTAGCAGGAGATGGCATCGGACCCGAAGTGATGCATGAGGCGTTGCGTGTGTTGAGCGCCGTTGAACAAAGGTATGGATTTAGTACCCAGCGTGTGGAAAAGCTGGTCGGGGGGGCGGGTATTGACGCTTGTGGCAAGGCGCTTCCGGCAGACACCTTGGCGGCGTGTGAAGCTGCCGATGCGATTTTATTTGGCTCGGTGGGCGGTCCGAAGTGGGAAAGCTTGCCGCCGGATGAGCGGCCGGAGCGCGGAGCATTGCTGCCTCTGCGGGCACATTTTGGACTTTACGCTAATTTGCGACCTGGGGTGTGTTTGCCTCAACTCACGGCGGCTTCTCCACTCAAGGATAGCCTGATAACTGGCGGTTTTGATATTTTGTGTGTGCGAGAGCTCACTGGCGGCATGTATTTTGGCCAGCCCAAGTTCTACGGTGAGCGGGATGGAGATCTCGTGGGGCTTGACACGATGATTTACCATCGGCATGAAGTGGAACGCATTGGACATTTAGCTTTCCGAGCGGCTCGGGGACGGCGTTGCCGACTTTGCAGTGTGGATAAGGCGAATGTGTTGAGCGCTTCTGTACTTTGGCGCGAAGTCATGACCAAACTCGCCGCACAGTATCCGGATGTCCAGCTTAGTCACATGTATGTAGACAACGCCGCCATGCAGCTCGTGCGCAACCCGGGGCAGTTTGACGTCATCGTGACAGAAAACACGTTTGGGGATATTCTTACGGATGAAATGGCCATGATATGTGGCTCGCTTGGCATGCTGCCCAGCGCTTCTCTCGGCACACGTGGCGATAAAACCTTCGGTTTGTACGAACCTTCCGGTGGGTCGGCTCCGGATATCGCCGGGCAGGGTATTGCCAACCCCGTTGCCCAAATTCTCTCGATGGGGATGATGCTGCGCCACTCCTTTGGTCAAACGCAAGCTGCCGATGCCGTGGATAAAGCTGTTCGCGATGCTATCGCCGATGGTTTCCGCACGCGCGATCTCGTTTCAGGTGCACCTGGGGAGAAGGTGGTCGGCACCACGGGCATGGGGGACGCCATTCTCTCTGCTCTTTCCTGACGTTTTGAATTTCAGACACCAACTAAGAAAAGGGGATATGCGATGTTCGAAGGGTCGTTGCCACTACATGTTGTGGCAATTTTAAGGCGTATATAGAAAATCTTGAAAAAGCGGGAGATAATGCTTGCAAAGGACTTGTCGAATCCGTATAATGCGAGCAGCAAGAAACTACAGAGGACCATGAAATTCTCACTCGCGAAACAAGTACTGCTGGATGGATTGAACAAGGTAGTAGGCGTGGTGTCCACGCGCCCGAGCATGCCGATTCTTTCCAATGTGCTCATCGAAGCGGCTGACGGCGAGCTGAAGCTCACGACAACAACGATGGAGCTGACGATTCAAGCTAAGATTCCGGCGGCAGTGGAGACTCCGGGCGCTTTTACCTTGCCGGCTAAGAAATTGCAGAGCATAGTGCGCGAAATGAAGGATGGTGAGGTGAATGTAGAGCTGAAGGGCAATGCCGTGACGGTGCGTTGTAATCGCGCCCATTTCAAGCTTTATGGGCTGGCTGCTGAAGAATTCCCGCAGATGCCAGCCTTCAAGGAGGCGCGCGAATTTGAGGTGCCTCAGGGCATGCTCAACAAAGGTTTGCGCTACACGGAGTTTGCCATTGCGAATGATGATATGCGGTACGTGCTCAACGGGATTTACACTTGTTTTCAGGATGGCAAACTCACGTTGGTGGCAACGGATGGACGTCGACTTGCCCTGTTTGAGAATGAACTGGAGTTTCCGGAATCTCAGCAAGTGTGTTTGATTTTGCGCAGCCGTGCCGTGCCCGAATTGCATCGTTTGTTGGGGGATACCGGTAATGTGCAAGTGCGCGTGTCGGCGGATCAGGTTTCTTTTGACCTAGGCGATACGTTACTTGTCACCAAACTCATTCCGGGAAACTACCCGAATTATCGCCAAGTGATACCCAGCCGTTACAACGAGCGCATTGCGTTGTCTGCTCAGGAGCTGAACGAAGCTGTGCGACGCGTTTCTTTGCTGGCGGCTGAGAAAAAGAATACCGTGCTCTTCCATATCACCCCAGGCGTGTTGGAAGTGCAGTCCGGCTCGGCAGATGTGGGTGAGGCAAATGAGGAGGTGCCCATCGAGTACAGCGGGCGCGAGTTCTCTATCACTTTCAACGCAGACTACGTGCTGGCGCCGCTCAAGGCAGTGGGCGAGAACGAGGTGAGCATCGACTTGATCGATGCGTCCAGCCCGGGAGTCATGCGCGTGGCTGATGAGTTTCTTTACGTGCTCATGCCCATGCATTCGTAAACCGTATTGGGGGGGGAGGAAAAGGGTGGACTGATCTCGTGTACCCCGTTTCGTGCATTTGAGGTGCGCGATTGAGGTCTGCGCGGTGTGCAGCAATAGCCATCAAAATGTCGAACGGCAAACTCAAGGAGAAATGGCGAGCAACGCCGCATTGCCCAGGTGTTTACCTGATGCGCGGAGTAGGTGGGCGCGTCATTTATGTGGGCAAAGCAAAGGATTTGCACAAGCGCTTGGCTAATTATTTTTCCCCATCGCACACCACGTTGGAAAACGGTAAAACGCGAGCTCTGATTGCCGCAATTGAGGATTTCGATTACTACGAGGTGCGCAATGAGCAAGAGTCACTCCTGTTGGAGCAAAAACTCATCAAAGAATATCGTCCGCACTACAATGTGCAATTGAGGGATGACAAGCGTTACCTGCTGCTGCGCGCAGATCGCGGAGCCGAGTTGCCGCGTTTTTCATTGGTGCGTTTGCGTAAGGATGATGGTGCGCGCTACTTTGGCCCCTTTGTGCACAGCGGAGCGCTCAAAGAAACAATGGAGTGGCTCAACCACAGGTTCCGTTTGCGCAGCTGCTGCGCTCGTTGTCCTGGAGCGGAAGATTACCGACATTGCCATGATGATGTGATTCGGCATTGCTCCGCGCCGTGCGTGGGGCGTATCAGCGCCCAAGATTACCGTGCCAACTTTTCTGCGGCATTGGATTTGTTGGAAGGCCGCGGTTTGCGTGAACACCTTAACGAACTCTCTCGTGAGATGCAGCAAGCTGCCGAGGCGCTGGACTTCGAGCGCGCTGCCAAGTTGCGCGATATTCGTGAAAATGTGGAAAAAACGCTTGAGCCTGCGCGTCGGTTTGCTCGCGTCGGCGCCGATTTGCCCGGTACGGTAAATCCGGAAAAAGATTTGATGCAGTTAGCCGAGGCGCTGCATATGCCACCGCCGCAAATTATGGAGTGTTTTGACATTTCTAATCTTTCCGATAATCATATCGTAGCGTCCATGGTGCGTTTTTCACACGGCAGACCGGATACCTCGGCTTACCGGCGTTACCGTATTCGAACCGTGGACACCCAGAACGATTTTGCTTCCATGTTGGAAGTGGTGAAGCGTCGCTATTCACGCATTTTGGGTGAGAGCAGCGCTCTCTTCGACAAACCAGTCGGAGAAGATGCCTATTCCTGGTTGCTGAATTTGCGCGCCCAGGGTAAATCGCCCATCACCGTGCCGGATCTCGTGTTGGTGGATGGTGGCAAAGGGCAGCTCGCCATGGCGCAGCGCGTGTTGGCAGAAATTGGTCTACAGAACATGCCGGTGGTAGGTCTGGCCAAGCGAGACGAAGAGCTTTATTTGCCGGGGCGGCACGAACCTCTTGTGCTCGCGCGCGATTCCGGTGCCCTACGCCTGTTGCAGCGCCTGCGCGATGAAGCGCACCGTTTTGCACACAACTACAATGAGCTTCTGATGCGCAAGCGCGTGCGCGAAAGCCGGTTGGACGCCTGCCCGGGTATGACTTCACGTCGCAAGCAGCTGCTGCTTGCCAACTTCCACAGTGTGGAACGCCTGCGTAAGCTCACGCCGGATCAATTAGCCGAGCTTCCCGGTATTTCTGGCGCATGGGCGCAGCAATTCTGCGTCTGGTTGGCAGAACATTAAGTGCGGTGCTGCAAGTGGCGCGCCATGTAGCATGAGATGCGCCACCCGATGTGGCGTTGCGATTTAGCAAGAATGGTGGCCAGGACGATGACAAACCCCAACCATTGCCCGGGCAGCACCGTTTCTGCATACACAAGCCATCCCAAAAAAGTAGCTTCCGTGGGTTCCATACATGAGACAATTCCAAACTCCAGCGAAGTGAGTCGTTGCATGGCGAAAGCAACAAGAGCCAATACTCCCACCCCTTGGAGCACTCCCACTCCTAACAGCCACGGCCATCCCTGCTCCAAGTTCGCTAATGGAGCCGTGGTGACCAGGAGAGGAGCTACCAGCGCAAGCATGCCCGCTCCCGATTGCCAGAATAGGCGGCGTAAAAGGCTGATTTCTGGAGACATGAAACGGTTGAGTACAACATAAAAGGAATAAAATAATGCGCACAATAATCCGTAGACGATGCCCAACGCATGCCGATGCCCCGCTATATCCTCATCAGCAAAGCATGTGATTAGTATAATACCCATCCCTGCAATCATGAGCAACATCACATCCCGACGTGGTGGGAGGCGCTTTTGGAGCAGAGATTCCCATACAGCCGCCAGTAGCGGACCTGTCGCGGACAACAGTGCAGCTATTCCCGCAGATGTATACCGGATCGACAAAAAATAAAACAAGATGCACACACCGGTGCTTACCCCGGAGGCAAAGGCAGCAGGCGAAAAATGTAAGCTTGCGCCGCAGCGCAACTTTGCCCCACACGCCAAGGTGCCAATTAGCAGGAATCCCACTCCGAACCTCGCAAAGGAACAAAGCTGTGCGCTGCAATGCGACTCACGCACAAAAATGCACAGCGACCCCATAAGTGCCGCGGCAGCCAGGGCTGCCAGCAATGCGCGTGCATGGGTTGATGCTGCCGCCGGGTGCATAGGCGTCTCACTTACGCTTGCTCCGCTCGCAGTGCATCCACACAGATGGCCGACCATGTTTCCAGCCGGTCATAAAGTGTCCCTGCCAGTTCATCCAAGCTGTGGAAAGCCAATTCCGCGAGCGCTTTTTCGTTTGGAGTCACTTCTTCAGTGTCCAATTCAAAAAGATGCACGATACCCAAGTGCACACTGCCTACATCGTTTGTATCGTCATTGATCACTGCATAAAGTCGCTGCGTAGCTGTGCCTGAAAAACGAATTTCTTCACGTATTTCACGCTCCATACCAACCAAGTACGTATCTATACTGTCCGTCAGACCGTCCACCGGATTAATATGTCCGCCAATGCCTAGCGACATCTTGTTGTGTAAGCGCACTTCGCCACCTTTCGGGGTGCGCGCATACGCGAGGATACGCCCCTTATGCCGGAAAATGGCGTAAGCTATAATCTGCTTGAAAAGCGGGTTTTCTTCTGCCTCATCGCGGTCCATATACCGCGCCACGCCAGGCTTCAGAAATGCCGTCAAGTAATCCTGAGGATTCATGCGCACCCCATGAAAAGCTCCCACAGCTTCAAACGCCGCTCGCGGCACTACAAGAACCTGCTCTCCATTGTATCGTGACATGCCCGTAGTCTAACACGCTTCCCGTACCATAGCAAGCCCAATGCGTCTCTGCTCACTTTCACCACCTCCGCTAATCCCTCCCAGTTCCATGCTCCGCTAATGTGGCTTAACTCATTCTAATGCGCTTGCCCCGGAGAGACGGCCTTGAGACTTGACAAAAAGGGGACTCCCTCTGTATGATGACCGCGACATGATTACACCGCAGCACCTCGTCGCCGTCATTGATTATGGTTCCCAGTACACTCAGCTGATCGTGAGGCGCGTGCGCGAGCTCGGATTTCTGGCCAAACTCTACACGCCTGAGGAGTTGGAAGAGGTCGTTGAACCTGGAGCCATCATCCTCTCGGGCGGTCCGCGTAGCACCTCTGAACCGGATGCGCCGGACATCGACTTTGCCAAACTGACATCTTTCAACGTACCGGTGCTAGGCGTGTGCTACGGCATGCAGCTGCTCAACATCAAGACGGGCGGTACAGTGCGTCCCAGCAACAAACGGGAGTACGGGCCTGCCGCGCTGCTGCCCGAGCCGAATTGCAAGCTTTTCAAAGGAGTGTCTGCCTCATCGCAGGTGTGGATGAGCCACTCCGACACCGTCGATCACTTGGCGGCTGATTGCCAAGTGATAGCTCGCAACAGCGAAGGTGTACCCGCGGCTCTGCAATGGGGAGAGTCCATGTTCGGCATCCAATTTCACCCGGAGGTCACCCATTCCCACGAGGGGCGCACGATCTTACGAAACTTCCTCGATTGCGCCCCGAAGCTCGCGCTTTTTGACATCGGCGACTTCAAGCGCGAACTCATCGCCGAAATTCAGCAAAAGGTCGGCGAACGGCAAGTCGTGTGCGGCGTGTCGGGCGGCGTGGATAGCACAGTGCTCGCCGTTCTACTGCATGAGGCGGGGGTGCGCGCACGGTTCATCTTTGTAGATAACGGACTGCTGCGCAAGAATGAGGCCCAGGAAGTTCAGCAGAACTTTCACCGCATGGGCGTGGACATCGAAACTGTGGATGCCTCTGAGCGTTTCCTCGAGGCTCTGAAAGGCGAAACTGCGCCGGAGAAGAAACGCCGCATCATCGGCTCACTTTTCATCGACGTGTTCTGGGAGGCCGTGGGCAATGCCGAAATGCTCGCGCAGGGCACCCTCTATCCGGATGTCATTGAGAGCGCTTCCAATGCAAAAAGCAAGGCGAGCGTCATCAAAACGCACCACAACCGAGTGGCGCGCGTGCTTGAGCTTCAGAAGCAGGGCAAGGTAATCGAGCCGCTTGCTTTCCTCTTCAAAGATGAAGTGCGCGCCCTGGGCGCATCCATGGGTATTCCGCACGACATTCTCTGGCGCCACCCGTTCCCCGGACCTGGTTTGGCAGTGCGTTGTCCGGGAGAGGTGACCAAGGAAAAATTGGATATCATCCGCGACAGCGATGCCATCTTCATCTCCACGCTCCGTAAATGGGGCTGGTACGACAAGTGCTGGCAAGCATACGCCGGGCTTATACCGGTAAAGACCGTGGGGGTGAAAGGCGATGAGCGTTCCTACGAATTTGCCACTAACCTGCGAGCTATCGTTTCTGAGGATGCCATGACCGCCGACTGGGTGCAGCTTCCTTATGATCTGCTGCGCGAAGTATCTAACCGTATTCTCAACGAGGTCAAGGGCACCAATCGTGTGCTTTACGACGTAAGCACCAAGCCCCCCGCATCAATCGAGTGGGAATAAGCCCAGATTTTGCCCATACCATGCTGAAATCCACCATCAAAGCTGTCATCATCACTACACCGCTCATCCTGCTGTGCCAATGCGACACACTCAAGAGTGACTGCCGAGCTGTGGCGGAGCGCGAAGCTGAAATCGCCCGGGAGACGCCGGGGAACTACTACATAGGACGTCGCTACTATGTACCTCTCACCCGTTTTTGGGGCTACCTGCGGAGGCCCGGCGAAAGTTGGCGCTACGCCAAACTTGTCATTATGGATGAGTCCATCGTGCGCAACCCCGATCGCGGCTATGAGCCTCCCGTAAAAGGAGCCACGTTCGGCAGCGATCAAAATTACGAGTATACGCTCTGCGGCTCGTACACCGGTGAAACCGCATACGACCCGAGCACCGACCAAGTTCTCCCCGTGTTCAAGCCCACCCAATTCAACCTGCGCAATAAAAAGCCCGGTTTTCTCTTTGTTCCCTCGGAGAAGTACAAGGATGACTATGTCACGCTGCGTCCTCTGCTTATCCCCAATCCCCGCGTTTGTCGCCAGGCCGAAGCGGAGTAAAAATCAGGGCTGCGCCGCATAGTTGATGCGCAAGGGCACTTGTTCCACCGGTATGCCGACCTCGGTGATCGTGTCCAACACCTCCACCAGATCGCCCAGGGGTACCCCATCCGCCGCCGCTACCTGGATGCGACTTTGCGGGGCCGTTCGCATGAGCTCACTGAGGGCTCCACGCAATTCGTCTCGCGTCATTTTTTCTCCTCCCAGCGCCAACTCTCCCTCCCGGCCCATCTCCAACAGAGTGAGCGTGTCATCCCCCTTTTTGCCGGAAAGATGGTGCGTTTGCGGCAATGTGAGTTGCAGCACATTCACCTGATGCTTAAACTCCGTATGAACGATAAAGAAGATGAGCAATATCGTCAGAATATCCAGCATCGGCACGATGGGCACTCCCTGCGCCACATTGCTTTTGCGATATATTTTCATAGCATCACTTGCGGAGGGTAAACAGAAGATCCGTAAAAAATCTGTTGAGTCGCGACGCGTGTCTCTCCAGTGAACGCTCGAAACAAGTGAGCGCTATGATGCCAGGCACGGCAATCGCTAAGCCGAAAATCGTGGTATAAAGCGCTGTGGAGATGCCCATGGCAATGCCCGGCCCCGCATCCGCCGCTCCAAATACGCCGAATATCCTCACGAGCCCCCAGGCTGTGCCAAGGATACCAAGCATAGGAGCAATATTGGTGATCACACTGATGGTGGCCATGCCAACGCGCTCAGAATCCACCACCATGCGAAGTCTGGCCTCCATCTGTTGTTCCACGTGCGGCTCACCACCATGGCGGACCGCATAGAGCACCTCCTCCGCCACAGGGGATGCACTTTTGAGACATAAATCCGTAAGCACGGGAGCGGGGTCGGCATTGTTGTCGCGCGCCTGATCCAGCGCGTGGGAGAGTTGCCGCAACAACTTGCGTTTGCTAGTGAAAATAAGGTGGTAAAATATGGCTGCCACCAAGATGACTGAACATGCCAGCAGCGGGTAGCCAAAAGGATGACAGGCTTCAAAGAATTGAGTGATTACGTTGGGCATCATTTTATGGGTTGGGTTTGTGTTAATCGAAGTTAAAGGAGAAGATGAGCTCGAGCACATCGCCAGCTATTTCAGACCGCACGGCTGCGGGCATGGGCGGCAATTCCGCCCGCCGGATGGCTCCAAAGGTAAATGATTGTTGGATGACACTCGCTCCCCGCCGCCGCACCAAATCCATGTTCTCCAACAATCCTCGCTCATTAATACGCAGCGCCACCACCACGCTCCCCGGTATAATATCTCCACGATGGTCATCACATGCCAAGTACCAATAATAAGCTACGCGCCGGTATATTTCTTCCTCGTAACGCCCTTGTGGAGTGGATGCAACATTAAGCGCCGGGCGGCTGCCGATGACAAAACGCCCGGTGCTGCGCGTGCGCCGTTCGTACGTGCGAAATGCCTTGCCCTGCATATGTTCGGCAAGAGCCGGGTCATACACTGAAAGCCGCTGCTTACCCACGTTTCTTTGCGTAGCTTCACGCACCTGCGCCTCAATAGTAATGGGCGCTTTTCTTTCTCGTACGGCATCCGTCTTATGGAGCTTTCCCTCACTCAACCTCAGCTCGTCCTCTGCTCCTTGCTTCGCTTTTTGGGAGGCGGTCACACCGACTGAGTCAGATTTCTGCCGTTGACTTTCACCCGACGTGGGAATTGCCTCGGCGGCAGCTCGCTGCGGAGGCAGCGTTCGGGTTGGCGGTTGCTCCAGTTCACCGGTTTGTCGCGCCTGATCGAAAGTTACCAATTCATCCTTATTCTCCTCGCCATTTTGAGTGGGGACAGGCGCTTCACTCATTCGCTTTGGCGAAAACTCGGAGCCTGAAGCAACACTGGAACGCGCCCCGATAAAATCCGCTTTTTGGGGGACTTTTTCATCCACACGTGGGTCTGTTTTAACCCATGCTTTCCGGTCAGCTTCAGTTGGCTTCTCCTCCGCTCGTACTATCTGCAGCGTTCGCTGTCCGTGCAATGATTGTCCTCCTTCACGCACCATTGCACCCGCCATGAAATGATCGCTCACGCTGCACAACCACCACGCAACCGCCCCATGAAACAGCAGCGAGAGCAGCATACTCAGCGCCACTCTCCCCACGCGCTTCCCTCGGCTCACGGCTCCCGGCATGCCTCTATTCTATACCACACCATCTCGCACATGGCAATTACGGACTCCGTCCTATGCGGTAGAAAATGTACTTGTGAACTTCGAGGAAGCTATGGTAGTATGCACGCATGAAGCACTCATCCGCTCGGCGCATTTTCCCGGCTCTCGCTGCCTTTTTGCTTGTTCCCATTCTGGCCAACGCATCAGACGACAGTCCTGCGACACCGCAAGAATACTCCGTGCAGCAAGCCCTTCCCAAAATTAAGGATGGCGTACGTGAGCTGCTCTCTCACGGTCGCAAGATGCTGCGTCTTCTCACTGATATGACCAACATCCAGACGGCTGAAGAAAATGTCGATGAGCTCACTGCGGAGTTCAACACGTTCATGAATATCGAATACGAGCTGAAGGAGATTGTCGAACATGTCCCCCAAAAAATGATGGAGCAAATCTCCGAAGCCATCCCCGAAGAAGTGGCCGCTTATGAGGATTTGATGGCAAAAATCCCTGAACAGCTCAGCCGTCTCTACAACACGGATTACTACAATTACTCAAAAAAATTGACCGATGCCCTCACTCCCTTGTGTGGAGCCTTTTTTGACTGCATAGAACTACCCCTCGAAGAAGAACCTAAGCAAGCCACAGCCGAGCAAATTAACCAGCTTATCGGGATGCAGGCCGCCGACCGTAAGAAACTGCTCGACCGCTGGCCAACCATGGTGCAGGGCGGCCCCGGCTTTTCACGCGAGTCTGCCTGGGTCATTCTTAACGACAGTGACTTGGCCGTGCGTATGGAGTACGATATTATCTGCCAGGATCTCCACTACCCTGCCCCCTCCGCACAAGCGCTCGTCATCAAGCACGGAAAGGTGTACGATAAACACATCCTCACCCTACGTCTCAACGAAGATCTGGTCGTCTTTGAGCAATGGTTCGATATCACCAAATACTGGAAGAAGGCTCACCCCGACTCCCAGCAAGCCGCCCCCTGAATCATCCCCGCCTGTCATGGCCCAACGCACTATTTTAATCGCTGAGGATGATGCCTCCATCCGCGAAGGATTGGCGGATGCCCTGCAGACGCATGGCTACCGTGTCCTCTGCGCCGCCGACGGCGAATCCGCGCTTCGACAAATACTCACTCAGGAGGTGGACCTCGTGCTGCTTGACTTGAATATGCCGAAGCTCAACGGCTTCAAATTGCTTAAAATTTTGGGCAAAGAATGCCCGGGGGTGCCAAGCATCATCCTCACCGCACACGGTGAGGAAAATGAACGCGTACGCGGATTGGAAAGCGGGGCAGACGACTACGTGGTGAAACCGTTTTCCATGGCAGAGCTGCTGGCACGTGTGGCAGCCGTGCTACGCCGCTATCCCACTCGCCGTCTGAGCGCCGAAAAAGCCCTGTTGTTCCCCGGTGGCTCTCTCGACCCCAACAACCACAGTGTGACCATGGACAATGGGACCGCAGTCCCCTTGCGTGAAAAAGAATTTGAACTCTTCCACTACCTGCTTGCTCACCCGGGGCGCACCATCCCGCAGGAAGAGCTGTTATTACGTGTGTGGGGCAGCCACGCCAGCGCTTCCGAAACTCGCACCGTTGCCGTCACCCTCACTCGTCTGCGCGACAAACTGGCTCCCACCATTGCACAGCGTATCGAAACTGTGCGTGGGCGGGGCTACAAATGGAACGATTCATGAAAAAGAAGCTGGTCCTTATTTTCCTTCTGTTTTCGCTGGTGGCTGTAGCCGCAGCGCTTTGGCAAGCCTGGCAGGCCGCACATTTGGAAGATGAACTGCGCGCCATTGATTCGCGCACCCAGGCGGTTCGCCTGGTTGAACTATCCTTGCCGCGCGTGCGCACCGAGATGGAGACGCTGCTACGCAATGAGCAAAAAAAACTGGGTAAGACACCTCCCATCGGCAAAGTGAATATTCCGATGCCAGCAGGGGGCAAGGCCGATTTCAACATGGGCTTCTTTTTGCTCACACCGGCCATGATCCAGTCCCCCGTTGGCGATGAAGAATTCGCCAGCCGTCTCGCCGAAGCTCCCGCCATCACCAACACCATTCGCCGCAAAGCTTTCAACCCCTCCGCCCCCCTTTACAATCCCAACGAAAAGCAATCCTATGACCCGCGCACTCAGTTGCCTGTTTTCGGCGTGTACGAAGTGCTGGAAACTGATCTCGATAAACCCATGCGCCTCACCGGCGACCCAGGCCCCTTCTTTGCATGGAACTACGGCGACACGCTCGTTTGCATGCGCTCCGTGCCCACCAGCCACGGCGCTGCGGCAGAGGGGTTCGTGATAGATGCGGCCAAACTCGCAGCGCACCTGCTCCCTCTTGTGGAACCCGGGCTCAAAGAACCGAGCATTGACTTTGTGCGTCGCGGTGAGGCTGCGAATCTCGCGCCCCTTCCTTTGGTGCTGCGCCCCGGGGCAAAAGTTGAACTGCCTGATACCGAGGCCCGCAAAAAAGCTCTACGCGGTCCGGTCATCTCTGCCTGGCTTATTTCCATTCTCTCCATCATCATTGTTTTCACCCTGCTGGTTTCGTACAGCCGCATGGAGCAACGCCGCAGTGACTTCGTTTCCGCCGTCACTCATGAATTACGTACTCCGCTCACCAGTTTCCAACTCTACACGGAAATGCTCCAGGACCCGCATTTGCCCGCAGATAAGTTGAAAACCTACCACGATACCCTGCATCGCGAGAGTTTACGCCTTGCCCATCTGGTGGAAAATGTGCTCTCCTACGCTCGCCTTTCCCGCGGCAAAATGCGCGAACGTCACGATGTCGGCAGCTGTGCTGAACTTCTCACCGCCTTGCTCGAAAAAACGGCCGGGCAGCTGCGCCGTGCCGGTTGGAACGTCACCATCACCATCGATCCACGCGTCAGTTTATTGCGCTTGCGCACCGACCTGATTTCCGTAGAGCAGATCCTGCAAAATCTCACGGACAACGCGATTAAGTACGCTTCCTCGGATCACGCAACCATGTCCCTGCACGCCCTTCAAACTCACCGCACTCTCTCGTTGCGTGTGGCAGATAACGGCCCAGGCATCCCACTCGATATGCAAAAGCGCCTCTTTCGCCCCTTTTCACACTCGCAGAAAGCCGAGGACTCCCGCAAAGCCGGCATCGGTCTTGGATTAGCGCTCGCTCGCGACCTCGCACGGTCCATTGGCGGAGACCTCACCTTGGAGGGTACGTCCAACAGCGGTACCACCTTCCGGCTCATTCTCCCGCTTGGCGAGTAACATGGGACGGATTTTCCCCGCCCTGACAAGCGCGCCAGCAACCTGTCAACAATAAGATGCGCTTTTCATCGATCATTCGAAATCAATAATTTTTCTTTCCTCCAGCACGCTATCTCCCCGCACCTTCCGGCTCGTTCATTTTTGCCCGCACGCGTTCTCGACACGATCATGTGAAATTTCTTGCCATGCAGGAGCCGACAGGTTAAAATACGCGGTATGAAGAGCTACATCACCATAGCGGTGAGTGCGCTGATGGCGTGGATGGCGATAGAAGCCCCGGCGCAGAGTCCGAACTTGGCTAATGAAAGCAGGGATTTGGCGCGCGTGGTGCGTCACCCGGATGGGTCGCGCTCGGTGTACAAACGACAACGAGGCACCAAAGGTATGCGGTGCGCTACATACACGGCAAGCGGTAAATTGGCAGCCATCAATGATTATCACGAGGGGAAGTATGGCCAATTGGTAGGATGCAACATCTACAACCACGCTCGCGCGCTCATCTATAAGGTAGCTTATGGATATGACAGCTCGGCACGACTGATTGAAGAACGCATGTTTTCTCACCCACAAGGCAAGTTGGTGCAGCGCGTGATCTACAAATATGCGGCTGATGGCAATCGTTCCAAACCCATTATCGTTTCGCTTGATCCCTCCCGCAGCACGAATATTGCTCCAACTATGCGGGAAGATGTGAGCCGGATTCACCGCGAACTGGGTGGGGCGCCGGCTCGTCGTTGATTTTTCACCATGACTGACCGACGAACATTTATGACAAAACTGGGATTGGCGAGCGGTGCGTTGGCGGCGGCAGCTGTAGCGGGGGAGACTCCTGTTCCTGCCGCATCGCAGGACAACAAATTACGCGTGCTCCTCGTGAATGGCAGCCCACACATGGAAGGTTGCACCTACACGGCGCTCCGTCTCGCAGCACAAGAGCTTCAAGCGGCCGGCGTTGAAGCTGACATCTTTCATCTGGGCACGGCACCGGTGCAAGATTGCATGGCCTGCGGCAGTTGCAAAAAGCATCCCGGTCGCTGCATATGGAATCAGGATTGCGTGAACGAACTCATCGACAAAGCTCGATCGGCGCATGGGTTTATATTTGGCTCGCCTGTCTATTTTGGCCACCCGAGTGGGCGTTTATTGAGTGCGATGGATCGTGCTTTTTACGCTGCCGGAGATGTCTTTGCAGGCAAGCCGGCCGCTGCTGTGGCATCCAGCCGTCGAGCGGGTTCACTCGCCACGCTCGACGCTATTCAAAAGCATTTCACGATAGCTCAGATGCCCGTGGTCTCCTCCTTTTATTGGAATGAGGTGCATGGTTTTACTCCGACCGATGTGATGGCCGATGAGGAGGGTGTGTCGATCATGCGGCAGCTCGGTCGAAACATGGCGCGCGCCGTGCGAGCCTATGCCGCGGAGCCCGCCGCCAAACCTGTGGAGCGCAAGTATACCCACTTCATCCGCTGAGAACTATCGTGGAAACATTTAGCTGGCAAGCGCGCACCGACGAGGGCGAGAAAGTCATCTATGAAGCCGCCTATTTCGGAGGATGGTGGCAGCTCTCATGCACACCCAAGAGGCCGCGGTCTTGCCGGGAGGTGGATGAAGCTCAGCCGGCCGAATTTACCCAGGAAATATGGCAGGACTTGCTCGACCTGCTGAGGCGCAAATACAGCCGCCGACGTGTGGCTTGGAAGCTCGTGCAGCAAGTGCAAGATATCTTGGACGGCAAAGCCGTAAACGAACGCCGAGACTTACGCAGCCATGAATGATGATGAAATGATCCATTGCTCGGATCCGACATGCCAGTTAGAGCGCGCCATCGCCATCATGCACCGTCTGCGCGCACCGGGAGGCTGTCCCTGGGATGCCCAACAGACCCATGAGAGCCTCATCCCCAACCTCCTTGAGGAATGCTATGAGTGCATTGACGCCATCCGAGAACAGGATGCCACCCATCTGTGTGAAGAACTAGGCGATGTGTTGTTGCAGGTACTCTTTCACGCTGAGTTGGCGCAAGAAAATGCATCGGAGAACTTCAATGTGCAGGACGTTGCGCGGGGGCTGTGCGACAAAATGGTCCGCCGCCACCCACATGTCTTTGGGGGAGCCACAGCCGAAGATGCCGAGGCAGTGCTTACTCGCTGGGATCAAATTAAACGCCAAGAAAAGCACAGCGAACGCAAGCCTTACTTGCATCATTGCGGGAAAGGACTTCCAGAGATGCTGCGAGCCGCTAAGATTTCAGCCAAAGCGGCCCAAGTAGGCTTTGACTGGGAAAGTCATGAGGCTGTGTTCGCAAAGGTGCACGAAGAATTGGAGGAGGTTCGTGATACTCTATCTCTTCCGGATGCAGATCCGCGCGTAGCTGAGGAGCTGGGAGATCTCATGTTATCCGTGGTGAACCTGTGCCGCCATCGTGGTGTCAATCCTGAGGTAGCAATGCATGCTGCCAATCAAAAATTTCTGCGACGATTCAATGCCATGGAGGAGGAGTTGTCCGCAGTCGGCATTTCTTTGCAAGAAGCTTCGCCCGAAACATTTGACCGCGCATGGAATGCGCAGAAAGCTCGAGAGAAAATTGATGCCAACGCTTCTACACAGTCATGAAATTCATCTCACCAGTTCTGCTCGTGTTGGCTTTGCTGCTGGCGTCTTGTACCCTGCATACGGAAGAGGAAAAACCTGTCAAGAAGTCTGAAACCACGGCCGAGGATGTTGCGCAGAATATAGGCAATCCGCTGCTGGCAAACAAAGGAGACCTGAATGCCGTCAACCTCAGCGTCTCCTCGGAAGCAGAACTGCGCAATATCGATAATGGATCAGACGAGGAACTTGTATGGACAAATCCGGATGATCCGGATGCTGAAATCCCCGGGTTAACCGCTATTTTTGAAAATAAACGGTTGGGTCGAGGCTGGCAGACAGATCTGGGACGAGCGATTCAGTTGGCCCGCAAGCAGGAGTTGCCGCTGATCGTCTGGTTCCATGATTCGTTGATCTCGCCGCGCAGCGGGCAGCTTGGTAAAGAATATCTTGAGACCAAGGAGTTTGAGGACTGGGCAAGTACACGAGCCGTGTGCGTACGCTTGGACTCCGGCGCTTCATTGAGTGACAATGAACCTGAGAGCGCTAAATACAAATCTGAAAGCATCAATGCTTTGCAACATCGCTACGGCCTTTTCAAAAAACCCGCCTTTGCGGTGATCACGCCCAATGGAAAAATCACCACGCGTATCGATGGCTTTAACGGCCTTCTTTCCGGCTTCATCCTCGAACTGAGAGAGGGAGTAGCCCTCGCCCAAAAAAAATACGATGAGCATAAGCAAGAACTTACTGCTCGTGGCTACAGAGTTTGGAAGTCTGCCCGAGGTCGTTCTTCTGTCTTTGCCAAACTCATGCGCGTGGATGCCCAGCAGCAGGTGGCTTTCCTACGCGAAAGCGGAGGTCGCGTTTCACGCACTAAAATTTCGCAATTTTGCAAGGAAGATGCCGATTACCTGCGCTCTCTTTTGCCTCGCGAGCAGGATGCCACCCGCAAGCCAGAGGAACCATGAGTAAATCAGATATTACCAAAGCGCGTATCATGCGTGCTGCAATCCATGAGTTTACCGCGCTGAGTTTTCGTGGGGTAACTCTGCGTGATGTTGCTCGTACAGCTGGAGTGACAATGGGTGCAATAGCATACCACTTTGGAGCAAAAGAAGATCTCTACCGCGATACGTTGGCTTATGTCTCACTGCCGTACAATACCGCCTGCCGCGCAGCCTTGAACGATGCCTTGCCCACGCACGATCCCGTGCGCATTATAGATGCCTGGCTGGCAGCTCCACTCACTCATTGGCAAGATTGCTCCGTAGCCACCGGACAACAAGTGATCTGTTTTTTGAATAAAATGGGTTATGAATCTCCGGAACTCACTCGCGAGGTCTATGATTCCCACTTCGCCTTTGCGATGGAGGAATGGACGGAAACGCTCAGATCCTTTTTCCCCGGTATGCGACAGGATGACTGGTTGTGGTGTTTCACCTGCCTGCGAGGCATGTATTTCAACATACTCGCGCACGATGACTTCACGCTTTGGGGACTTCCTCACATACGCAATAAGCGCGCGGCCATCGCCCAGCTGGCGTCAGATGCTGTCTCCTTGCTACGCACCTACATGCCGCGCTGATCTTTAGCCTCTTGCCTGCAGGACTTTTTATTTTTCAGCCTGAAACAGTTTATTTTTCTTTTCATATGCTGCGTGCAGGTGTAGAATGGCGCGTGCCCGTTTGATGATGGAAATGGGCGGATAGACAACGAGACGACTATGAGCACACAATCCTTCTTACCGGCGCAATATGCGCATCCATACGAAATCGACCCCAAATACAGCAAGTCCGTAGCCTACTTCTGCATGGAGTATGCAATCGATAATGTATTTAAAATTTATTCGGGCGGCCTCGGTTACCTGGCCGGTTCCCACATGAGGTCTGCCGGGGCCCTGCATCAGAACTTGGTGGGGGTGGGAATCTTGTGGTCCTATGGCTATTACAGCCAAATTCGCGCTGAAGACGGATCGATGGCTGCACAATACCGACGTCGCGATTATACGTTCCTGGAAGACCACAATATCAAGTTCCTCATTCGCGTATGCGACTCCCCGGTGTGGGTCAAGGCGCTCTTCCTGCGACCGGAAACCTTTGGCACCGCCCCCATGTTCTTCCTGACGACGGATTTGCCGGAAAACGATGCCATGAGCCGCTCGATCACTCAGCGCCTCTACGATTCGAACCCGATGACGCGCATCTCCCAGTACATTGTGCTCGGGCAGGGCGGCGCCCGCCTCTTTGAAGAACTTGGAGTGGAGCCTGAAATCTATCACATGAATGAGGCACATGCCATTGGCGCCGCTTTTAATATGCTCGCCCACAACGGCGGAAATGTCGAGGAAGTGCGAAAGCGCTTTGTTTTCACCACGCATACCCCGGAGGAGGCCGGCAATGAAAAGATGGATATTAACCTGATGGCGAACTTCTCCTTCTTTGATGGCCTCTCGCTCGACCAGGTGCGCTCCATGCTCAAACTCGACCCAGGAGAGCAAACTTTCAACTATACACTTGCCGCCCTGCGGCTCTCGCACATCGCCAACGGCGTCTCTGCCTTGCACGGAGAGGTCTCGCGCCACATGTGGCAGGGATATTCAGATATTTGCCCCATCACCCATGTGACTAATGCTCAAAACAGCGCCTACTGGCAGGATCCTGAACTGGCAGAGGCATTCCGCGAAGGCGATAAAAAGGCATTCCGGGCCCGTAAACGCGCTTTGAAAAAGGATCTCTTCCGTGTGGTGGGCGAGCAAACGGGACATCTTTTTGACCAGGATACGCTCACCATTGTATGGGCGCGTCGATTTGCTGCTTACAAGCGCCCGGCGCTCATTACGGAGAATCCTGTCATGTTCGAACGGATGCTGCAGCGCACCAACCGTCCGGTTCAAATGATCTGGGCTGGCAAACCTTACCCCACTGACTTCGCAGCAGTCGACATCTTTAATAAATTGAATGAACTGAGCAACAAGTATCCGCGCTGTGCTGTCCTCACTGGTTATGAACTGGAGCTTTCCCGTTTACTCAAGAATGGCTCGGACATTTGGTTGAACAACCCCGTTGTCACTCGCGAAGCGTCTGGCACTTCCGGCATGTCTGCCACCATGAACGGCTCCATCACGATCTCAACCAACGATGGCTGGGTGCGTGAGTTTGCCCGCGATGGGGAAAACTGTTTTATCATTCCCGAGGCTAAAGCTGGATTGCCGGTGGAGGCTCGCGACCGTTCCGACCGCGACAACTTCTATAATCTGTTAGAATCAAAGGTTTTGCCGATGTATTATGATAATCCGGATGCATGGACAAACCTTGTCTTTACAGCCATGCATGACATCATACCAGCCTTTGAATCCGACCGCATGGCGGATGAGTACTATGTCAAGATGTACAACGCTTGAGCGCATGATGAAAAAATCCGTTCTCATCGTTGGCGCCGGTGGAGTAGGGCATGTTGTAGCGCACAAGTGCGCACAAATGGCAGATGTGTATCAAGAGATCCACTTGGCCTCGCGCACACTGAGCAAGTGCCAAGCCATCGCAGAAGATGTGTTGGCGCGTGAGGGAGTGCCCATTACAACACACCAGCTGGATGCAGATGATGTGTCGGCAACGGTGGCATTGCTGCGCGAACTCAAGCCGGATTTGTTGCTCAATGTGGCGTTGCCTTACCAGGATTTACCGCTGATGGATGCGTGCCTTGAGGCTGGCTGCCATTATATGGACACCGCCAACTATGAGCCCCGTGATGTCGCCAAGTTTGAATACAGCTGGCAATGGGCTTATCATGAGCGTTTTAAGCAGTCTAATCTCTTTGCATTGCTAGGTTCCGGATTTGACCCGGGAGTGACGAATGTTTATACGGCCTGGGCCCTCAAACATCACTTTGATTCTATTGAATATCTGGATATTATTGATGTCAATGGCGGCGACCACGGTCATGCCTTTGCGACTAATTTTAATCCTGAAATCAATATTCGAGAGGTTTCAGCTCCTTGCCGTCATTGGGAAGACGGTCAATTTGTGGAAACTCCTCCCATGAGTTTGCACAAGGCCTTCACCTGTCCGGAAGGTGTCGGCACGTATGAAATCTATCGCATGTACCACGAGGAGCTGGAATCGCTGGTACGCCATATCCCCACCATAAAACGCGCTCAGTTTTGGATGAGTTTTTCACCCAACTACATCAACCACTTAACTGTTCTAAAAAATGTGGGAATGACGCGTATTGATCCCGTGCAATACAACGGGGTGGAGATCGTGCCGTTGCAGTTTCTCAAAGCCGTACTGCCGAACCCGGGCGAATTGGGCAAGTCAACCCACGGAAAGACATGCATTGGTTGTGTGATTGAGGGTAAAAAAGACGGAAAGAATAAAAAGGTGTACATATACAACATCTGCGATCACGAAGCGTGCTTCCGCGAAGTTGGTTCTCAAGCCATTTCATATACCACAGGCGTGCCTGCCGCTATCGGCGGACGTCTCATCCTTTCCGGCATTTGGTCGGGCGCCGGAGTCTATAACATGGAGCAGAACGACCCTGATCCCTTCATGGAAGCCCTTACTCGCTACGGTCTTCCCTGGTCTTGTGTGGAACTTTAATTGGGTCTCGCTGTGGCAGGGACATTCTCCTCCTCCCTTTGGAGGGAAAACTGCGGCGCCGTGACGTTCACTTGTGGATTGCATTGTATCCAACGGATTAGCAAAGTGAAAGTCCCATCGCGAAACAACTCGTGTACCTAGTCCCAAAGAGTGGGAGGCGGCGGAGAGCTGCGGCGCGGAGCCAACGCTGAAAGAGCCACAAACAAAAGGAGCCAACACGATAACCACGTCCATAAGCTCATCCAAAGCCCGGCGCGAAAAGAAAGCCATGCAAGTAGCCAAATGCCCGCAAGACCGGCAATCATCAGAGTGAGGCGAGGCAGAATCGGCATGCGAGGCAGAAAGATGAGCGCGGCCAAGGTAAGCAGGCCAAGACAGGCAAGGCCAACAGGGCTTGCTTGCAGCGGAGTAAGACGCAGGAAGTGTGCCTGCTCGGTGCGGGTCCCAGGCAGGTAGGTAGTGCGATTCTGGGCAAGCAGGCGAGAGATGGTGGCAGCAATGTGTTCCCCACGCTTGGGAGAATTATCAGAAGAGGAGGGACGGAAGATCACTGCAATAGCGCCGGATGCATCATTGAGCGACTGTGAGGCATTGGTTGTGGGACGCAAAGCCTCATAGAGCGGGAGCTGCGTGGCGCGTGCAGAACCCAGCGGGGTGCGGCCATGCGCATCCAGTGGTATAACACGCTTGCCCAAGCTCAACGAGTGTCCGAAGTGTACATGCACATCTGCCGGGCTTAGTCCCAAGTGACGTAAAGCAATACTGAGCGGCAAAGTGGGCAAGATATCATCATTCCATCTCATCAACAGGGGAAGCGAGAGACCACGCTGCTCCGCTTCCTGGCGGCTGAGCAATTCATCCTCCACAAAGTCAGGCGCGAGACTTACCACCTCGTCCGCCTGGTGGGGCAGCTGGTAGGGGTATGCCGTATTAGCCGTGGGCAGACCGGTTGAATCGCCGGTCAAATGATCAGGCGGGATAGCGAAGTTTTGTAACAGACGCGGCGTGGTTTGCGCATGAGCAGCATTGTGGGCTTGCAGACCCACGGAGAAATGCTTTAAGGATCCCAAAGCATGCTCAAGCATGAAGTGAACCATCTCGTTATCTTCATCTGCCCATGAGAGGGGGGAGGAAAGTGCGACGTCGCGCACGCCATGACGAGCGGAAAGGCAGTGGAGTACGGTAGAGAGCTCTTGAAGTTTGGGTGTCGACGCAGGAGATTCATCGAGCCCTGAATCCCACACTGTCAAAAACACAGCGGGATACTCCGGGGTGTAATGGGGAGTCAGCACCTTGAAAGAACGTGGCCCTTGGCCGGGAAATAACAAGCGCAATGGCTCTCCGGGCTGAGCAGCAGCGGCGCTGTAAAGGGCTTCATCCGCATGATAGAACCCGGGGACTGCCAACCAGGCAACAAAACCCAGCACTCCAAACCAAAACAGAATCGCTGTTAAATGACGGAAACGAGACATGTGGCGAGGGGATAGGCGGGAGACTGCCGAGGGATGGCAGCACAGAGACGGCGTAAGGAACGCAGGGCGGGCGGGATGAGCTGCAAGTACCAATCCTTGTATTGATTCAAACCGATGTTGGCATAAGCGCCCAGAGCTTGCATCAGGCGCTGAAGAGCACAGGCGAGCAGCACATCTTGTCGCGGCGCGCCGCTACCGTGTTCAGGAGGCAACTGAGCAAGAAGGGCCGAGCGTTCGTCTTCCGGCAGTTCCATGTAGGGATCAAACAAAAGTGAAGCTAAATCATACTCCGGCAAACCGAGACGCATGCCTTGAAAATCAATGCAAAAAGCAGTTCCCGAACGCAGAATGATGTTTTGGCTTTGATAATCGCGGTGCACCGGCCGACGTGGCAGCTCGCCCAACCAATGAGCCAGCTCCCGAGCGGCAGGGAGTTGGGCAAAAGAGGTTGCCAGCGGGTGCTGTAAATAGCTCCCGAGCAGATGCTCAGCAAAGTACGCTTGCTCCCATGTATAAAGCGCGGCGTCAAAGGGCGGCTGGAGCAGCCAACTTGGCTGTACGGCATGAATGGCACGCATAGTACGCAAAGCGGCGGCGTAGGCCTGCAACCGGGTCGCCCGTGGAGCAGATCGCAGGGAAAAAAGGCTTTGTTCGCCCAGATCCTCAACGAGGCAAGCGCCGCAACCATCGGCAAGTGTCCGCCGAGCATAGACGCGCGGCACCGGAACTCCGGCTGACAGCAAACCGTCTGCTGCCGATAAAAATGAAGCGTTATCTGCGCGTTGAGACGTCCAAAAAATGCCGATGATACCAGCACATGCGGGTGATGAGCAACGCATGATGCAGCGACCGGAAGCCCCCTCTGCTACCATCATCAGCTGCTCGATCTGAACTGAGGTATGGGTATAATCCGCCATGAGTTCAGCCAGGGCAACGCATCCATCTGGGGGAGCAAGAGAAACCATGGCATAAAGAATTGACTCAAAGCTTAAAGAAGCTCAGGCCCTCATCCTGTTTTTCAGGAGAATCCGAAGGAGGGGCAGGCGGCTGAGACGGAGGAGGGGAAGGAGGAGAAGAAGGGGGGACATGTCCCTCAAAGGGAGGTGGAGTGGAAAAGGGAGATGGTCCTTGGTGATATGTCCGCTGCCAAACGTTTCCATGTTCCGGGGGAGAGGGCGGGAGTTGTTGCCCATCAATACGGAAGTACGAATGAGTCGGCTCATCCTGTGCTTGTCCAACTTTCGTTGGCAACGGATGTTCAGGGATGTCGGAAACATCATCCGCCATCGCACTGGTTGAGCGCTGGTGCAAGCGAATATCAATCAAGAGGAAAAGCAATGCTGCCACAGCCAAGGGCCAAGCCTGCACCAAGGCCTGATTCACAAGCTCTGCCACATCGACGTCGGGAGAACGTGCAATGAAAATCCCCAACTTCATGCACCCGCCCAAAAAGAAGAAAAGAGCAATGACGACAGTTACAATAATGGCCATGCAGGCATTCTACACAATATCATGCAGATTGCAAGAAAGAAACCAAAATCCTTAAGGCAAATTGCATTCAACAACGTGCATGCCATGGACAAAAGAACGAGATGCCCTTCTCAGACACACGCTTCGCGCAGGGCGGAAAGAGCAGCATGTTTTGCTACCGTTAAACGGGGCGTTCATTCCCGTTTCACCATCCCGTGATCGTAATACGAAAGCAGGTATGTCTCGCGGTTGGAAAATGACGAGAAAACGAGTCTGACAATGTCTCCAAATGCGTCAGCGTGGGACTTCCCCCTTGACGTTTTGAAGCGGGCGCATACAATGAAGAGCAAATTAAATATATCTATGGAAAAGCAAGCGTTTCAGACAGAAGTACGGCAATTATTGGACATTGTCATTCATGCCTTTTACAGCGACCGCGAAGTTTTTGTACGCGAACTGGTGAGCAATGCTTCCGACGCATGTGAAAAGCTGCGTCTCAAACAACTCACGGAGTCTGCCATTTACCAGCCGGAACGCGAGTTACGGCTGAGTATCACGACGGATGAGGAAAAACGCACGCTGACCATCGCAGATTCCGGCATCGGAATGACCCGCGAGGAAATCGTGGAATACTTGGGCACCATTGCGCACTCTGGCACAAAAAAGTTTTTGGAAATGGCCAAGGAAGGACAGAGCGGCCCCCAAGACCTCATCGGCCAGTTCGGCGTGGGCTTCTATAGCGTCTTCATGGCGGCGGATACGGTGGAGGTGTGCTCGCGCTCATGGCAGCCGGAAGCGACTCCGGTGCGTTGGGTGAGCGATGGACAGGATGGCTACACGCTGGAGGAGGCGCCGGAGGACACCCCGCGCGGCACCACCATCCTCATTCATTTGAAAGAAGACGCCGCCGATTTCGCTAAGAAAAACCGTGTGCGCTACATCGTGGAAAAATACAGCAACTTTGTCAGTTTCCCCATTGACTTTGACGGCGAGCACCTCAACACAGTACAGGCGATCTGGATGAAGAACAAGAAAGATGTAACGGCCGAAGAGTACAACTCTTTCTACCACTTCATCGCTCACACCGATACGGACCCGATGAGCTACATGCACTTCAGCGCCGACGCTCCCATTGTCCTCAACTCCGTACTCTTCGTACCCTCAGAAAATCCCGAATCCATGGGATTTGGCCGCTGCGAGCCACAAGTGTCGTTGTATTGTCACAAAGTGCTCATTGACGGCAAACCGGAAAACCTCCTGCCGGAGTGGCTGCGCTTCCTTGTCGGCGTGGTGGACAGCGATGATCTTCCCCTCAACATCTCGCGCGAAATGCTGCAGGACAACTCCCTGCTGCGCAAAATTTCCGGCATCATCACCAAGCGCTTCATCAAGCATCTGGAAGAGCTCGCCAAGGCCGATGCCGACAAGTACGAAGCCTTCTGGCGACAGTTCTCACGCTTTATCAAGGAAGGTGTCGTGACCAGCTGGGAGCACAAGGAGGCTCTCGGTAACTTGCTGCGCTTTGAATCCACCTTTACGGAACCAGGCAAGCTCACTTCCTTTGCCGACTACATCAGCCGCATGAAGGAAAACCAGAAAGCCATCTACGTGCTCTTCGGCGCCTCTCGTGCACAGCTGGAAAACTCCCCCTACCTGGATGCTCTCAAGCAGCGCGGTTTTGAGGTTGCTTTCTTTACTGAAGGCGGCGACCAATTTGTCGTTGACAGTCTCATCAAGGTGGGTGACAAGGAACTTCAAAACATTAGCCGCGCCAATCTTGACCTGCCGCCGCTGGATGACCAACCCGACTCCCTCTCCCTGGATGCAGAACAAGCCAAGTCCCTCACCGACTGGCTCACGGAGGCTTTCAAGGATAAACTGTCTCGCGTATCTACCGGCGATCGCACGTCTTCCGCTCCGGCCATCGCCCTGCAGGGGCAAAACGATGTATCTCCGGAAGTCAAGGCTTACCTGAAAGCGATGGGTCAGACTGTACCAGAGAGCCACCCCGAGCTCGTTCTCAATCCATCCAATCCCATCATCCAGAAACTGGCTGCCTTGCAGTCGGGAAACCCCGAACTCGCCAAATTACTGGCGGATCAAGTGGTAAACACGTCTCTTTTGCTGGCGGGTATGCTCGATGATCCCTCAGCCTTGGCCAATTGTTCTCAGAAGCTGCTGGAAAAGCTGCTTCACCCGTAAAAAGTGTGCCAATTTTGCCCATCCGGGATGCAAAAAAAGCAAATGAACTTGACGCGCTGAAGATTAACTCATAGAATAACACCATGCAAGAAAAGCACATTTCAACTCTTGTCCGGGCAGCTGCTATCTTCCCGCTTGTACTCTGCTGCGCTGTTCTTCTCAACTCATGCAAAGATAAAGGAGCCGAGACGCCAGCGCCTCCGGAAAAGGCAGCCTCATCTGCCGCCTCCGTTCAAACTGATGACCAAGCCTCTGCCCAGGCTAAGCAGCTGCTTGACTTCATGATCTTCAATGTAGGCGATGCGCTGCGTCGCGAAGCCGGACAGCCTATGTGGCGCGAATTAGTACGCGACATGCGCAACCAGGTGGAGGCTTATTACAACGCTCTCCGTGCCACAAATGAAAACCCGGAGCGTATGGTGCGCATTGGTCTCTTTCTGGCCGATGGTGCGCGCGACCTCTCTGCTTTCCAAAAAGCGACGGATATCTACACAGCCACTCTTAAGGATTGGGAGAGTCTGCCGGAAGAGGTGCGCGGAGGAACGGAAGGACAAAGGCTGCGCAGTTTTTTGCTCAACGGTCTTGGCTCATGCCTCATGCAACAACGCAAAATGACCGAGGCTCTCCCCTACTACGAAGAGTCGCTCAAACTTGACCAGGCTCGCTACAACAGCGTCTCCCCCGGAGAGGGCAAGCCCTTGCCCACCGCCGACCATTTGAGCCCGGAGTTGGAGAATGCGGCAAAAGATGTGTTGAGCTCATACCGCTGCTTGGCAGAATGCCAACTTTTTGCGGATGACCCGGAGCAAGCGCGTGAAACGCTCCAAGCCGGACAAAAATTAGCGTTGAGCATGCAAAATCTTTCCGCAAAGATTTCCTTTGAGTTTGTCCACTTACTCTCCACACTCGGGAATTTGGAAAGCCGTGTTGGACAGCCTCGCAAAGCGCTCGCTGCGTGGATGCAAGCCGCTGGTCTTGCTGAACAACTCCGCAAAAACTCCTCATCTCCGGCTGACCAGGCTCAAGCTATCAGCCTCATCCGAAGACTCACACCCTCCATCAAAGCGGTGCAAAACCAACTGCTCAATCAGCAACAGGAAGACTCTCCCAACCAGCCTGAGCAGTAACACCCGCGGCTATTGCCTCCTCTCTGCATTCCGCCCATGGCAGAGTTTATCCTATCCGTACCGGCGCTGGAACACAATGCACGCATTTTGCGAGCTGTGGCAGATGCCAGCGGGGCGAAGATGCTCATCGCGCTCAAGGCTTTTGCAACCACCTCAGCTCTGCCTTACCTGCGCCCGTACGCCGATGGAGCGTGCGCATCCGGTTTGTATGAGGCGCTGCTGGCCGCAGAACACCTCGGCAAACATATTGCCGTGTATTCCCCCGCTTATTCGAAAGCCGATCTGACGCGCCTGCTGGACTTTGCACACCACATTGATTTTAACAGTTTGCCACAGTGGGACCGCTTCCGTGATCTCTGCCTCCGGCACCCGCGTGCCTTGACTGGAGAACTCCGATTCGGGCTGCGCATCAATCCCTGCTATTCTACAGGTCATACCCCGCTCTACGATCCATGCGCGCCGGGCTCTCGCCTCGGTGTACCGATCTGCGATTTGTGCAATGCAGATCTCACGGGCATTAGCGGGCTGCACTTGCATACCCTTTGCGAACAGTACACCGACGATCTCATCTCCACCATTGCGACACTGGAAAAACTGGCGGCTCCCTTGCTCGCCTCCCCTGCCATTCGCTACCTCAATTTGGGCGGCGGACATTGGATCACCAAAACAGACTACAACCGTACGGCTCTCGAGGAACTTGTCACACGCTTGCAGCAACAATACAAGGTGCAAGTTTTTCTGGAACCAGGTGAAGCATGGTGCATCCACGCCGGCGTGCTGCGAGCGCAGGTGCTCGATGTTTTTGAGTCTCTTGGTCATCACCATGCCATCCTCGATGTGAGCGTATCTGCCCACATGCCGGATGTACTTGAAATGCCCTATCGACCTCTCGTATTCTGTTTAGCTTCACCCGGCAGCAATGCTCCACACGGTCAGCAGCCGTCAGTCTGTATATCCGGGGAATGCTACGATGCTGCGGGCGCAGCCCATGAATTTCCGTACACCTACCGACTCGGCGCACCCACATGCCTGGCTGGAGATGTTTTAGGGGACTTTTCATTCCCGCGCTCGCTCGCTATCGGCGATACGATTGTCCTAGATGATATGGCTCAATATACCATCGTGAAGACCACCCACTTCAATGGGGTCGCTCACCCATCCATTGCCTTATTGCTACCGGATGGTACCAAACGTTATGTGCGACGTTTTTGTTATCGGGATTACCTCCATCGTTTGGGATAACGCAAAAGGGCGCTACACGGATCTCCACAAGTGAGTGCAGCCAACCGTCGTACACAATTGCGGCGTACGCTGCGCAACCACACCATCCAGCACCCCAATTTGGCAAGCCATGGGGACATGAGAGACTTCACCTGCGTTCACTTCTCCTGTGTCCGTCTATTCTAACGATTGGTTCTCTACCAGTCGGTCCGAGGAGCAATCCCTTCGATTCAGGTAAAAATGCAGGGCGAGCTTAATCGCGGACGTGCGGTCGATGTTGCGCTCTATCGCGAACCTCTCCAGTCGCGCAAATAGCTCAGGTTTGCATCGGAATGTGATCATGAGTAAATTGGGCATGGCCTCACCAGCTTGCCACAGGTTGGCTCTCCTTTCAAGAAAAGTTAGCTTGACTCACACGCGTCCGCAATCGGACAAAAATAAGTGCACCGAACGGGGAAAAAGAGGGCAAGAGATTTATCGTTTGGACAAAAATAGTGT
>CANRNS010000020.1 GCA_947632055.1 uncultured Akkermansia sp.
TCCCCATCCGAGATGCAGGGGAATCCTGCTTCAATGATATCCACTCCGAGCTTCTCGAGCTGACGCGCCACTTCCAGCTTCTGGCGCAGATTCATGGAAGCTCCGGGGCATTGCTCGCCATCCCGCAGGGTGGTATCGAATATCAAGACGCGGTCGTTCGGTTTCATAACGGCCCCATCCTATTTCTTTTCGTTTTTCGGGTCAAGAAAAAAGTTGCCTCGCGCGCGCACACGCTCGCGCGCTGGCACTCGCGGCGCGCGCGCGAAGCCTGCCGCACTTACGGAGATTTTTTGTCAGTTTGCGTAAAACTGAGGTGCAGGAAAACCATGCAGGCAGGCTTTTGCTCAATGCCAAAGTCCTCACTTACCATGCCCGAGCTGATGTAATCCATGGAACTCGGCATATAGTCAGGACTTTAGAGACGCGGCAAATAGTTGTTTAACCAATTCTCTTTATTTTTCCTGTGGAAGATTGAGGGCTTTATCTGTAATTCCCATGAAAACAAGATATTCTCTGATTGGATGTATCAGTTTGCGATGTATATGCGTGCATTTTATCATGTAGCATTCCAGTTCCTTTCCTCCGTGCAAGTCCTTGCACGCCCCATACAACTTTTGTAAGCCCAATTCTAAGGGTAGAGAAGCGTACTTCCCAGAGTAACATAAAATGCCTTTTTGAGCATCCATCCTCTCATTGGTTGTACGTCGCATTTCTGTTTCTCGTTCCCATACCGGATAGGGGGTATTGAGGAAATCAAGCAATGATGCAGACTTAAAATCATTGGGAGTTGGCCCCTTTTCGTTACAACATATGTAGCCTATCATTTCCTCAACATTTTGAAACCTTCTTCCCTGAATTTTGTATATTGATACATAATCATTTATTGCCTTTTCGCACTCTGGCTTAGAAGCAATCTCTTCGGAAAAGGCAAAGTGTAAAGCAACGTCTATGTTGGATGTGAAATCTATAAAGGGGGTACATTTCCCATAATGTTGCATGAAAGAAAACATTTCTTGGACATTATCAAATTTACTATCTCTCAGATTACCTTGTTGGTCATTGAAATGCCTACAGATAAAATCAATATATTTTTCTTCCCCTTTCCACTCCCTCCTCAGAGATGAGGATACTGACCACGAGGCATCCGCTTGGCCTCTGTAAAAAAATTCGCAATCTTCGTCTTCAACTACGAGAGAAGTCATTTTTTCAGCGTATATCCACCTGAAAAAGGAATTGATGTCGTTGATTTCTTCGATCTCCCCAAAGTACTTCTCTTTTTGTTTTAAGCTCGTGTATTTCAAAAGAGGGGTATAAGGAAAATCCTCTTTATCGTCAAACTTTTCCAACGAAGGGTTTGACGCGTCTTTTAATATTTGTTTTATTCTTTTTAGTCTCTCTTCCATTTCTTTTGAAACTTCGGTACCATGATCTTTGAGTTCGCAACGTATTTTTCCTCCTGTATTTGTACATGCAAGTATTTGAATGCTTACGCTGATATTTTCACCAGAGAAAGATTCCAATGTAAGCATATTGGAAAATTCCTCACGTAATGCTGTAACATCTATTCCCTCGTTGTCGAACACAAGTGTATTGATATCTATAACTTGCGTTACAACCTTTTCACCGTATTTAATTGTTAAGAGTTTCTCTAAAATATTCTTGAATTGCATGAGAAGGAAGTATTGTTCCTCTACGTACATTTTCTCTACATCATCTAATTCCCTTTCTGTAATATTCACGAATTTTTCAAAGCAATTTTTCGCTTGCTTTTTGAATGACTCCAATTCTTGATCTGTGAATTTCTTTTCCATATATTGTATTTATTCTTTATTTATATTTATTCTTTTGTATACATCATTGTACACAGAAGGGATACTGTTGTTTCGGTTTAACAAACATAGATATAATAATATTGATGTCGAACATATAATGGAAAAGAGTCGATAATATGTGTCTGATTCTGGCATAGGTAAACATTCGGGACGGGGTATCTGGGCTTCCGATATTTTATTTTCGTGTATGCGTCTTTTTGTACGGCATCGTCCAATGTTACATCGTTTAACTCCCATTATTTCCTCAGCATTTCATTTTTATAACCCGTATTTTCCTCCGTGCTTTTGGAGAAGTTTCTTGATCTGGACTGCATTGTCGTCCCCCAAGCAGTCCATAGGCGTTGCTCCGCGATGGGTCTTTGCATTCACATTCGCTCCGTGTTCAACGAGCCATTGGGTAATACTCCAACTTCCAAGGGCGCATGCAAAGTGTAACGCCGTGTTTCCTTTGGTCTCCGGCAGGGTTACATCCACATCAGCGCCGTTGCGAATGAGAGGCAACAACGCAAGAAGCCTCCTTTGGTACAAGGCGGAGTCTGCACTCTTGCATTTTAGTGCACGCAAACGATCCATCATGGCATCAAGCTGCTCCATGTCCGACTCGGGTACGCTCTGTCGAGAAGGGTTCTTTATTTCTTGTCCGACCCGCTCCACGCTACTGTTTCTTTCCTGCATTCCCTTGGGCAGTTCGACTGATTGGAGAAGCATTTGATTCTCCTCATCGAGTAATTGTGCTGTCCGTTCCGTCTCTTTAGAAATCCGTTTTGTCATCGCCTCAGCGTAGTATTTTTCCGCAAAGAGAACGATCTCATTGTATTGTTTCTTTAACTCCTCATTCCTCGTTTCCACCTCTTTCAACTGTTCCTCCACCTGCTCTCTTACATCTGAATACACATACCCATGTTCGCTTAATTCCATTAGGTGTTCCCGTACAGCCTGGCACTTTTGCCAGCCTCGATTGTACCTGCGGCGTATCTGATTCGCTCTTTCTTTAAGAGAGCTTACCTGTAGACGTTGGACGTATTCAGAGTTCTTTAACGGCTCGTCATCATTCACGGTTTGCTCATCCAATAGGGAACACTCCCGAATGGTGGCTTGCAAAAAACGTGCTTCTACATACTTCCACATGTTATACCCACATGAGGGAATAAGGATGAAGAGGAAAAGTGCTACTCCCGCTATTATGTGTTTGCTATCATCCAACATAATACGTTTGCCTACCAATCCTATTCCTCATTAACCAACTGTGCACAGGCTTCCTGAACTTCTCTCAGTTCTCGCTCTATATCGGAATCGGCTGACAGGTTTCCCAAGCGGGTCAGATACTTTGAAAAATACAATCGCTGAGCAAGTTGTTCAACCCGATATCCCATATTTTCCAGTTCCTTTTTCCTGTTCTCTTGATTCTTTATTTGGTCATCGTAGACATCTTTTGCCTCGGTCATAGCTGAATTTTCTTTCTCTGCGTTGAGTTTCTTTATTTCTTCTTCTGTACGCGCAAGAGATCTATTCACCGCCATGAAATAGTTGTGCAGCAGTGGAGCTTCTTTTGCCAAAATAATGACTGGTCCGCGGTAATGATCCCACAAACATGGAAATTTGATCTCATCCAAAAGTGATATAACTGAGATAAACAGGAAAGCAACAACAGACAATGCTATAAATAATCCTCCGCCTCCAACCTCTGATAATTTATTGCAGAAAAAGAATCCGCTGATGAATACAAGTACACACACAACTATAAGTCCCACCCACAACATATTACACCAGAACTCGGATGTCAGGAAGTATTCCATCTCAGTCCTCTATATTCAAAATATCGATTTCTGCACTTAACTTGTTGCAGTGACTTTGTAAATTTTGCACGTTTTTATTTGCTTTCTCAAGCATCTCCTCTTGTTCGGCGTCATCGAGTGCATCTCTCGTTGCTTTCAGCATGGCAATACGCTCCCGGGCGAGTCGCACGTCCTCACGTGCACGTTCACGAATCGTACGTAGCTCCTGTAATTTATTCGTGCGTGATTCGATCGACTTCTCATAACCGACTAGCTGATTCTCATAAAAAGCTGCTTGTTCATCGTTGCGTGAAGCGAGTTCCTCCTTGCCCTGATTACGATAGTCTGCGGCCTTCTCTTGTGCGCGTCGCAAACATAGCCGTGCGTCCAATTGGAGATGTTTAAGTGTTGTCAGCTTTCGTTCTGCTTTGACGTATTCCGTATCGAAGCGTTGCAAGGCGAGTGTCCCCTGGTCGAGTTTAGATTCCAAGGCTGCCACGGATTGCCCTGTTGCAACCTTAAAAACGATTCCTAACTCAGTGCGCGCCTCCGGCGAAAATGCCAAAATGCACAGCACCAGAAGAATCGCTGCTCCAATAATAGCCCCAACTATTTTCTGCATGGCTCTTTACTAATTGGATTCATCCATCGCCTGCACCTCCAACTCTGCCTCCAAACGGTTGCACGAACTACGTACCTCCTCTTCCAGCTGGCGCGCCTTTTGGAGCGCAAAACCAGCATCGCTCCCTCCCGCTGCCCGAAGCTCTGCCCCAAGACTTTGCATTTTTGCCTTCAACGTGTCCAACTCAATCTTCTTCTGTTTAAGCACAAGCTGGAATCGCTTGTATCCGCTCTCCGCTTTCTCCGCAGACGTCGTGAGCGAGGGAAGTCGCTCCTCCAGCATCTTGAGCTCAGCCTGCTTGACTGAGGTGTCGCCTCCGTGACCCTCCGCTTCCGCTATGAGCGCCTTACAATCTCGGATCTGTCGCTCACAATCGGCTTTTAGCGTCTTGAGCTGAATGAGAGATTCCCGCTTCGCTTGCAGTGCCGTCTTGTAGTGTTCCAGGGCTACATCCGCTTTCCCCACACGCTTTTCCAGTGCGGATATCGTCTTCTGCACCGCTACTGCCCCCGCCGCCTCCAGTGATTGCCCCGCTTCCGCGCTCTTCTCCGGGTAGAAGATGAAGGCTAGACCAACGAGCACAACCACAATAAGTACGAACCAAATGAGCTTTTTCATGTAGTATTACTGATTTTGCCTGTTTTCCTGCGATCTTCAGGATGTTTTCCCTTTTCCTTTCAGGATCATGATCAAGCTAAATACACCTATTCCTCTTCCTCCGCCTCGGATATTCCCCACAAACTGCGCCATAACTTGCCTGCGAGCTGAAAAGTCTCTATTCTTCTCTGTATGGTTTTTTCATGATCTTCTCTCCTCCTTTGCCGGAATTCACCTAAAGTCTCACCTGGTGCCCTTCGAAAAGTTTCAGTCTCGCCATCACCGAACATAAACATATGTACTCTAGACATTATCTCACCAAGGGCCATAAGAAGGCCCCAACAAAAGACGATAATAAACGAGGCTAACTTTACTAACCACCAAGTAATCAAGAACGAGTATTTTATTATCAACCAAGCAATAATTGAGGAATACTTTGTTATCCACCAAACTGTAATGGAAGTCCAAACTATAATCTGCCAGCACAATTTAAAAGGGAAAAGAAGAACCTTCTTCCAAGGAAAAGGCTTTTTCGGTTCAGCAATTTTCCCCTCTGTTACATCTGCTGTTTCTACCGAAACCTCTATTTTTTGACTCGATACAGGAGTGGCTTCTTGGTTTATTTGCGTGGGTGTAGTTTCTGGAGGAGTACAAATATTCTCCTCAACGATGGAAGCCTTTTCCTCCTCAACATCTTGGATTGCTGTAATATTTTCTTTATTCATGGTTTCGCATTATTATAGAAATTCGATTCAGTACAGTACTTCCCTCATATGAAAAACGTACGGGAATCAAAGAAAAGCATCATTAAACTGCAGAATGTTACACAGACAAATAGTAATAACTACAATACATGGATGCGTGGGCTTTTTGTACGCAAAAATCTATATTCGTCTCATTGCCTGATTCATCAAGAATGCTCCCAATCTCTTCCTTGTATTGTTTCAACTTTTGGTCGAGAGGTTCACCTCCAACCATATCACGAAGAAGAATGTTCCGTGCATCCAGACTACGATAAACAGACATACATAGACGGTTGTTTCTACTTAAAGATATTAAATTATTCTCGATCTGTATTATAGGAAAGAATTTAGAGCGTAGGCCTAAAAACTTATCCCTATACTCTCCCTTCTCTTTTTGAGACAGCTCCTCATAGGGTTGTTCGTACAGAGCAGAAAGTGCTTCTTTCGCCCTAAGAAGCGCAATAGCTTTTAGATGATTGAGCAAATAATGTATGGGATCTGTACTCATATAACTGATTAGATATTTTTTTGCGTCCTCATTGGAGGAACCGGAGAGGAGTTTAACGAATTCATAATCCGTACTTCTTCTGATTCATTTTGTTGATTATTAGTTAGTTTAATATTGACAATCAGGCTTAAATTTCAGCATTCTGTGACTATTCATTTGGATGAACGTAGAGCCTTGCATGCACGGCTTGCAAAATTTTGTCGGACTGTCATATTTTCTTCTTGCATGCGGATTATGAATACGTACCGACATGAAAACAAAATCTGATAGAACGAAGGAGCTGGCGGCGGTAGAGGTGCTGCGGCAGACGGGTGTGGATGTACTGGAAGCGGCGTTGGTGGCGAAAGCCGCGCTGGAAGCAGGGAGGGGACGCGTGAAGCGCGCCATGGCGTGCATTGCGGCGGGGGAAGAGGAACTGCGGCGGCGTGAAAAGACGGTCACCTTTGCCCGGGCGGTGGAGGAGGCATTGGAGGCGAGGAAGGACCGGCGGAAACGGACGCTGTGCGACTTCCGTGGCATCGCGAGGCGATTCATGAGACGTTGCAAGGGTCTGGCAACTAGGCGCATGCGCAGCATCTCCGCCGAGGAATGTCGCGATTACATCCGGGAGGCGTTCGACACACCACGGCAGCGCAACAAAGCTCGACTCATCCTCAGCGGGGTCTTCTCCACGGCGTGCAAGCGCGGATGGTGCGCGGAGAACCCGGTGCGAAGGGTCGAACCGGAACACATTGAAGAAAAGCGCATCAGCATCCTGAACAAGGAGGAGATCAGGCGTTTGATGCACACCGCCGAGGAGTTCGAGGGCGGAACCTGTCTCGCCGCGACCGCCATCATGCTCTACGCAGGCGTGCGCCCGAATGAAGTGGAGCGTTTGCGCTGGAGCGATGTACGACTCGACGCCGGCGTCATCTGCATCGCCCCGCACCACAGCAAGACCGGCGGCGCGCGGCACGTCACCATCTTCCCGCCGCTGGCACGCATCCTGAAGCGCGTCCGGCGTCCCGGGGACGAGAGGATCTGCCCGCCGAACTGGCGACGACGACGCACGCGCCTGCACCGTGAAGCGGGCTTCACGAGTTGGCAGCCGGACGTGCTGCGGCACACCTTTGCCACGCACCATCTGGCTACCTTCCGCAACTACGCCGAGCTGCAGCTGGAAATGGGTCATCGCTCCGCCGAGCTCCTGCGCACACGCTACATCGCCATGGAGGGAATGTACCGCCGCGGGGACTCCCTGCTGGTCGGCTAGAAGCCTCAAGTGCGTTTGCTCAGTGGGAATACGCTTGCTGAGCGGGAGAAGATGCGTTACAATATGAACGTCATGAAGAGAGACGAGCTAATTCGCCAGAAGATGGAAAAGGCTGGGCTTCCGGAAGCAGCAATATGCGCCATGTTACACGGAGTGGAAGAGCTGAGCAGTGGACGCAAAATGACCATTGACGAGGGAGAAATCATGCCCGTGCCCGATCTGCCGAAGTGGGAAGAGCTGGTAGCTGACACAGGAGCGGCTGATTCAGAGTTGCTGCGGCAGTTAGTGGTCATCAAGCTTAACGGAGGATTGGGCACGAGCATGGGACTGCAACAGGCAAAGAGTTTGCTGAGCATTAAACCCGGCATCAACTTCCTGGATCTCATCGTGCGCCAGGTACTCGCTCTACAAGAGCAGGCGGGCTGTACAGTGCAATTGCTGCTCATGAATTCTTTTTCCACCTCTGCCGACACCTTGCAGCACTTGCAAGGTTACGCGAAAACTGGGCTTTTTGCTCAGGCAAGAGATGTGGAGCTCATGCAGAATAAGGTACCCAAGCTGCTGCGTGACACGCTGGAACCAGTGACACTTCCCGGTCGCGAAGAATTAGAATGGTGTCCCCCGGGGCACGGGGACATATACGCGGCGCTTGTGGGCAGCGGACGATTGGAAGAGCTCTTGCAGAGTGGAATCAAGTACGCCTTTGTGTCCAACTCTGATAATTTGGGAGCTCAACCGGATGCACGATTCTTGAGCTGGTTTGCAAAAAGTGGCGCTCCTTTTGTCATGGAAGCCACGGAGCGGACAGAAGCCGACAAAAAAGGAGGGCACTTGGCGTTACGTAAGACTGATGGACAGCTCATCTTGCGGGAAGTGGCACAATGCACCGAGCAAGACACACCGCAATTTCAAGACATCTCACGTCACCGCTTTTTCAATACAAATAGCCTGTGGATAAGACTGGATGCACTCCATGACTTCATGCAGCAAAACGGCGGCATCATTCCCCTGCCCGTCATCTGCAATGCAAAAACAGCCGATCCTCGTGATCCGCAATCTGCCCCGGTGTATCAGCTGGAAACAGCCATGGGCGCTGCTATCCAATGCTTCCCCGGCGCCCAGGCAGTGAATGTTCCCCGTACGCGCTTTTTCCCGGTAAAGACGAGTTCCGACCTCTTACTGCTGCGTTCGGATGCGGTTGAAATTGATGCCTCGGGGAGCATGAGGCTAGCGCCGGAATGCCACGGCACGGCGCCCGTCATCCGTCTCAATCATCCTTCCTACAAGATGGTGGATTCGTTGGACACCCTGGGCGTTCCATCTCTCAAAAATGTGCAACGCCTCACCATCGATGTCCCTTGGCGCTTTAAGCCGGGAACCGTCCTGCGCGGCGATGTGCACATCGGGGCTTAGCTCTTCAACGCATATCCAACATGGGGACAAGCAAGGGTTCCTTGGGACCCACGTAGTTGGAAAGAGGGCGGAAAAGCGTATTATCCTCCAGCTGCTCGAGGATCTGAGCTACCCAACCCGCGACGCGAGCAATGGCAAACACCGTGGTAAACATGCGCGTGGGGATGCCCAAACTGTAATATACCGTGGCAGAGTAAAAGTCCACGTTTGCATTCAAATTTTTTCGTTCGCGCAGGATTTTTGCAATCATATCGCTCATGCGAATCCACTTGGGTTCACCAATAGTTTGAGTAAGGCGAATGGCAATGCGACGCAGCTGAGGCGCACGCGGGTCAAGCGTTTTATACACGCGATGGCCGATGCCAAAAATCTTTTCATGACGCGCAAGTTTGGCATTCACATACGCCTCCACCTGATCCTCACTACCGATCTCCTTGAGCATTTCAATGACTGCTTCATTTGCACCTCCATGCAACGGGCCTTTCAGTGTGCCAATGGCCGAGGTGATGCAAGAATACATGTCCGATAGCGTGGAGGCCGTCACGCGCGAAGAGAAAGTGGACGCATTCATGCCATGGTCAGCATGCAAGATATAGGCCACATCCATGATGTGCGCCTCACTCGCATCGGGCTCTTTCCCCTTGAGAAGCCACAAGAAGTGCGCAGCCTCATCCAAATCGGTGCGGATAGGCGGCAGATCCAACCCTTGGCACGTGCGGTAGTAATAAGCCGCCATCACCGGCAACTTAGCTATGAGCGAAAGCCCAATTTCCTTCATCTGCGTGGGATCTTTCGTGCGGTCATCGTACATCCCCAGCATCGACACAGCTGTACGCAATGCACTCATCGGTCGAGCCGTCTTGGTTGCCGTCTTGAAAAAGTCGAGAATGGGCTGAGGCAGCTCCCGATCCATGCGCAAGCGCTGACGCAGACCCTCCAGCTCGCTGCGGTTAGGCAGCCGCTTGTTGAGCAGCAGGTAGATCACCTCGACGTACGAACACAAATCCACCAGATCCTCAATGTCGTACCCGCAGTACAGCAGGCGTCCCTCCTCACCGCGCACGTCACTCAATCGCGTCTCATTGGCCACAATACCCTTGAGACCCTTGCTGTAGATGGTCTTTGGCGTTTCTTGTTCGTCCATAATTGTCGTTGGTAATTATTCGTACGTACCATGCCACAAATCCAGGAGCTCGCTCACGCGAACCTCCTGCAAATCTTTGCGCGCCTGCAGCCACTCGCGCACGGCTATGAGCTGTTGTTCCGTTGTCTTGAGCGCATGTGCATCGTGGGCCACGAACGTACACAACCCACTTTCCTGCCCGAGCAAGGTACAGCACAATCCCTGCTTGCACAGGCACTCGCTATCCAATTCGCCGAGCATAAGCATTCCCTCTTTCGAGTACACATCGCCCCCCCGATACCGGAAACTCATCATAAAGCCCAGCTCAGTAAACTCACCCACATGGTACTTTTTGCGCAGGCGTCTCTTCACAGCGCGCGCACTATAGCCGATATTCCACGCGATGTCAAGTACAGATCCAGTGCAAACGCCACGCGCATTCAAGCCGCATTGCCCCAAAAATTAAAATCTCCTTTTCCATCCGCTTGACATGGTGCGATATCTCGCATAGAATGGCAGCATGCAGACGCTCGCGTACCTCGGTTCACCCACACAATGGTTTATTCTGGCAATTATCTGTCTGATTGTCTTTGGGGCATCCCGCCTGCCAGAAATCGCCCGCAATTTAGGCAAGAGCCTGGGTATCTTGCGTCAAGCAAAGCGCGACTTCGAACAAGAACTCATGAATGCTGAGCAGGCCGGCGCCGCAGGGACCCAAAAAGACCACTCCCCGGAGCTGGAAGCCCAAGCCGCCCGACACGACCCAGCAAATGCCGATCAGCCAAGTGAAAAACAGGGCTGAGAACTATCGTTTCCGGATGCATTCAACTTCGCCTGCAGAGGCGTCAAATCCATACCGTCCACCCACTTCGCCAGCTCCGATTCACTGTAGGAAAAAAGAGCGTCGGCAGCAAGCATGCGTCCTAACTCGACCCCGCTGATCAGCTCACAAGCTACTCCTTCGTCGCCTCGGTAAGCGCACTTGACTTCCCCGTTTTTCATCATAAAAACGCCGTCTTTTGGATGGAGCGAATTCTGCTCAAAGATGGCTTTTTTCAGCTGTTCACGATCCACAGTAATAGCCGGAATGGTCATGCCTGCATTTTAATCACCATGCCCTTCCATGTCAAATGCGTTCCGTTGAAGCGAACAATTTTCTGTGTACGCGCACGTGATTTGTATTGACAAAGAGTGCGCAAAAAGGTAACCTGAGCGTCCCTGCTGATGCCGCCATACGAACAACGGAAGGCTGAGGGTCACAAAGCGGCACCTTCTACCCAATCGTCTCCCCTGGTTTAAGGAGAGACAACAACACACAACCATGATCAACGAACTCATCACCGAAATGGTGGAAGCCGGCGTGCACTTCGGGCATCAGACTCGCAAGTGGCATCCCAACATGAAAAAGTACATTCTTACCCAGAAGAATGGCATACATATCATCAACCTGGAGGAAACGGAGCGCTGCCTGGACAAAGCCGCCAAGTTCCTCGGCGAGTTGGCCGCAAAAAACAAAAAAATACTCTTTGTTGGCTGCAAGCGTCAGGCTCAGGAAGCCGTAAAGGAGGCGGCAGAAGCTACCGGTCAGTATTATGTGAACTTTCGTTGGCTGGGCGGCATGCTCACCAATATGTCCACCATCAAAAAGAGCATCGCGCGCCTTGAATACCTCGAAAACTTGAGCAGCCAGCCCGAGTATAAGAGTATGTCCAAAAAGGAACTTGCCGCCCTCTCCCGCGAGCGCGAGAAGCTGTTGCGCAACCTCCAGGGCATCCGCAACATGGGCGGGGCCCCAGACGCTCTCGTTGCCATCGGTGCAGACCACGAGGACATAGCCATCCGCGAGGCGCACATATTGGGCATTCCGGTGGTAGTACTCACCGACACGAATGGCGATCCCGACAACGTGGAATACCCGATCCCCGGCAACGATGATGCCGTGCGCTCCATTCGTCTCATCCTCAACAAGCTCGTCGAGGTGATCAATCAGTCCCGCCCGGTGAAGGCGTAACGTCATTTCCTCTCATATTATGGCTGAAATTACCGCACAAATGGTCAAGGAACTGCGTCTCAAAACAGATGCAGGCATGATGGACTGTAAAAATGCTCTCGTGGAATGTAACGGCGACATGGACGAAGCCGTCAAATACCTGCGAGAAAAAGGCATTGCTAAAGCCGCTAAAAAAGCCGACCGCGAAGCTAAGGAGGGCGTCGTTGCCACCGTCGTGGAAGGCAAAGACGGCATCATATATGAGATCAACTGCGAAACCGATTTTTGCTCCAAGGGCGACAAGTTCAAGGCGCTCGCGGCAGAAATTGGTCAAGCGCTTAAGTCCTCCAATGCTACAAGCTTGGATCAGGCTTTGGCTGTGCCCATGAACGGCTCAACGGTGGAAACTTACATCGCAGAGCAATGCGCCTCCATCGGCGAAAACATGAAGCTGCGCCGCTTTGCCCGTTACACACTGGATGGCGAGGGATCCATCACCTCCTACATTCACATGGGCGGCAAGGTAGGTGTGCTGCTGCAAGTTTCCTGCACCAAACCGGAAACGGCAGCCGCTGCGGACTATACAACGCTCTGCAAAGACATCACTCTGCACATCGCCGCAAGCGCGCCCAAGAGTGTGGATTCCTCCTCGCTGGATCCTGCTTTCGTAGCTGAGGAGCAGGAGATTGCCAAAGCTCAACTCATTGCTGAAGGCAAGCCTGAAGCTCTGCTGGAAAAGATTCTTCCCGGCAAACTCAAGGCTCTCTACAAACAGAGCTGCCTGCTCAACCAGGAGTTCGTGAAGGATCCCTCCATCACCGTGGAGAAGCTCGTGGAGCGCACGGGTAAATCACTCGGCGACTCGCTGAAGGTTGTTGCCTTTGAGCGTTTCCAGCTCGGCGCCTGAGTTCTTCGTACTTATTCGGGCTGCGTGGGTTTTATTCATAATGACCCCGCAGCCCGTTTCTTTTCTCCTATGTCCACCATTGCAGCTATTGCCACTCCTGTCGGCGTGGGTGCGCTCTCGGTGATCCGCATCAGCGGACCGCAAGCGCATGCTGTCCTGAAGGCTGCCGTGGGACGCAAGATCTCATTGGCTCCACGCGTGGCCACTCTGGTGCACGTGCGGGCAGCAAGCGGCGAAACGCTGGATGAGTGCATGGCCACCTGCTTTTGCGCACCGGCGAGCTATACCGGGGAAGACATCGCAGAGCTCACCTGCCACGGCGGCATGCTGGTGACGCAACGCGTGCTGGAGCGCCTGTTTGCCTGTGGCGCTCGTCCGGCGGAACCCGGTGAGTTCTCTCGCCGTGCCTTTGAAAACGGAAAAATTGACCTCACGGCGGCAGAAGCCATTATGGACATCATCAACGCGGGGAGCGACTTAGCCTTACGCGCCGCGCAGTCCCAACTCTCCGGCTCTATTTCGCGTCCCGTGCAAGCGGCCATTGATTCCCTGCTCACGCTTGCCGCCCATGTGGAGGCCTACATTGACTTTCCGGAGGACGACATCTCTCCGCAAACCGTCACCAATATGCAGACTGCGTTGAGAAGCATCGAAGAATCGCTCGAACGATTGGCCGCCACTGCGGATTCCGGTCGCTTGCTGCGTGAAGGCGTGCGTACAGCTATCGTCGGCGCCCCAAACGTCGGCAAATCAAGTCTGCTCAACCGTTTGCTTGGCTACGACCGCGCGATCGTCAGTCCCCTTCCCGGCACCACGCGCGACACGGTGGAGGAATCTATTTCCTCAGGCGGCATGCTCCTGCGGCTCATTGACACCGCCGGTCTGCGAAACAGCGCAGATTCTGTGGAACAAGCAGGCGTAGAACGCACCCACCAAACACTCCAATCTGCTGACCTTGTCCTTGAAGTGCAGGATGCTACCGCGCCGCTCGATGGACTGCCGAGTCATGCGCTGCCGGATCGTGTGCCGCACTTGGTCTTGCTGAACAAATGCGATTTGCCGGAACACGCATCACGCCGTAACCAGCATGGCATCCGCATTTCCGCACTCACCGGCGCCGGTATCCCGGAGTTGCACCAAACCATCGCTTCTCTCTTTGCGGCTAAGTCCGGTGAGCGGGAAACATCAGCCGCCATCAACACCCGCCACCTGCACGCCCTGCGCACTGCTCTTTCCGCGCTGCATGCCGCGGCTCATGGTTTGGCGCAGCATGCTTTGCCTGAACTCATTGCCATTGACTTACGCGCCGCTTTGGATTCTCTTGGCGCCATCACCGGCAAGGTTGACACGGAGGACCTTCTGTCCCGCATCTTTTCTACTTTCTGCCTCGGCAAATAAAATCCCGCAGCCGAAGAAGACTGCGGGATGAGAGAAAGAACCGCGCTGTTCTACTTACTTGAGCAGCATCTTGAAGTCCACCACGGCAGCGCGCTTGGCAGTGACGAGTACCGGGTTGCCGTCAATGGCCTTGATTTCGGGAATCTCCAGCACGAGTTGCTGCACCTTACGGAGAGTATCAGCCAACGCAGCCACGGCCTTGGGAGCTTCGCCCCGGACACCATTGAGAATCTTGCCCACCTTGGTTTCCTTGATCATGGCATCAAAGTCATCCGCAGGCAAGATACGCATTGTCGTGTCACGCATCACCTCCGTGTAAATTCCACCGGTGCCGAACACCATCACCCGGCCAAAGTTTTTGTCGCTATTCACGCCGATGATAGTCTCGGTGCCCTTGGAAATCATCTCCTGAATGAGGACGGAAGCGCCCTTGAGCTGGAACTTTTCAATCGAGTTCCACAAGCCACTCCACGCCTCCTGGAAGGTGGCATCGTTGTGGATGTTCAAGTAGATCCCCTTCATCTCCGTCTTATGCAGCGCATCAGGGGCAGAAAGTTTGAGCACGACCGGATTCGGGAAAATGCTGTGGCAGAACTCCAACGCTTCCTCCTTGGAGGTAAAGTTGGCGCTCTTCGGGTAATCGATGCCGTAGTGATCCATAAGCCTGTTGACGACCTCTTGCGGCAGAGAAGCAAGTCCCGCCTGCTGAGCGGCGACTATGGCATCGTGCAACTCCTGCGGTACCGGCTTGGTCTCCACCGTAGCCAGCTTTTTGCCGCGGTATGCCATCTGCGCCTTGAGCATGCCGAGCAGCCGCACCACATCCGCCGGGTACTCGTAGGTGAGCACATGCGCCGCCGAAAGCAGCTTGCGTCCGGCATCCACGTGCGCTCCGCCCACAAAGGAGCAGAAGATATTAACGTCCTTGTACTGCGGAGCCAATCGGATGATAGCTTCAGCCGTACCCGTCGGGTCAGTCACCCGCTGCGGGGTTAGCAGCACGAGAATGTTTTTGTACTCGCCACTCTCACAGAGCACGCGCAGAGCGTTCTCGTAACGATCCGCCTTAGCGTCGCCCACCACATCAATGGGGTTGCCCAACGATGCCTCCGGAGTGAGGACAGCCTTAAGCGCCTCCACCGTCTTCTCGCTTGGACGAGCCAAGTCAAGTCCTGCATCCTCACACAGATCGGAGGTAAGCACGCCCACGCCGCCAGCATTGGTAAGTACGGCCACCTGTCCGCTGAAGTCCGTATGGTTGCAGTATTGCAAAATCTCGAGCAACCCAAAGAGCTCACGGTCATTGTAGGCCTGGATCGCCCCCGCACCCTGCAGAGCTATTTCCAGCACACGGTAATTGGGAGCGAGCGAACCGGTATGCGAGAGCGATGCTGCCTGGGCCTTGCTGCTCTTGCCCGGTTCCATAATCACGCAGGGTTTCGTATCCGACACGCGCTTGAGCACCTCCAGGAAGTGGCGTCCCTGTTTGAGCGACTCCAAGTAGAAAACGAAAGCGGAGGTGTTCGGGTCGTCTTTCAAGGCATCCAGCAAGACATCCTCACCCATCACAGCCTTGTTACCGATGGAAATGAAATGGGAGAAGCCGATATCCTTGCCCGCCGCCCAATCCATGATGGCGGAGCAATAGGCTCCCGATTGAGAGATAAAGGCCACGTTGCCCTTTTTCGGAAAACCATCCGCAAAGGATGCGTTCACCTTGTCGTACGTGGAAATGTGACCGAGGCAATTCGGACCAAGCAGGTTGATTCCGTTGTCCAAACACTTCTGCGCAATGCGCTTCTCAAGCTCTTTTTCGCCCACCTCGGCAAAGCCTGCCGTGATAATGGAAATGTTTTTTGTATGATTGATCACGCAGGCGTCAATGACAGGCTCCGTGAAGCGAGCCGGCACCAAGATCACCACGAGATCCATCGGCTCGGGCAACTTGTCTACTGAAGCATAACATGGCTTTCCGTACACCTGCTGCCCATCCAACTTCGGGTTCACCCCGTAAAGTTTCCCCGTATATCCCGCGGCGATAATGTTGTTAAAGACAACTGCGCCCAGCTTGGAGGGGTTGTCCGACACGCCAACGACCGCTATACTTTTCGGCTGAAAGAATGATTCCAATGACATGGTTTGTGAATTTTTACTTGTGAAAACGTTGGCCTCTCCTCGCGAGGGGAGGCCGCATCGTCATATTAACACTTTGTTCCCCCGTTTGCAAGTCCCATCCCCAGGGAAAACGCATCAGGGAGTACGGTTGCTATTTACGGTTGACAACATACGATTTGTTGATAATGTGTACACTGCGCAAATCTGTTCGGATTGTTAAAGCCGACAGAAACGAGAAAAAAGTCGAGTCCATTCTCAGTATGGAAGCGTTCCTGGTCATGGTTTCTTTGTCATAAAAACAAGCTCTGCCAACTTCTTTGGGCATTTTTTGCATTACTCGACATCGTTCAAATGCGTTTGCTCTGCCAGCCCCACCTTTCACGCAGGGGAGCAGAAAAAACACGCCATTCGACGGACAGAACATATCCTTGACATTTGAGATCTTCTCGGAGTATCATGACGCATCGATTCGGTTTAACTCGTACACCCCATACCACCATGCAAAAGCTCATTGAAACCGTAGGACGGTACCTCCTGACTGTAACAAAGCCTCTCCTTAAGCACCCGGAGCAGGCCGAGCTGCGTGTTGCTCAATCGGCCGACCACAACATGGTGCGTTTCCGTTTAGTGGTATCGCCGGACGATATTCCCCTGCTGATCGGGCACAGTGGGATGACGGCCTCGGCTATCCGCTCATTGGCCAAAGCTGCCGGAGAAAAGCAAGGGAAGCGCGTGGTAGTGCGTATAATCTCCAGCGACGAGGTGGATGAATGAGCACGGCTGCGCCGCCACCACCCGCTGACAGCGGATACCTGTTTGACGCGCCGCCTGCTCCGCATGCGGTCCGCGTGTTGGTGGATGGGTTGAACGACATGGTCCTCGATTATGCTGTACCGCCAGACATGCGGGTGCAACGCGGGTGTCGCGTCGAGGTGCCGCTACGCAGTCGACAAGCCACGGGCACAGTACTCGCTCTGGTGAGCGGGCAGCATGATTACACGCTGAAACCTCTTCTAAAGCTTATTGAGGATGAGCCTGTTGTATCCCCTGCTCTCATGGATTTGGCGGAATGGGCGGCTTCCTACTACGCCACACCGGTGGAACAAATGCTGCGCTGCATCGTTCCTGAGCCGGTACGCCGCGAACGCCATGATGAAAAAACGAAAAAGTTTGTGCGTCTGCTGCGCCGACCCACAGATGACGAGTTGAACAACATCAATGCCCGCGCACCACGCCGCGCTGCCATTCTGCGCTACCTGATGGAAAGCGAAGAAGAAGGTGAATACTTGAACGCCTTGGGTGGAACAGCGGCGCTCACACCCTGCCGCGCTTTGGAAGCGCAGGGTCTACTGAGTCTGGAAGAGCGCGCCGTGCATCGCGACCCCGCCGGGGAGGAGACCTTTGCTCCCAGCGTTCCCCTGCACCTCAACGACGACCAGCAGCGAGCGCTGGACGTCATTCTGGAGGCCTGCCACAGTGGGGATTCCAAGCCTGTCTTGCTCCAAGGCGTCACAGGATCAGGCAAAACGGAGGTATATTTACAGGCGGCGGCTCAGGTGATGTCACAGGGAAAGGGCGTGCTCATTCTCGTACCGGAAATATCTCTCACCCCACAAACGATGGCTCGTTTTAAGAGCCGTTTTGCCGAACAACCGGAAACCGTAGCCATCCTGCACAGCGCCATGAGCGATGGAGAACGCTTCGATGAATGGCACTCCATCCGTCGCGGCCGCGCACGCATCGCCATTGGACCACGCTCGGCTCTCTTTGCACCGGTCACCAACCTTGGACTGATTATTGTGGACGAAGAACACGATACTTCCTACAAGCAGGAAAATAGTCCCCGTTACCACGGTCGTGATCTCGCCGTGCTGCGCGCGCGCATGGAAGGCGCCTCGATCGTGCTGGGCTCCGCCACGCCCTCCCTGGAATCCATGTTGAACGCGCGGCGCGGCAAATACCAACTCGTACGCATGGACAAGCGAGCGGACGACCGCCGCTTGCCCCTCACTCGCGTGCTGGATATGCGCAGTGAGCCAAAAGACAAACGCTACCACGGCATTCTCTCCGAGCGCTTGCGCCGTGCTCTGGAAGACCGCCTCCACAAGGGCGAACAAGCGATCTTACTGCTCAACCGTCGCGGATTCGCACGAGCGCTGCAATGCCCGGATTGCGGGCACATGGTCATTTGCGAGCACTGCGCTCTGCCGCTCACCTATCACCTGACGGAGAATCGACTGGTATGCCACATCTGCGGGTACCGCGCCGTCGTTCCGGAATGCTGTCCCGAGTGCAACTCGCGCAATATTCTGCTAGCCGGCTATGGCACACAAAAGGTGGAGACCGTGCTTAAGCGCTGTTTTCCCGCGGCACGTATCTGCCGGGTGGATGCCGATGTAACGGTGCGTAAAAACGCTCTGCGCGATATTCTGGCTGATTTTCGTGCACATCGCATCGATATTTTGCTCGGGACGCAAATGATCTCCAAGGGGCTCGACTTCCCCGGAGTCACCCTGGTGGGAGTTCTCAATGCTGACCTGGGGCTGTGCGTCCCGGATCCTCGTGCCGCAGAACGCACCTTTCAATTGCTGACTCAGGTGGCGGGACGTGCCGGGCGTGGAGAGGTAGAGGGCGAAGTCATCATCCAAACCTACTCCCCCCAAGCTGCCGCGATCCAATTCGCCAGACGGCATGATACCGATGGTTTTGCGGAAAACGAATTGGGGTTGCGCGAGAAATTGGCTTTCCCTCCTTTCACGCATCTGGCCGTGCTTACGGTGCGTTCTGAGCAAGAGAATTTGGCCGCCTTCGCCATGGCTACCCTGCATAAACACTTGCTGGCCGCTCTGCCTCCCGGCACGGAAATGAGTGACCCGCTACCGGCTCCCCTGCCCAAAGCTTTTGGGCAATACCGATACCAATGCGTGCTCAAAGCTGCACGAGCTCGCGTTTTATCCACTATCGTCTCCGCAGAAATCAACCGTCTCTCTCCGGGCGATCCCGTTATCGTTACGCTCGATATTGATGCCTACAACTTCATGTAGCATTATTTCATCAATCCCTGTTTCTGCAGCAAGGCATCCGGATTGGGATCTCTTCCCATGAAGTCGCGGTACAGCTCGCTTGCCGGTTTGCTGTCGCCCTTGGAAAGTATCTTTTCACGGTAAGCGGCGCCCACAGCCGGGTTAAGTACACCCTCCTTCAAAAATCGTGTGAACACATCCGCCGCCAGCACCTCCGACCACTTGTATGAGTAGTAGCCAGCAGCATAGCCACCTGAAATGCAATGGGTGAGAGTGCGCATGACAGAAGGAATTTCACGGCTGTAGGGAGCCCTCCATGGCTCAAGCAACTCCTGCGTGGCCTGATCGATATCCTTCCCCCAAAACTTTTCAGCGTAGTGCATGTGCATCTCCATATCGAGCTTAGCAATGCAGAGCTGACTCATATCGTCATATGCCGGGAAAAAGAAGCGCATCTTTTGCAATTTTTCCAGGTAATCATCCGGTATGCTCTCTCCCGTCTCGTAATGCACCGCAAAGGTGAGTAAACTCTCCGGCTCCCAAGTCCAGTTTTCGTTCATCTGGCTGGGCAGCTCCACAAAGTCCCAAGTCACGCTGGTGCCGCAGTGGGCGCGTAGTTCTGTATCGCCCAGCATGCAGTGCATCATGTGTCCAAACTCGTGAAATAGAGTCTCTATATCGTAATGCGAAAGTAATGCGGGCTTTCCCTCTGTCGCGGGGCTCAAATTAGCCACCAGAGCCGCCAAATGCGGTCCATGCGGGCGGTCCTGCGCTGCGGGCTTACCGTAATCCAGCGGCTGAACCCATGCACCGCCTCGCTTCGTGCTGCGCGGGAACAAATCCATGTAAAACGAGCCCAAATGCGCTCCACTTTTTGCATCCAGCACAGCGAAAGCGCGCACATCCTGGTGCCACACCGGCACAATCTGCGTCGCTGTCTGCCCGGCGCCTTTTATTTCCGTCCCCGCACGTTGTCGTTGAGTCACTGCTCCATCCGCAGCCCGGAAAATGGTGTCCTGCTCATGAATGCGTATTGAGTACAACTTCTCAAAAATGGAAAACATACCCCGCAACACGTGGTCGCACTCTTGATAAGGACGAAGCAGTTCGGTATCAAAAGAAAAACGTTCTTTGGCGAGCTTGCGCATGTAATATGAAGTATCCCACGGATTGAGCTTCTCGACTTTACTGCCCTTGCACCTGGATATGAATTCCAAAAGCTGCGCCACTTCCTCATCGAATGCGGGCTTGACCTTTTGCATCATATCATCGACAAATTCCATGGCCCGTTCTCCACTCCCGGCCATGCGGTGCGCCAATATCAAATCGGCAAAGGAGCGAAACCCCAGCAACGCCGCTTGCTCCTTTCGCAACTCCATCACTCGCGCCACGATGCTGGCATTGTCGTATGGCTGCTCCCCACCAACTGACGCCAGCGCCTCCCAACACTTTCTGCGCGTATCTTCTACATCGCAACTTCTTATGACTTCGAGAGCGCTTGGCTCCTGCAAAGTAATGAGCCACTTGGGGGACTCCGGGCTGCCATGCCCCTCCTTCAGAGCGCTTTCCTGCGCGCGCGCCATCCACTCCTTCGTCATCCCGGCCAGCTGTGACGGATCGCTCACTACCCATTGCCAGGAATTGGTAGCATCCAAAACATTTTTATCAAATTGATGAGAGAGCAAGGAGAGCTCACTTTGTATCTGCGCCAGCCGCTTTTTTTGCTCGGAATTCAGATCCGCCCCGCTGTCGCGGAATGTATCCACGACTTGTTGCACATAGCGCTGCTTTTCAGGGGAGAGCTGCTTGACCCACGGCGCTGCCGCCGCCGCCTTGATCACTCCCCACAACTTCTCATCTGCCGTCATGGCAGCATGAAACAAACTCATTTCCGGCAGCAACTCTTCTTGCACTCGGCGCAGCTCCTCATTGTCCATGGTGGAAGACAGCACGTCCAAATATCCTTCTGCCCGCTCCATCTCGCGCGGAGCGTCCTCAAATGCGGCAAACACATTCTCATAATTCGCCTGCTCCGGTTGAAGCTCACTTATTTTCGCCAAGCGCTGCTTCGCCAACTGGATACCGGCTCTAACGTCCTTAGCTCCCTGTGCTGCAACAAGTTCGCCCCACTCCGGGTAAAAGCCGCATTCATAAAAGGGGTGCCTTTCCTCCTCCTGCTGCGCTCCCGTCACCCCTGCTGCCAGGAATACCATGACAGCCGCTGCCGATCGATACATCCTCATCTCGCTGATAAGTACGTAGGTTTTTGATCTCTTCTATCACTTCCATTACAAAAAATGACCAAGCATATCGCGCTTCTCACATAGGAGTTTATTTTCGTTTCATGCACTGCTTTTTTCCCATTTCATTATCGTACTCCTGCGGCGAACCCGGAAGAATCATGAACGTAGACAGATGAAGTCCATAGGACCATCATCATGATCGCTTGTCCGTCATGATTGTTGATGCGTATCAACAATGGTATCTGTCAATACGAGCATTTTTCCGTTACTCGACTTCTTTCAAATACGTTTGCCCTGGATTGCCCATGACGAACGATTCGAAGACTTGACTTCTCAGATGCAATATGCTAGAAGTCCTGCCATTCCCGCTGACCCGCCATAGAGAGATGGAGAAAAAGCAACATTTATTACATATTGACGGCCTTCGTGGTTTGGCAATCATTTTAGTTGTCTTGTTCCACATGGATGGAAGCACGTGGGCGCACGGGTACCTCGGCGTAGACATCTTCTTGGTTATCAGTGGCTATTTGCTCGTAATGAGGCGATTATCTTCATCTTCAACCTGGAGATTTTCTGAGACTTTTTCCTTCGTTACGAGGCGTGTTCAGCGTGTAGTTTTTCCGATGGTAGCCGCTATCCTGCTAGCCATTATCATCGGTTTTTTCCTATGCTGCAGTGAGTAAGAAAGCTTGGCATGCAACATAGGATATCGCGCATGTTTTTTCCGAGCGAACACCTGGTTGGCGCGTGCTTTTGATGATTATTTTGCACCTGATTCGGCATACATGCCCTTATTGCACATGTGGTATCTTTCCGTAATAGCCCAGGTGTACCTCCTGTTTGCTGTGGGCAATATCATTCTGCAGCGTCTTCCTCGACTTATGATCAATGTGGCGCTCGGTTTAGCGGCGCTTGTTTCTTTTGCCCTTGATTTTAGTTTCATAACGCACAATGCTCTCGAAGCGTTGGGACTCCCGGTTTGGGAGCAGGAAACCCCGTTTTCCTATTACTATACTCTCCCGAGAATCTGGGAGGTCATGGCAGGCGGATGGCTCGCATGCTTGTCGTCTCCAACTGGCAATTCACCTAGCAGCAGCTTTTCATACAGCTTCATCGGTCTTGCGCTCATTCTGCTCCCTGCACTCGGACTACTCCCGGGATGCCCGGATGAAATAGGCAAATTACTGTGCATTACCGGCACGCTGCTTGTGATTCGCCACGCATCCTTGTGTTCGCTCAATCGCGTCCTTTCAAACCGCGTTCTCACGTGGCTGGGAGCTATTTCTTTCTCGATTTATTTGATTCACATGCCCGTCATTGTCTCCCTACGTCTATGGTCATTAGGGCTCTTCGGGTGGTCCTATCAACTTACGGCTTTTGGACTGAGCATTGCACTCGCATGGTGCTTCTGGTTCTTCATCGAAAAACGCAAGCCGGCATTTTGGATCATTCTGATACTTTGGAGCGGCACGCTTATACTTTGTCGCCAGGGCTATAAGAGCAATGGATTTCGTGATTGGGCAAAAGCTGTTCTCCACATCGAAGAAAGTATGGGGAATCCCCCGTATAGCGAAAGTCAGCCCTGCGATGATCCTGCTACAACTAAGTACTGGAATCCTGCTCAATCCCCTCATGATGCCAACAAAAACGGCGAGCCTCTCTCCCTGTCGCATATCGGGGATAAATCAAAGCCGCCCTTCTTTGTGCTGATGGGAGACAGCCACGCTGGACACTCCTTCCCGGGCCTGGATCAAGCGATGCGCAAGGCCAAACTTTCCGGCGTGTATTTCACACCTTATACGGTCCCTTTCTGTGGCATCACGCTCCGTGATTACACTAACCCAAAAGCCAGGCGAGCGGCCCTTGATTGGCTGCGTGCCAATCCACACCTCACGCACGTCATTATAGCCCAAAGATGGATCTCCCGCTGGGATGGATATCATTGGGGAGACAAAAAGCTTCGCGCAATGCCCTCCATTGTCGATGCTCTTTCTCTCAAAAACAGGGGAAACTATACGCCCGATGAAATTCAAAGCAGAGAGCGCATTACCAAGGCTCTGCGCGAATACCTCACCGTGTTGCGAGACATGGGTAAGAAAGTCATTCTCATTGGGCCTACTCCCGAATTCGGCAGCGCCTTACTGTTCAATAAAGTTCTTGCGTGGCGTAATGATCCAGCGCTCACTAAGGCGACAATGAACTGTTCACGAGAGCTTTATCTTGCTTACAACGATTACGTGTTCAAGGTCCTATACCAGCTCCGTGACGAAGGGCTATGTGAGACCATCATCGAACCGCTCAGTACCTTGCAACCGGATGAAGATGCCTTTTCGTGCATGAAAGATGGACAATGCCTGATGCGAGACGGCCATCATCTGAACACTTATGGCTCCATCATCATGATGCAGAAGCTGCTGCCAAGTTTGCGCGCAGCGCTTTTGAAAGACTCTCCGGCTCCTGCCCCTCAGGTCCCGTGACAATTGAACAAAGGCCTCTTACCCGAACCTGCGCTGAACTACTCGATGTGATCCTGTATCACTTCCAAAATAGCGGGGAGCGTATGCAGACGCGTCCATTCCCCAATGCCTTTGATGCGCATTGCACCCGCCTCGGTCGTGGGGCGTATCGCGGACAAAGCACGCATAGTTGCATTGGAAAGAATACGGTAAGGCGGCACGTGATATTCCTTGGCAAGCTCAGCACGTAGAGATGTGAGTTTTGCGTAGAGTGTACGGTCCTCGCGGGCAAATTGGAGGGCCTGCAGAATACGGCGCGTGTGGCTTGAAGGCTGCGCTGTGCGGGAAGGAGACGTTTCGTCAAGCCATCCGGTGACAGCAATATTCACGGGGGCTTTTCCGCGCATCACGCGTTCACCAAGCGCGGAAAGCGAAAGCAAAGGGAGTTCCCCACCGGTGCTCTCCAACAAACCGGCATCCTGCATGGCACGGAAAAGAGCACGCATGCGAGTGTCCGTGAAATGAGAAAGCAAGCCGTAGGTTGAAAGCCCCATCAGATGGCCATTGAGCAGGGCTGACTTTGCTCCGCGCAGCATAGCCATAATTTTACTGCGTCCGTATATGGCCCGCCATGAACCATCTGCGTTTTTTCCGCATGCACGCGCCACGCCAGAAAGAGCCTTGCGCACAATCTCTGCCTCCTCTCCGGTGAGTTGTCGCGTGTTTTCCGCCGGTTGAGCAAGGCAAGCATCGCAGCAACCGCAAGGCTGACTATCTGTTTCCCGAAAATAGTCCAGGATCCATTTTTGACGGCAGCCAGTGCTGTAGGCATAGCGAACCATGGCCTCGATTTTCTTATGGTCGCGACGGGCTTTTTCTTCGAGGCGTTCACGATCGATATTCAAGCTGTTGAAAGGAGCTTCCGGATTCGTAAGTCGCGTGCATTTTATATTTTTGCCCGGCACATCCGTACGCGTGAGGGCATTGGCATGCATCAAAACTGAAAGCGCCGACCCCACAGCCATGGGGTTCACATCATTCCCAAGCTGCTTGGCCATGTCGTCCACGGTCATCTCTAACTCACCCGTCTGGGGATCGCTGCGCAGCACGAGCATATTGTAGAGCGAACGAATAAGGCTAATACTGGGGTTACTCCCTTCAAAAAAGAACTCTTGCGTCTTCAGATCGGCGTGGTTGAAGAGCAACTCGCAGTAGGCAGGCTCGCCATCGCGCCCGGCACGTCCAGCCTCCTGGTAATAGGCTTCCACGCTCCCGGGTATCTCGAAATGGATGACGAAACGTACATCAGACCGGTCAATGCCCATGCCAAAAGCATTCGTAGCCACCACCACATCCGCTTGCCCGGTGATAAAAGCATTCTGCGAGAACTCTCTCTCCTCATCAGTCATGCCGGCGTGGTAAGCCACGGCTTTCACATGTTGGGCGCTCAGTTGCTCAAAGACGTTCATCACATTCTTGCGCGTGGAGCAGTATATGATACCCTTTTTCCACTGCTCAACCGTGCGTTCAATGCGCGCCAGTTTCTCGCGCTTCCCCTCGCAAGGCGAGATTGCAAAGCGCAAATTCGCGCGACCGAACCCACTAATGATGACAGCAGGATCCTGCAAACGCAGCGCCTCAACAATGTCCGCGCGCACCACGTCCGTTGCAGTCGCGGTCAGCGCCACAATGGGCGGGCGGCCAAGCAACTCGCGAACGCGACCGAGACGTAGATAATCCGGGCGAAAATCGTGCCCCCATTGGCTCAGGCAATGCGCTTCATCTATTGCCAGCAAGGTAATATGTTGCTCTGCCAGCGTACTCATGAAACCCGGCTGTGCAAAGCGTTCCGGCGCCACATACAGTATCTTCAAAGCTCCCTGCCGAAGCGTATGCAACACTTGCCGGTATTCTGCGGCCCCCAAGGATGAATTGACCGCTGCCGCCGCTATTTCGCGTGCCCTCAACGCATCCACCTGATCCTTCATCAAGGCAATGAGCGGGGAAACCACCACGGTGAGCCCCTCGCGACAAAGAGCAGGCAACTGGTAGCAAAGCGACTTACCACCGCCAGTGGGCATAATAGCCAGCGTATCGCGGCCCTGCATGACAGCGCCCACCACGGCGTCTTGTCCCGGCCGCAGCTGGAGAAAGCCAAAGCTGTCGTGCAGCACTTGCTCTATACTTTTTTCCATTGCTTGGATGCGCACGTTGACGGTGCACGCTCACACCTTCACGGAATTGGGTGCAGGTAAACTCAATTCAAGCGGAATGTGATGCGAGCTTTGCTCATGTCGTAGGGCGATACCTCAATGCGCACTTTATCACCCACAACCAAGCGAATGAAACGCTTGCGCATCTTGCCGGATATATGAGCTAAAAACTCGTGCCCGCTCGCCACACGAACGCGGAACATCGTACCCGCCAACACCGCGGAGACCACTCCTTCCATTTCGATCTCCCCCTCTCCGTCATCTGCGCTTTTCTTCTGCTTCACGGAAGTTGCCGCCGGGCGATTGCCGCGGTTGCCGCCTTGCGGCGCACGAAATGAGCCATTACGTTGAGAAGGAGATTTGCGTCCGTTGGGGGTTGGCATAGAGTGATGTTCTAGTAGGTGGTTGAAACTGCGAAAACTCGGTACACGCAGCGCGACCAGTTTAGAGCGCCGCGATTCATTTTGCAAGCTCTTTCTCCCGAATCACCTCGAAAAATCGAAAAAAAACAGGGAATTTAAAAAATACGGTTGACAAATAGGGAAAATAAGAGTAATTTGGCACCCCGCACCCGGCGGATCATCCCGCTGGGTGTCTGTCCAACGTATAAAATAGCTAGATTCATGAAAACATTCTCTGCCAAAGCTCAGGATATCGAGCGCAAATGGTACGTGATTGATGCAGCCGATAAGGTGCTCGGTCAGGTGGCTGTGCAGGCTGCCAATATCCTGCGCGGTAAGAATAAGACCATCTTCACGCCCCATACAGACTGCGGGGATTATGTTGTCATTATCAATGCAGACAAGGTGGTGTTGACCGGCAACAAGGAGCAGGCTAAAATCTACACGCGTTACACGGGTTTTGTGGGCAATCAAGTTGTCCTTACTCCGGCTAAAATTCGCCGCAAAAAACCAACCTACCTTCTGGAGCACGCCGTGCTCGGTATGGTGCCGCACACCCGCCAAGGACGTGCCCAGGCTGTACGCCTCAAGGTGTACGCTGGCGAACAACACCCCCATGCCGCCCAAAATCCTACTCCCGTCACCTTTTCCTGATTAACTTACTATCATGGCTACTACACCCTACAATGCCACAGGTCGCCGTAAGGAAGCCATCGCCCACGCATGGCTTACCCCGGCAGAGGAAGGCAAATCCGGTAAAATTACCATTAACCGCCGCAGCATGGAGGAATATCTGCCTACCGATGCTTTGCAGAATGTCGTCCTCCAACCTTTCTACGCAACCAATACGATCAAGAAATACAACGTATTGCTCGTTGCGAAAGGTGGTGGAATCCACGGACAAACTGGCGCCATGAGCTTGGCCATCGCACGCGCCCTGGTGATGATTGATGAGTCTTTTCGTCCCATGTTGCGTGAGCAGAAGCTGCTGACTCGCGACTCCCGCATGAAGGAACGCAAGAAGGCAGGACGCCCAGGCGCTCGCAAGCGTTTCCAGTTCAGCAAGCGTTAATTCGGACTCCGCGCTGCCAGGAAACCCTCAGCCAACCCCGTACCATTTTGGTTCGGGGTTTTTTATGCGGCTCAATTTTCTTACCATTGCGTCAATATTCGTGCTTGCACTTAGAAAAACTACGGCGTATAATGCTCGCCGCAAAGCGGGGCATTAGCTCAGTTGGTAGAGCGGTTGCATCGCACGCAACAGGTCAGGGGTTCGAATCCCCTATGCTCCATAAACTCGAAGGCAGGTCAATCTTCACGGTTGACCTGCCTTTTTGGGGTCAACCCAAATTTTTGTGGAAAGAGCGTTTTTTGGTGAACAGGTGGGAGCATTCCAGCAGGACCCTGA
>CANRNS010000021.1 GCA_947632055.1 uncultured Akkermansia sp.
CTTTGGCTATTTGATTCCGTTCTGTCAGCGGCTCTTGGGGACTTTCACCCCAGCTACATGTCATGCCTGACGTACTAGAAAAGCAGCGCACCGGGAAATCCGATGCGCTGCGAAATGATCAAATATCAGATGATGCGCAATTAGAACGAAAACACGCCCTGTACGCCGAACACGACGGAGTCGTTGTTGTCCGCGTAGGCCGGGTCGTGGATGTACTGAATGTGCGGCATCACGCGGAAGTAACGGCAGAGCTGCAGGTTGTAGTACGCCTCAAGAACCGTCTCGCGGCAATTGTAATTTTCTGTCACCGGATCACCATCTTCGTCAACGAAGCCAGCATAATTCCGTCCCTTGAACACGCCGTAGGCAATGCCAAGGTAATCGTCCTTGCGAGAAGGAATGAGCTTGGCACGCAGACCGCCTGTAAGCTCAGCAGTATTGCCGTACTCCTGCTTGGCAGCCACGCCGCCGCGCACAAACACGGTCAGAGTGTCGTTGATGGTGTATTGCACGCTGCCAACAACGCCACCAGTGCGGTGATGCTCCGAGGAATCATCAGCGTAGTCAACATCGAGCATCTGGAAGAACGGAGTGACTTTGACGACACCCTTGCCCTCGTTGAAGTAGTGTCCCCACTCGCCCATGACAACGTAGCCATCACCATCGGAGTTGATGGGATCGTAGCCCGGCTCGGTGCCCGTGCGAGATACACCAGCCATCACGTAGTCCTTCTTGCCCAGCTGAACTTGGACAATAGCGCCCACATTGCTGTCGACAAGCGGCAACACGGTGGAGTGCCAGAAACCCGAGTTCATGAAAGAAGTGTAAGTGTCGCTGGCAATGCCCACGACATCGAAATAATCGCTAAGCCTCAGCGTACCCGCGATGATGGCAGCCTTCTTGCCGTTGAAGAAATGCTTCACGGAAATTTCCGGGAAGTAGAAGTCACTCGGTCCAACAAGCTCAGCATGGCTGCGAGTGACTGATCCAAGAGGTCCAAGAGGATTACCCTTCGCTACTCTCACGGCGTCTTTCTCCAGTCCCCAAGAACCGAGGAATTCCGCATGCAGCCAAGTGCCGCCATTGACATCGTCCTTGATGATACGCTGATTGAGATTTCCATGAATCAGTGCATAGTTGGGCGCCACGTGGTCACCGAACGCGCTGCGATGCAGGACGTAAGTCCCGTAAGCCAGGTCGATGTGCCACTGAGTTCCAAGTTTCTGATTCGCCTTGATTTTGTACTGAGGCGCATCACAGGCCGGATTCAGCAGATCCATTTTTTGAAGCAGGGAGTCTTGCTGGCAGCAAGGCTCTTTCGCTTGAGTCCCTGCTTGAGTCCCTGCTTGAGCAACTGCTGGCATAGCCGCAAGGCCCGCCAGCGCGATAGACATAATGTGGTTTCTTTTCATAAGTAGTACTGTGCTTATGTACGCAGAGGAAAGCAGTCTCGCTCCCTCAGATGGGCTAGATTGTATAACCTCCCACGAAAAAGTCAAACATTTTTTTGCTTTTCCTCCGAAAATTTGAAATGCCCCCTTATGAATGTGTGAAATTCGAAAAACTTGACAAGGTGAGCGCACAAGCGTATAGTGCGCGCGTATGAGCGCGACAAGTTATAAAGAGAGTATCTTTCTGCCGGATACCACGTTCCCAATGCGCGGGGACTTGACGCAGAAGGAACCGCAACGGCTGAAGAAATGGGAAGAGGAAAAGCTGTACTCGCGCATCATAGAACGCCGAAAAAAACAGGGAGCGCCGAGTTTTGTGCTGCATGATGGTCCGCCCTTTGCGAACGGGGATGTGCACATGGGCACTGCGCTCAACAAGGTGCTCAAGGACATGGTGGTCAAGAGCAAGACGATGGCGGGATACTACGCGCCCTTCGTACCGGGCTGGGACTGTCACGGCCTCCCCATCGAAGCGAAAGTAGTGAAGGAGGCCCAGGGGTTGGAACCTGCGGAGATTCGCCGCCGCTGCGCCGAGTTTGCGCGAACCTACATTGACCAACAACGCGCCTCGTTCCGTCGCCTCGGCGTGTTCGGTGATTGGGAAAATCCGTACATCACCATGGATCCGGCGTACGAAGCGTGGGTGCTGCGCGTGTTTGCGAAGTTGGTGGAAGCTGGAGCAGTTTACCAATCGATGCGTCCGGTGCAGTGGAGCTATGCGCACCATACGGCGTTGGCAGAGGCAGAAGTCGAATACCAGGAGGACACCTCCACCGCCATCTATGTGGCCTTCCCCATGCCGGAGCCGGTGCATGGTCACGCCTGCAAGCTCGTCATCTGGACGACGACGCCGTGGACTCTGCCCAGCAACTTGGGCATCGCTCTTCACCCGGACAGCGTTTATGTGGTGCAGAAGTTCTGCAAGGGCGGCAAGGAAGAGACGTACCTTCTGGCGAGAGATTTGGTGGAGACGTTCTGCAGTAAATGCGGACTTGAGGCAGGTGAAGTACTGGCAGAGTTGACGGGGCGAGAGCTTGAGGGCAAAAAGGCGAAGCACCCGTTCCTGGATCGCGATGCACTCATCATGATGGGACAGTTCGTGACGATGGACACCGGCACGGGCGCAGTGCACATTGCCCCAGGGCATGGCGCAGATGACTACAACGTGGGCATGCAGTACGGACTGCCGGTTCTTTCTCCCGTGGATGACGATGGACTCTACACCGCTGAGTGCGGTGTTCCGGCGTTAGTGGGCAAGCATGTGTTTGACAGCAACGAGGATGTCATCCAATTGCTCATCGAGCGCGGGTTGCTGCTCGGGCGTGAGGAATTCACCCACCAATACCCGCACTGCTGGCGCTCCAAAACGCCGATCATCTTCCGCGCTGTGAAGCAATTTTTCATCAGCATGGAAAAACTTCGTCCCCTCGCTCTGAATCAGATTGACCACACGCAGTGGGTACCGGCATGGGGACGCAACCGCATTTACAGCACCGTGGAAGCGCGCCCCGACTGGTGCATCTCGCGTCAGCGCACATGGGGCGTGCCGCTGCCGGTATTCTACACGACAAATGATGAACCGGTGCTGCGGGCGGATATTGTGCGCCGCGTGGCGGATTTGGTGGAGCAGCACGGCACCAACATCTGGTTTGAGCTGAGTGATGCGAAGCTCTGCGAGAAATTGGGATTACCCACGGATTTGCGTAAGGGAAAGGACACGCTGGACGTGTGGATTGATTCCGGTTGTTCTCATGTGGCAGTGCTGGAGCACCGGGAAGGGTTGCAAGCCCCCTGCGATGTGTATTTGGAGGCCACGGACCAACACCGCGGATGGTTCCAAAGCTCCCTCATGCTTTCCTGCGCTTGGCGCGGAACAGCGCCTTACAAACAGGTGCTCACGCATGCATTCGTAGTGAATCAGGATCGCTCGAAGCTCTCGAAGAGCGCACAGGAAGGATATCAAAAACCGACCAATGCCAAGTATTTCTACGAGAAGTACGGCGCTGATATCGTGCGCTTGTGGGTGAGCAGCGTGGATTGGCAGAATGAAGTGCCCTTCGGCGAGGATTTGTTTAAGCAGATTGCCGAGCCCTACCGTCGCCTGCGCAACACACTGCGCATCCTGCTGGCCAACCTGAAAGGGTACAATGGTTGTCGCCCCGAGCAACTTGATCCTCTGGATGCATGGATCCTGGAGCGACTGAATGCACTGATCCGCGACGTGCGCGCGGCATATGAGGCGTACGAATTCCGCAAGGTGTTCTCGGCGATTAACCAATTCTGCACCGGTGAGCTTTCTTCGCTCTACATCGACATCACGAAAGACAGCCTGTACTGCGATGCCAAAGATTCGCCGCACCGCCTGAGCAAACAATTCGCCATCGCTCGCATCTTTGATGCGCTGGTGAAACTCCTTGCCCCGATATTGGCGTACACCTGCGATGAAGCGTGGGAACATGCCGGGCACAGCGACTCTGTACACGAACAAGATTTCCCGGAGGCTGACCCGGTGTACGATGCCGGTCTCACCCCCGTGTTTGCGCGCTTGCAGCAAATTCGCAACGTCATCCAAGTGGCCATCGAGGCGCAGATCAAGGCTAAAGTTTTCAACAAAAACAACGAGGCTCTCGTGCAAATCACCGTTCCTGGAAAAGAGGATGAGGCTGTCCTCGACTTGCTTCGGAATTCGGATTTTGCGAAAGAGTTTTTCATCGTTTCCGAAGTTCAGGTGAATGTGGGTGATCAGTTGGCTGCTACGGCGCAAAAGACCCTGCACACCATGTGTCCGCGTTGCCGCCGCTACGAACCGGCGGTGAATGATGAAGGCCTGTGCGAACGGTGCGCTGCAATGATGGCCTGAGCCAAAAAACGCCACACGATTGCGAATCATGAGCACGACAGAACACACCGCAAAACCGGAGAAGATAGGGGTGAAGTTAGCATTATGCGTGCTAGCGCTCTACCTGCTGGATCAGGTAACCAAATGGTACATTGTGCTTAACTTTTCGCCGCCGCATGCGTTCTCGAACATGGTGACAGATCGTGTTCCGGTATTGACGGATAACGGGCTGGTGCACTTTGACATCATCCGCATCCACAACACCGGGGTCGCCTTCGGTATGGCAAATGGAAAAGCCTGGGCGCCTTTCGTCTTTTTGGGAGTCCAAGTAGCAGCGCTCGTGGGGCTGTACTTGTTGTACCGCCGAAGATTTTTCAACACGCGACTGCTCAAAGCGGCATGGGTCCTTGTGGTGGCAGGGGTATTGGGGAACATGACGGACCGGTTGCTGCAAGGCTTTTTTGTGCCGTGGGCAAAGGATATGAGTTTTTGGGAAAAGCTGACCGGGGGGTATGTTGTTGATTTTTTGGATTTCTCGTTTCCATGGATCACCACTCAGAATTTCCCGCTCGGCTACCATTGGCCCAGTTTCAACGTGGCAGACTCCTGCGTGTGCATAGCCACCGGGCTCTTCATTATCTCCGCTTTCTTTTTTGAAAATGACACCACCGGAGAAATAGACTCTGACCCTCCAACAAACACACCATGCTGCTGAATCACACCCCAGCTCTAGTCCTCTTCTCAGCAATGTTGGCATCACCCGTGCGGGCGGGGTTTGCACAGCCGGTTCAACCGGTGCAGCTTGCGTATGGGCAGAAGCAGGTGAAAGTCATCTTCCAGGCCGACAGCCCCATCACTCATTCACGCAGCCTGTGCGATTGCACAAAGGTGAACCACAAGGGGAACACGCTTACCGCGGTGGTAGACGTGAGCGACTTTGCGCAAAGTACGCAAAAACAGTTGGAAGCCACAACGGCCGATGGCAAAACCACGCGCCTCACCATGGATATACGTGTGCCGCAAGCGGTGCAACTCAGCGCACGCAGTCTGATATGGAAAGTTGGCAGTGCATGCTCTCCTAAAAAACTTGAAGTGCTTATTCCAAAAGGCTCGCCGGTGCGCGCGCTCACCAGCGCCGATCTCTCCGGCGATGCCTTCGACTACACCACCAACACAACGAGCCCCGGCGAGTCGTACAGTCTGACCATCTCTCCCCGCAGCACGCAAAAACCTGTTCTGAATCGCCTTATCATCCGCACGGACAGCGCGGATGCGCGTTACTCTGCTTACATGATCTATCTCTCCATACAACCCTGAGCATTGCTACCTGAACCATGGATAAACTAATTGTCGAAGGAGGATACAAATTAAAGGGAACCGTCAACATAAGCGGATCGAAGAACGCCTCGTTACCTATCCTTGCTGCAGCGTTACTGACGGATGAGCCGGTGCGTATATCGCGTGTGCCCGATGTATCGGACACAAACTACATGATTCAAATTCTCAGCCAACTGGGAGCTTCAGTCGAACGCTCCAGCGGCACCGTGCGCATTGATTCGCCGGATGGCATCAGCTCCAGCGCAAGCTATGAGCAAGTGCGCAAAATGCGTGCATCCATCTGCTTGCTCGGGCCGATGATGGCGCGTATGAAGAGATGTACCCTGCCCTTGCCAGGAGGTTGCGTGATAGGCGACAGACCGGTGGATTTGCACGTACGGGCAATCCAGGCTCTGGGGGCTCGGGTGCGCATCAAGGGTGGCAATCTTGTGATGGAGGCTCCCAACGGGTTAGTAGGGGCAACGGTCGATATGCGTGGCGACAACGGCCCTACCGTGCTGGGTACGGACAATTTGATGATGGCGGCAGTTCTGGCTCGTGGCACGACGGTTATTGAATCGGCGGCACGTGAGCCAGAAGTGGTGGACCTTGCCCATTTCCTCAACAAAATGGGGGCACAAATTGAGGGTGCAGGATCGCGCACCATCACAATCCATGGAGTGGATCGCTTGCACGGCTGTGAACACACCGTGATTCCCGATCGCATCGAAGCGGGAACCTTTATGGTGGCCGGAGCGCTCATCAGCGAGGGGATAACCATCAACCGCGTGTGCCGCGAGCACGTGCAGGCTGTGGCGGATATGCTCTCCGAGTGCGGGCACACGGTGAAGTTCAGCCGAGATGGCGCTTCCGTGTACGTTGCCCCAGGAACCCAGCCGAAAGGCGGTAAAATTACCACCAGCCCCTATCCGGGATTTCCCACGGATATGCAAGCGCAAATGACAGCGCTCTTCTCGGTGACGCCCGGCATCAGTGTCGTGAGGGACACCATCTTCCCACAGCGCTTTATGCATTGCTCGGAACTTAAACGAATGGGCGCCAATATCAAAATGGACAACGGGACAGCCGTTATCACCGGCATGGAAAAACTCTCCGGCGCTCCGGTAATGGCGAGTGATTTACGTGCAAGTGCAGCACTGGTTTTAGCGGCCTTAGCAGCGGAAGGAATCACGGAAATACACCGTCTCTACCATATTGACCGCGGCTACGAGATGCTGGATGACAAGCTTCTCGGACTTGGAGCGCATGTGAGCCGAGTGCCGGACTTGAAAGTGGCAGAGGAGAGCTGAACGATAAGTTCCGACAAACATCCATGTCCTTTATTTCATGCCACACGGCACTTCATGAATGGAATGCGCCAGAGGCTTCTCGATCTCACGATCAACGACCGCGAAGCAACTCCGCTGCCTTAGTAAACCCCTGAGATTCTGCATACTCAACAGCTGTCTGTCCTTTGTCATTTTTCGTATCAGGATTTGCCCCGGCCTTGAGGAGAATTTTCAGCACCTCCAACCTGTTGGGGGTGTCCCCACAAGCAGCATGCAGATACGGCTTAGAATACATCGCACTCGGCGTGTTGACTGTAAACTTGGCATCCGCACCATACTTGATGAGCATCTGCACGGCTCCGGGCGACCCCAATTCACAAGCATACCATAAGGCAAGCGGTATTTGCGTGTTGGAATGTCCAAACCTTCCTTCGGGCGAAACGCCCCGTTCCAGTAATAGCTCCATCAGGGGGAGTTGTTTCTCAAATTCCTCGGCTGTCTTCGCTCGACGAAGCATATGCTGCACCGGATTGGCGAACGAACCTTCCATGGGAGGCTTAGCTCCATGCTGAAAGAGAAGATTGATAAGGTCCAATCGCTCCGGATGGACTTTAAATAAGAAATCAATAGGCGTAGTAGAAGGATAATGGACGCTACCTCTACGTTTTTCCTCCTCCTCCTTCGGAGAGACTGGGAAGGGACATGTAGCATTCACGTCCACCCCCTTCCCTAGTTGCTTGCGGATTTCTTTTTCATCAGCTAGTAAACAGGCCATGTGCAACGAAGTCCCCACACTCGCAGTCGGGGCTCCAAGTTCTAACAGCCCGCGGATAAGCTCATCCGTCACGCGTTCATAATCCCCGCCATCTAAAAGATACCGCACGATGGGCCTCAAATAATCATAATCCGATATCTTCTCCCTCCCTTCTTGCACGTCGTTCAGATGACTGCTTACCTCCGCGTCCCATGAACTACGGTACTTATGCGGCTTCGATGTGATGAAAGTGAGCATACTTTCCCGCACTTCATCCGCTTTCTTCTGCTCATCCTTGATTCGCTCATGTCGCACCTTGGCATGCCACGCCTTCTTCTTCTTGACTGCCCCCTCAACCGGCGCAGCCTCTCCTTGTTGCTCCGCCTGTCCCCGCGCATCTTTCGGTACAAATAAAATGTAGGTGACGATACTGCCTATGACCATGCCGACAATGCCTGCCACGATCATCTTCGCAACACAAGACATAGATGTCCTCTTGGATTTTTCCTGTAATTGAGATGCAAGCTCATCTGCAAGAGTTTTCATAGACGAAGTATTCAATGGCTATTCGTTCATCGCCTTATATAACAAATCCCAGCCGAAGTCAACTGTTATTTATCAAAATGGCGTGCGTTACCTCATAATTCAGGACGCCGAATGAACTACCACGCGATAATGAGGGGGGACTCCTCTCCACTTGGCAAAAGACGAAGCGGTCGCTATCACTCTCATTCAAGCATGTTCAATTGCCCCTATCAAGGACGGAAAGAGCCGCATACTAATCTTCCTGAGTGAGCCTCTTCAAGACATCGGGATCTTCGTACAATACGGACTTAATATCAATACTCAAGGCAATGATGGCACCACCGCGCTCATAAGTGTCGTGATGAGACGGAGCTTGACAAATGAGAAACAGGGGGTATAGTGGGCGCAGGGCAAAAAGAGCAGCCCTGACAAGCCATGGAACCCATATACGAAGGCAAAGCCAAACGACTTTACACGACCGATGACCCCAATGTGCTGCGCATGGAGTACAAAGACTCCGCCACTGCATTTAACGGGGTGAAAAAAGAGGACTTTGAAAATAAGGGGCGCATGAATAAGGCCATCACCCTCATCATATACAACATGCTGGAGCAAAAGGGGGTAAAGACGCACCTGGTGGGGGATGTGGATGACATCAACCTGCTTGTCAAGAAGGTAAGCATCATGCCGTTGGAAGTGATCGTACGCAATGTGGCGGCGGGCTCGTTCTCCAAACGAATGGGCGTGAAGGAGGGCACAGCCTTTACCAAGCCCATTGTTGAGTTTTCCTACAAGGACGACGCTCTGAACGACCCGTTCATCAACGATGATTACGCACGCGAGATGGGGGCAGCCACCGAGGAAGAATGCGCTTCCATCAAAAAGATGGCCCTGCTCATCAACGACACCCTCAAGGAGTTTTTCCTGAAAGCCAACCTGCGCCTGATCGACTTTAAGGTGGAGTTTGGTCGTCTGGCAACAGATCCCTCGCAGATTGTGCTGGCGGATGAAATCTCCCCGGATACCTGCCGCTTGTGGGATGTGGCCACAGGCAAGAAGATGGATAAAGACCGCTTCCGCCAAGGGCTCGGTGAGTTCATGGAATCATACGCAGAGGTTCTCAGCCGCCTGCAAAAGTAAGAGTCGGGTTTGATCCACACTTTCGCGTGCCCCATGGTCACTCTCACCTTTGAAGTATTCAGCCGCTTCCAGACAGCTGCAGACGCCAACAAGCTGCTTTACACCCCGATTGCAGATCAATTGACTTACAATCACACTCGTCTCTACACGGCGGAGTGCGATGGGGACGAAGCGACGGCGCGCGCCTACCTGCGCGGGGTGCTGGTGGATCCCATCTCGCAGAAGGTAGAGGAGGGGGGAAAACCGGCGCTCACTGGGGAGCTCTTCTGCATCTCCTACGGCATTAAAAAAGGTGCGCTGGACCTGGAAAAAGAGGCCATCATGACCAATTATGCCGGACGCCGGGGGCTGTCTTTCACATTGCGAGCGCTGACGATTACTCAAAACATTTACATCTTTGGCGAGGGCGACAAGGCGAAGCTTGCCGAGCGCTTCTGCAAGGATGTGTGCAACCCTGCCATTCACACCTGGAGCGTCCGATAACTTATGCCGGCAACCTATCGCACCATTCCCGTTCGCGAACTCAGCGAGGAAGCCCTTGCAGCATTGAGCCGCGATATGAAACTGTCTCTCTCCACGGAGGACATGCTCGTCGTGCAGCAAATTTTCCGTGAAATAGACCGCGAACCCACCGATGTGGAGCTTGAGGTCATTGCCCAAACTTGGTCCGAACACTGCAAGCACCGCATCTTCGCCGCCACGGTGCAGCACACGGTCAATGGGAAAACGGAGGAGATTCGCAGCATGTACAAAACATTCATTCAGCGACCCAGCAAGGAGATCATGGCGCGCAAGCCGGGTTTTGTATTGAGCTGTTTTGTGGACAATGCGGGGTTTATCCAGCTGGATGATTATTTTTCTGTGTGTCTGAAAGCGGAAACGCATAACCACCCGAGTGCGATAGAACCTTACGCCGGAGCGAACACGGGATTGGGGGGAGTCATCCGCGACATTTTGGGTGCGGGCAAAGGAGCCAAACCTATCGCCAACTTGGATGTGTTTTGCTTCGGCGCGCCAGATACGCCCCAGCAGCTTGTCGAAGGCCACCACATTATTCACCCGCTGGGCATTATGCGAGGTGTCGTACACGGCGTGCGCGACTACGGCAACCGCATGGGCATACCTACCACCTCCGGCGCTATCCAGTTTGATCCGGCCTACATCTATAACCCGCTCGTCTTCTGTGGCACGGCAGGTGTGATCCCCCAGAGCGACATTGCCAAGGAGATGAAGCCCGGCCTGGCCGTGGTGGTCATCGGAGGACGCACCGGCAAAGACGGCCTGCACGGCGCCACATTCTCTTCCGCCGCCATGGGTGAAGCCTCCGCCGAGGAGGACCAACAGGCTGTACAGATCGGCAACCCCATTGAGGAGAAAAAGACGCTGGATGTGATATTGGAAGCGCGCGAACGCGGGCTCATTGAATTTGTGACGGACTGCGGCGCGGGCGGCTTCTCCTCTGCAGCGGGCGAAATGCTCTCGGAAACCGGCGGCAACGTTTATTTGGAGCGTGCGCCACTCAAGGAAGAGGGGTTGCAATCGTGGCAAATCTTCCTCTCTGAGTCACAAGAGCGCATGGTGATGGCCGTAAAGCCGGAGAATGTGCCCGAGCTGCAACGTTTGGCGGATACATTCCAAACGGAAATGACGGTTCTGGGCGAGTCGAACGATTCTGGCGTGCTGCGCGTGTGGCACAGCGGAGAATTGGTGTGCGAACTGGACAACTCCAAGCTGCACGAAGCCCCCACTAAACACCTTACCTCTGTCTTCACCCCTTCGCCAGCTCACATTGGGTTAGAGCTGGATGATACTCACCTGGCAAATGACCTGCGCGAGGTCTTCAGTGACTTTGCTGTAGTCTCCCGCGAGCCGATCATTCGCGAATACGACCACGAGGTGCAAGGCAACACCGTGCTTAAGCCTCTGGCCGGGGCATCTGCCGATGCGCCCCAAGACGCCTCGGTGATTGATATTGACGGCTCGGACAAACTCATGAGCCTGGCGCTGGCAATCCTGCCGGAGTGGGGCAAATCAGATCCCTACGCCATGGGTGTTGGCACGGTGGATGAAACGGTGCGCCAACTCGTCATCTCCGGCACCAATCCGGACAAGATAGCCTTGCTGGACAACTTCTGCATGGGCAATCCGGAGAGCCCGGAGGAACTGGGACGGCTAGTGGAATGCGCCAAAGGCATCCGCGATGGCGCATTGGCGTACGGCGCCCCTTACGTGTCCGGCAAAGACTCTTTCTACAACTACTTTGAGACTGAAAAAGGTCCCGTGAACATACCTGTCACGTTCCTATGCTCCGGCTTCGGTGTGGTAGACAATATCGAGCACGTGTGCGGAGCATCTTTCCGCCGCCCCAATAGCGTGCTTTTCCTCATTGGACATACCGAGGATGAAATCGGCGGTTCTGTCTATGCTCGCCGTCGTGGCGTCACCGACGCCAAAGTGCCGCAGACTGATTGTACCGCACATTTTGCCACCTACAAGCAGTACTACGAACGCGCGCTCACCAAGGGGCTGGTGCTCTCCGCACATGATTTGTCGGAGGGAGGGCTGGCCGTAGCAGCGGCCGAGATGGCTTTCTGTGGCAGCGCAGGCGTCAGCATCAATTTAGACGCCCTTCCCACGCAGCACGGTTGGAAAAATAATGTGATCCCCTGCTTCGCGGAGAGTACCGGTCGTTTTCTAGTGGAAGTGGATGAGGACATGGCAGCCGACTTTGCCGAAGCGATGGCTGGCAGTCCCTGCGCCCAGGTAGGTCGCACCACAGCGGATGGCAAAATGACGCTTACCTGCGGCGGCAAGCCAGTGTTGCAAGCGGATGTAGCCGAGCTCAAGCACATTTGGAAACACGGACTCACCCCTTACTATTAATTTGTACGCCATGCCCCACGCTCTTCTTCTGAAATATCCCGGCACCAACTGCGATGTGGAAACTGAACGCGCACTGAGCGCAGCCGGTTTTTCCACTCAAGTTCAGCCCATTGCTACTGCCACCCCGACGCACGTAGCCAAGGCCCAGCTCATCGTCTTTTCCGGCGGTTTTTCTTATGGGGATTACGTGATGAGCGGTCGACTTGCTCAGCTGGAGACTGAGCGTTTTTTGGGCGATGCCCTGCAGAAGCATCACGCCAATGGCGGGTTTCTCTTCGGCATTTGCAATGGCTTCCAAATCCTCACCAAACTTGGCATTTTGCCCCGCGCTTCGCTCATCCTTAACAAGTCTGAGCGTTTTGAATGCATGTGGGATCGCCTGGTGAAAGTATCGCGCACTTGCCCGTACACCCAACTGCTGCCGGATGAGTTTGAATTGCCCTCAGCCCACGCAGAGGGACGGCTTGTCTGCGACCCCGGAGACGCCCAAAAATACCTGGACAACGGTTGCGTCGCCTTGCAATACGCTGACAACCACAACGGATCGGAACTGCGGATTGCAGGCCTGCAAGATCCCACCGGGCGGGCCATGGGCCTGATGCCGCACCCGGAGCGTTTCCTGCGTCCCCGCCACCACTATGATCCGGATTGGAATGGCGACCCGGATTGGGGCTGGGGCTATTACTTCTTCAAAGGAGCTTTCGAGGCGCTCAAGTAAATGAACGGGAGGTATCGGCACACCGAACAGACCCCAAGAGTGCGGGCGACGCCCTGAGAGCAATCGCATATGAGACCTGTTATTTACCAGCTCTTTGTAAGGCACTTCTCCAACACGAACGAGAAGGGGCAAGAGGGGGGGAATAAGGCTCAGAATGGTTGCGGCACCTTTGCCGGAGTCAATGACAAGGCTCTTTGCGAGCTTGCAGCCATGGGCGTCACCCATTTGTGGCTCACCGGCGTCCTGCGTCACGCCACACAAACGCCATACCCCGGCTTGCCGGCGCACCCGGCAAGTGTGGTGAAGGGTCTCGCCGGCAGCCCGTACGCCGTGGTGGATTATTTTGATGTAGATCCCGATTTGGCGGAGATCCCGGGGGAGCGTCTCTCTGAGTTCCGCGCCCTGCTGGCACGCGTGCGGAAGTGGGGAATGGTCCCCATCATTGACTTTGTGCCGAATCACGTGTCTCGCTGCTACGCTTCCACCGTGGCCCCTCAGTGGGAGTTCGGACAACAGGACCGCACGGACGTGTTTTTCGAACGCAACAATTCCTATTACTATTTGGAACGCGGATCCGGCGAGAACCGTATGATGCTGCCCGGCGGCGAGTTCCTGCCGGAGCGGGGCTGCGGCCGTGTGACCGGGAACAATGCCGCCACTTGGAATCCGCTCGACACCGATTGGTACGAAGCAGTGAAACTCAATTACGGCTGCGATTACCGCCACGGCGCGGCAGAAGCGGAGGCATTGCCCGGGCTGATGGCACGGCGTGAGACGCTGCCGCGCACTTGGTTGCTGCTCGATGAAGTGCTGGCCTGGTGGCAAGGCATGGGGGTGGGTGGCTTCCGCTGCGATATGGCGCATATGATACCTTTGCCCTTTTGGCGCTGGGCCATTGCTCATGCCCGCATGCGGGGGGACGTCTTTTTCATGGCCGAGGCATACAATGATGGCATGAAACTAACGCCGGGAGATGCCTTGTCTGACCTCCTTGCCGCCGGTTTTAATGCAGTGTATGATGCCGAGTCCTACCACGCCATGCGCGGCCTCTATGAAAGCGGCGGCTGGGCCAATGATTTAGATCGCTTCCACCGCCCGGAAAGCCCGCTTTTCTCCCGCGGCGTGCGATATCTGGAAAATCATGACGAACCACGTATGGCCTCCCCGCTCTTCTGGGGAGGCGTGGGCGAACATGTCATGCGTGCTGCCATAGTGGCCCAGTTCCTCTCTTCCTGCGGACCTGTGCTTTTCTACAATGGACAAGAAGTCGCCGAACGCGCCGACGGCCCCTCCGGCTTCGGCGGCACAAATGGACGCACCTCTATCTTTGACTACACCTCACTCCCGCGTCTGCAGCTATGGTATAATCACGGCCGTTGCGATGGCGCCAAGCTTCCTGTCGAACTGAGCGACCTGCGCTATTTCTGCTCCCATGTGCTGCGCATGCTGCAGCTGCCCGCCATCGCAAACGGCAATTTTTACGGTCTCAACTGGGCTAATCAGCAAACTTTGCATTTCGGCCGCGAGTCCGGCGAGTCCGTCTCAGGGCATCGCGTGTACGCATTCCTGCGCTTCGATGCCGACTCGCGCTCCGCTATCCTGGCCGTCTGCAACTTCTCGCCCACAGCGGAAGCCGATGTACGCGTTCACTTTTCAGAAGACGCCTGCCGCTGGGCACGCCGATCTGCCGATTCCTTTTGCTTCACCGATCTCCTCCCCCCGATGGAGTCACCCCTTCCTGCTTCACGCACCACCTTGCTCTCCTCCGGGCTGCCACTGCGTATCCCTGCCGGCTCCGCCCGCGTCCTCTCATGGGACGAAATTGATGCCCCCACTGTGTAAGTGCGGCAATTTGTCTTGTTGGTGACAATTTGTCACATTTGCGATAAATTGTCGCAGACGTGTTTATCGTACTCAAAATCATATATCATTGATAATATGTATGATAGAAAAGTGGTAAAGTTGGCATGGATTTTGCACAGAGACAGGTGAAGAATCCGAACCCGGTCCAGGCCGGGGAAAGTTAAGCAACCATCAGACAAATTAGAAAGAACCACAACTATGAGCAAGATTCTAGGAATAGACTTAGGCACCACGAACTCGTGCATGGCCGTAATGGAAGGCGGTCAAGCGACGGTGTTGGAAAACAGCGAGGGCGCGCGCACGACTCCCTCGATCGTGGCGTTCACGAAAAGCGGGGAACGCATTGTCGGTCAAGCGGCCAAGCGCCAAGCGGTCACTAACCCGCGCAATACCATTTTCTCGGCCAAACGACTCATCGGGCGCAAGTACTCTGAATTGACCGAGGAGGACAAAAAGGTGCCCTACACGATTGTGCAGGCAGCCAACGGCGATGCGCACATCCAGGTCGAGGTGAATGGGGAAACCAAGGTGTACTCGCCGCAAGAAATCAGCGCCATGGTTCTCGGCAAGCTGAAAGCGGACGCTGAGGCTCGCTTGGGAGAAAAAATTACGGAGGCAGTGATTACTGTGCCGGCGTATTTCAACGACGCGCAACGCAATGCCACCAAGGCAGCCGGCGAGATCGCCGGTCTGAAAGTGCGCCGCATCATTAACGAACCAACTGCAGCGGCTCTGGCCTACGGACTGGATAAGAAGACAGAGGAAGAAAAGATCGCCGTGTATGACTTGGGCGGCGGCACCTTTGATATCTCCGTGCTTGAAATCGGCGATGGCGTCTTTGAAGTCAAAGCGAGCGATGGCGACACCCACTTGGGCGGTGACGACTGGGATAATGCCGTCATCAATTGGATCCTTGCCGAGTTTAAGGCCAAGGAGGGTATGGACATATCACGCCAGACAGATGCGCTGCAGCGTATCAAAGAAGAGGCGGAAAAAGCAAAAATCGCCCTGAGTTCCACGCAGAGCTACGATATCTCCCTGCCTTTCATTACCATGGATGCCACTGGTCCCAAGCACATCCAAATGACGCTTACTCGCAGCAAGCTGGAACAACTTACCGAAGACCTGCTGGAGCGTACGGTGAACCCCGTCCGCAACTGCATTTCTGCTGCCGGACTGAACGCCAGCGAGATTAATGAGCTAGTGCTGGTCGGCGGAATGACCCGCATGCCCGCCGTTCAGGAAATGGCCAAGCGTCTGGCCGGTAAAGAGCCGCACAAGGGCGTGAATCCGGATGAAGTCGTGGCCGTAGGCGCAGCCATCCAAGGCGGTGTGCTCACCGGTGATGTGAATGACGTACTCTTGCTGGATGTGACCCCGCTGACGCTCTCCATCGAGACCATGGGCGGTATTGCCACGCCGATGATCGACCGCAACACGACGATCCCGGTAAACAAGAGTCAAGTGTTTTCCACAGCGGCAGACAACCAGCCTGCGGTGGACATACGGATCTGCCAAGGCGAGCGCAAGATGTTCAACGACAACAAACTGCTCGGAAACTTCAAGTTGGATGGCATCCAACCTGCCCCCCGCGGCGTGCCTCAAATTGAGGTAACCTTTGACATCGATGCTAACGGCATCCTGAAGGTGACAGCCAAGGATAAGAATACGGGCAAGGAGCAAAACATCTCTATTCAAGGCTCTTCAGGTCTTTCCAAGGAAGAAATTGAACGTGCCAAGAAGGATGCGGAGGCGCACGCCGAAGAAGACCGCAAGCGCGCTGAAGACATCGAAGTGCTCAACAAGGCGGACTCGTTGGCTCACAATGTGGAACGACAACTTTCCGAATTGGGTGATAAGGCTCCGGAGCAACTCAAGCAACCTGTCACCGAAAAAGTCAACGCGCTCAAAGCCGCCGCCGAGGCTAAAGACGTGGAAAAAGCGCGCTCCCTCACTGCTGAGCTTGAAAAGATGCTCGGCGAGCTGGCCCAAGCCGCTCAGGCCGCCAACTCGAGTTCCGCCTCGGGAGCTTCCCAGCCGGATGATTCTGCCGATGGTCCTCGCAAGGCCAAGGGCAAGGTCGTGGATGCTGAAGTCGTCGACGATGATCAATAAAAACCCCTTTCTTCTGTCCGGTGCGGGAGATACAACTCCCGACCGGCAGGAGTTCCTAACCAACCAACTTAACCCAAAACCAAAATACCATGAACATTAAACCACTAGGACAACGCGTGCTCGTGAAGCGCGAGGAAGCAGAAAGCAAAACTGCCGGCGGTCTTTTCCTGCCGGATACCGCTAAGGAGAAACCCCAGCAAGCCATTGTCATGGCTATCGGCACCGGTGGCCGCGACAAAGATGGCAAGGAGATTCCCTTTAATGTGGCGGTGAACGACAAGGTGCTTATCACCAAGTACGGTGGCACCGAAATCGTGGTGGACGGCGAGACTCTCACGATCATCAACGAAAGCGATATACTCGCAGTGATCAAATAACTCTTAACTTCTTAACTATACTATGGCTAAACAACTCGTATTTGAAGAATCGGCTCGGCAAAGCCTGCTGACGGGTGTCAGCAAAATCGCTAAAGCGGTCAAGAGCACCTTGGGACCTGCCGGTCGCAATGTGGTGATCGACAAAAAGTTCGGTTCCCCGAGCATTACTAAGGACGGCGTGACCGTGGCCAAGGAGGTGGAACTGGAAGATCCCTATGAAAACATGGGCGCTCAACTCGTACGCGAAGTCTCCAGCAAAACAAACGATATCGCTGGTGATGGAACTACCACGGCAACCGTTCTCGCCGAAAGCATTTACCGCGAAGGCCTGCGCAATGTCACTGCCGGCGCCAACCCCATCTCCCTGCAACGCGGCATCAACCAGGCTGCGGCCGCTGTCGTTGAAGAGCTCAAAAATATCTCCAAACCTGTTGACTCCTCCAAGGAAATTGAGCAGGTCGCTACTGTGTCGGCCAACTGGGATGGCGAAATCGGCAAGATCATTGCCGAGGCTATGGACAAGGTAGGCAAAGATGGCACCATCACCGTGGAAGAAGCCAAGGGCATCGACACCAGCTTGGACGTGGTCGAGGGTATGCAATTCGACAAGGGTTACCTGTCCCCCTACTTCGTGACCAATGCGGATGCGATGGAAGCGGCGCTGGAAAATCCCTACATCCTCATTTTTGAGAAAAAGATCAGCAACCTTAAGGACTTCTTACCCATTCTTGAAAAAGTAGCTAAGACGGGCAAGCCTTTCCTGATTATCGCTGAAGATATTGAAGGTGAAGCGCTTGCCGCCCTGGTGGTCAACCGCCTGCGCGGCACGCTCAACGTGTGCGCGGTGAAAGCCCCGGGCTTCGGCGACCGCCGCAAGGCGATGCTGCAGGATATCGCTATTCTCACCGGAGGCAAGTGCATCTCCGAAGACCTCGGCATGAAACTCGAGAATGTCGATATCGCCGACCTCGGTATCGCCAAGCGTGTCGTGGTCACCAAGGATACGACCGTCATCATTGAGGGAGCCGGAAAGAGTGCTGACATCTCTGCCCGCGTTGGCCAAATCCGCAAGCAAATTGAGGACACGACCAGCGATTACGACCGCGAAAAGCTTCAAGAGCGTCTGGCCAAACTTGCCGGTGGCGTAGCTGTCATCAAGGTGGGCGCCGCCACTGAAACCGAGATGAAGGAGAAAAAGGACCGCGTGGACGATGCTCTGCATGCCACCCGCGCTGCGGTGGAAGAGGGCATTGTACCGGGTGGCGGTGTTGCTCTTATCCGTGCGCAAAAGGCTATCTCCGAGCTCAAACTGACCGGCGATGAAAAAACCGGGGCCGACATCGTCTACCGTGCCGTAGAGTCCCCGCTGCGTCAGCTCGTGGAGAACGCCGGTCGCGAAGCTGCCCTCATCGTTGAGAAGGTGAAGAGTCTCAAGTCTGCCAGCGAAGGTTACAACGTTGTAACAGACGCCTACGAGGACCTGCTCACCAGCGGTGTTGTGGATCCCACTAAGGTGGCTCGCACAGCTCTGCAAAATGCAGCTTCTATCGCGGGTCTCATGCTCACCACGGAATGCCTCATCACGGAGTTGCCGGAGAAGAAATGCTCCTGCAATCACGGTGGAGCCGGCGCCGACATGGGCGGTATGGGCGGTATGGGGGGCATGGGCGGCATGATGTAAGCCCTTCATCCTACCGATTGGTTCTTCCCGGCGCGCATGCCTCCGCATGTGCGCCGGGACTTTTTTCGCTCCCACTTGACAGGGCATGGTATCTTTTCCCCTCCTAAGAATATGCCGGAGATCAATTTTTTTGACTTTAGGGCTCGACTTCAAGTCACCTGAAGCCGTACAATGTGGAGAGGAACACATATCGTCCTGCTATGACCAAAATCCATTATATGATCGCAGCGCTCGCCCTGGTGTGCTGCTCCTATGTCGGTGCGGCAGATGAAGCCGCAGTCTCTGCCGCGCAGAGCCCACAACCCATCGCCAAGGTGTATTTCACGCGCGACTTGAGTCCGGAGGGCTTGCTGAAGGTATACAACAAGGTCAACGCAGACATCACCGGCAAAGTCGCCATCAAATGGCATTCGGGTGAACCGAAGGGGCCGAACATTCTGCCCATTCCCATGGTGAAGGCCCTCCAGAGCAGTATCCCCAACAGTACGCTCGTGGAAACCAATACGCTCTACCCCGGTGAACGTGACACCACTGAAAAACACCGCGCCACGCTCAAGGTAAATGGCTGGACGTTTTGCCCAGTGGATATTATGGACGAAAACGGCACGACTCTGCTCCCGATCAAGGGCGGCAAGCATTTCAAGGAGATGAGCATGGGCAAGAACATCCTGAACTACGATTCCATGGTGGTGCTCACGCATTTCAAAGGACACGCCCACGGCGGCTTCGGCGGTTCCATCAAGAACATCGCCATCGGCTGTGCGGATGGCAAGATCGGCAAAGACTGGGTCCACGGCTTGCATGGGAAAAAGGTAGAAGGCAACCCCTACCCGGCCATGAAAGCTCACCTCATGGAACACATGGTGGAGTCCGCTATGGCTACTGTGGGACGTTTCGGCAAACATATCACATTCCTCAACGTGATGCGCAACATGAGCGTGGATTGCGACTGCGCCGGCTCTCGCGCTGAACGTCCTACGGCCCGCGACATCGGCATTCTGGCGTCGACAGATATTGTGGCCATCGATCAGGCTTGTCTGGACTTGCTGGATAAGCTGCCAGCCGATGAGAAACGCGACTTGCAAGAACGCATCAGCTCCCGAGAGGGTGAACATCAGCTGGAATACGGCGAACAAATGGGGCTTGGCTCACGAAAGTACGAGCTTATCGAAGTCAAGTAACCTCTCCCTATCGTGCCCTGCGTGAAAAACAGACTGGGCAGATCAGCCCGTTTGTACTATAGTAGCGGAGTACAATGATGGCGGACGAAATGAAAAATCTCGGCTTCGCGCGTCTCGATATTTCGCGTGGAGAACGCACAGGATTACCAGAAACTATCTACTGCCCCGGCAAGACCGAGGAGCAGCTCGTCAGCATCCTGCGCGCATTTCACGAAAAAGGATTGGCCGTACTTGGCACGCGCTGTTCCCAAGCTCAGGCCAATGCCGCATGCGCCTCGAAACTGCCGGTAGAGTACGATGCCACCGCCCGCACACTGCTGCTGGACGGCGAGCGTCCTCACCCCCTGCCGGGCGCGATAGCGGTATGCACCGGCGGAACGGCGGATCTGCCGGTTGCAGAGGAAGCTGCCCGCACTGCGGCGTATTTCGGCGCGCAGGTGGAACGCTTCTATGACGTGGGCATAGCCGGGCTGCACCGCCTTCTGAGCAGCATCGACTCCATCCGCCGAGCTCAGGTCATTGTCGCTGTGGCCGGCATGGAGGGCGCACTGGGCAGCGTGATTGCCGGGTTGGTGAAATCGCCCGTCATTGCTGTACCGACCTCTGTAGGCTACGGTGCATCTTTCCATGGCCTGGCTCCTCTGCTCTCCATGCTCAATTCCTGTGCGGAGGGACTTTCCGTTGTCAATATCGACAATGGTTTCGGAGCGGCTGTTCAAGCCTGCCGCATTCTCAACCTGCTTAACCATCACCATGAGTAAAATTCTGTATTTGGAGGGCAGCTGTGGCATCAGCGGCGATATGACGGTGGCAGCTCTGCTGGATTTGGGCGCCTCCCGCACCAAATTAGATACGGCTCTGCAAAGTCTCGCCGCCCAAGGCGACGGCTTCTCCTGGTCCGTTTCACGGAAAAACTCTTACAGCATCGTCGGCGTCGACTTCGATGTGCACCTGCACCATCACGAACAACCGCACGAAGAAGGCTACCATCACCATCATCACCACCGCCACCTCGCCGACATCGAGCAGATCATCGCTCGCGTCGAAATGCCAGATCGCGCCCAAACACTTGCGCTGCGCATCTTCACCATCGTGGCGGAAGCCGAAGCTCACGCCCACGGTTGCGCTGTAAACGAAGTGCATTTTCACGAAATTGGAGCGTGGGATTCGCTGGCGGACATCATTGGCGCGGCGGTGCTGGTTGACGATTTAGGTATCAACGATTGCGTTGTCACAGCTCTCACAGAAGGCGAAGGAACGGTTCAATGCCAACATGGCGAGCTTCCGGTACCAGTACCTGCGGTACTCCGTATTGCACAAACTCACGCCATACCGCTACGCCGACGTGCCGTACACGGGGAGATGGTGACGCCTACCGGCATTGCGATTGCCGCCGCGTTGCGCACGCTGTCCGCCCTTCCGGAGCAATACCGCGTTCTACAAACCGGCATCGGCCTGGGCAAGCGTGACTTTGGTCGCGCCAATTTTTTGCGCGCCATGCTGCTGGAACCCGATGCCGATCCCGAGCAAATTTTTGAAGTTGCCGCCAATATTGATGACTCTACACCGGAGGAGCTCGGCTTCCTCATGGAGGAACTCTTCCGCAGGGGCGCTCGCGATGTGTGGTTCACTCCCTGCGTAATGAAAAAGAATCGACCCGCGACCTTGCTCAGTGTGCTGGTCGATTCCGCCCTGCTGAATGCGGTGGAAGATACCATCCTGCTCCACAGCAGCACCATCGGGCTACGACGCCACCCCGTACAACGCACAACTATGTCGCGCGAAATACGCGAAATCACCCTCCCCTATGGCACGGTGCGCGTCAAATGCGCCACCCATGGCGACATTTCTCGCTGCTACCCAGAATACGAAAGTCTGCGCGCGCTTGCCCTTGCTACAGGCCGCCCTCTGCGCAGCATCCGCGAAGACGTTGCCGCCGCGGTTGGCTCCCAGCCACTATGAAACAACGTCTGCGAGAGTTCCTGATTCGACACGCCACCGGTGGGGTTGCCCTTGCTTTCTCCGGCGGTGTGGACAGCACCCTGTTGCTGCATGCCCTGCTGCAACTACGGACTGAGGGACTCGTCCCGGATGTTCTGGCATGCTACTTTCAGAGCCAACTGCAATCCTCCGTCGAAACGGCGGAAGTCATGCAAATCGCCTCAGCTATGGATGCTCCACTAGAGGTCGTTCCAATCGATCCTCTGTCAGATTTGCCCGACCTGCGCTCCAACCCTGTTGACCGCTGTTACCACTGCAAACGCTTCCTATTTTCTAAACTGGCCGAGAGAGCGCGCGACCGCGGGCTGTACTGTATCATGGACGGCACTAATGCGGACGATTTGAAGATGTACCGCCCGGGTCTGCAGGCATTGCGTGAACTGGGCGTGGTGTCGCCGCTGGCCGAGACAGGCATGAGCAAGGAAGATGTGCGTCTGTTGGCAAACGAATGGGGACTGAACTGCGCCGCTAAACCGTCCTCTCCTTGCCTGGCCACTCGTTTCGAGTACGGCTCAAAACTCACCGAGGAAAGCTTGCGCCGCGTGGAACGTGGCGAGAACGAACTGAGACGACTTTTCCCCGGCGCAGCCCTACGCTTGCGCGTTCACGGTAATTTGGCGCGCATCGAGCTGCCAACGTCCGAGCTGAGCCGTGCTGCCGACCTCGCCCACTCTATCTCCTCTACCTTGCGAGCACTTGGCTTTACCTACATCACTCTCGATTTGGAAGGCATACGCAGCGGCAGTATGGACGCCTCCCTGCCCCCTCATCCATCGCCTCATTAAAACCATGAATGAAACTACCCTCTCCGTCCTTCTTGGACTCGCTGTGGCCGATGCCATATTGCACACGTTAGCAGGACCGGATCATTACCTGCCTTTTGTCATGATTGCCAAAAGCCGCGGTTACAGCACCTTACGCGCGCTTGTCTGGACCCTCATTTGCGGTATCGGGCACGTGGGCAGTGCGCTGCTGATCGCGCTGGTGTTTATGTATGCCTCGCATCTGCTGACGGAGTCGGACATGGAATGGTTGAACGAGAACCGCGGGAACTTGGCCTCCTGGGCACTCATCGGCTTCGGCGCAGCCTACATGATTTATGCCATGCGCCACAACTGGCTGCACCATCACCATCGTCACGCCCACGGCCATGAACTCATCCACAACCACGCCCCCAACATCACCCCATGGATCATCTTCATCATCTTTGTACTTGGGCCCTGTGAAGCTCTGCTGCCCCTGCTGGCCCCCGCTGCAGCTCTCGGAACGTACGCGGTAGCTCTCGTCACCATCGCTTTCAGCGTTTGCACCATCTCCACGATGATGCTCGCCGTTGCGCTCGGCCTCAAGGGTCTTTCCCTGCTGCGTTTTGCATGGCTCGAATCCCACAGCGGTGAAGTTGCCGGAGCTACCATCATGCTCTGCGGCCTCGCTATCGCCCTCCTCGGTCTTTGACTTCCGCGCCTTTTTGGATTTGCCAAACCAGCGCAGCTATGGTAGAGTGTCTACGTAAGCCTTTCAACTCTGTATGTCATCCCCTGCCACAGCTTTCCTTGGTGCCAGTACCTTGTTAGGAAAATACTGGACGGAGAGGCGTCATTTCGACTACTTGATTGATAAAGAAGATTTTCACCGAACCTTTGGGCACAGTTTTCGTATGCTCGTATGCCTTGATCCGGCCGTTGCCGATGGCCCGGCACGCATGCGCAAAACGCCCGACATGGACGAACTGCAAACCTACCAACTCCTCTCCCACTTGGCGGATATTAAACCGGAGATCACCGTGTTTGTAACCACCTGCGACATGCTCCCGGAAGAAGCTGATGAAAATACGCCGCCGATCGAAAAAAGTGACGACCCTTATGTGCAACGTCGCATTACCTTGCACCGCGAAGTAAACCGCCAGTATGGCCGTGTGCTCAATGTGCACTTACCAGAGATTGTTTCACACGAAAGTAGCGGATTCAACGATCTGATGGACACCCTAATTTCTCCGCCCAAAGGTAAAACTCAGCTTCCTTTTGCGCCTTTCGAAAAGCACCAACTCTACTTCTCACGCCGCATCTTGGGCGATGTGGAACGCTGCATTCCACTGGGCATCCCCGCGATCATCCCGGCCATGCCCCCACTCACTACACTGGAAATTGTACAAGCTTTGCGCCCCAATCTTGAAGATCGTCTCCCTTCATTCTCTCCTGACCAGCCTAAAGGCTCCAACCGCACCTCCATCCACTCCTTCCAGTGGCTCGACCCGAAAGACGGCTATTTAGTGACACGGGAGGATCAGCTGGAACTGCTGCTTTTCTTCTTCCAATCTGTCTGTGCTTAAACTTCATCGCACATGCTAGGGGACGCCTGCGCAGCCACGCCAAATCTGTTACAATGCCAAGCACAATGCAAAAGAAGCGTATGACAGGCGTCCTCCTGCCGCTTTTCTCTTTGCGACGGGATGCAGATGCGGGTATTGGCGACCTGATGGCCTTGGAGGAATGGATCGACTGGGCTGCCGACCATGGGGTAGGCTTTTTCCAACTTCTCCCCGTCAATGAACTCAACGACGAGGACTGCCCTTCCCCTTATTCTGCCATCAGCTCTATCGCCCTCGAGCCGCTTTACCTGAGTCTTGAGCGCGTTCCTGGCGTTCCATCGCCTCTGCCCCCCTATCCGCATTCATTGCCTCCCTTGCAACTTCCCGGCGGACGTGATTTAGTCGATTACCCACGCGTGCGCACTTACAAACATGCCATCCTGCACGAAGCGTGGGAAAACTTTTGCCGGGATGAACAGTATGCCACTCTGCGAGCCGAATTTGCTGCCTGGACAGAACAAGAAAGCTATTGGCTGGAAGATTACGCAAACTTCCGCATGCTCAGCATTGCCTTCGACACCACTGCCTGGTGGTCCTGGCCTGTGCAAGATGCCGATATGGCACGCACCTTTGTGGCACACGATGAGCAAGCCATGCGCCAGAAAAATTATCGCTGTTGGCTGCAATGGCTCTGCGCCCGCGAGTGGGCTGTCGTGCGCAAACATGCGGATGACAAAGGTATCCTGCTCATGGGGGATGTGCCCATTGGCATCTCTGTAGCTAGTGCGGATGTCTTTTTCCGCCGCTACCTCTTTGATATGAATTGGAGCGGGGGAGCCCCTGCGGAAGGTAACTTTGCGCAAGACCCCTTCACCGCCAAATGGGGACAAAATTGGGGCATCCCCCTCTACCGCTGGGATGTCATGCAGAACGATGGTATGGCCTGGTGGGTACAGCGCATCCGCAAACTTACCGAAATCTTCCGCATGTACCGCATCGACCACATCCTGGGCTTCTACCGAATTTACGCCTTTCCATGGATGCCTGCCCGCAATGCAGAGTTCCTTCCCCTTTCTCCAGATGAAGCAGCTGCCCGCTGCGGAGGCAGACGCCCTGGATTCCGTCCACGCCCCGATGACACCCCTGAACAACGCCGCGCCAACCTCATGCAGGGCGATACGCTGCTGCGCACCATCCTGCGCGCCACTCCCGGCCCCATTGTCATCGGCGAGGATCTCGGCTGCGTGCCGGATTATGTACGTCCTGATCTCTCCCGCTTGCGTATTGCCGGCTTTAAAATCCCCCATTGGGAATGTGATCCCCTCGGCAACATCATCAAGGGCGATACTTACAATCCCTGTGCGTTTACCACGTTCGCTACCCACGACTTCCCGCCGCTATGCTGCGACTGGGAAGAATGGTTCTCTCGCGTGGAACAAGGACGCTCTGCCGCGCAGGACTCTGCACGCCCCTTGGATGATTCTCTGCGTGATACACTACGCATTGCCCGCGATTGCGGCGCCACCCTCTGCCGCCTCGGTGACTATGCTGGTCTCTCGAAAAAAGAAAGTCTTGTTGCTTGGAATCCAATGATAAAAACGGCCTTATACCGCGCTCTTCTCATGAGTCGCGCCAACTACGCCGCCCTCATGTGGACCGAGCTCTTCGACATCCCCGTCCGGCTCAATCTCCCCGGCACTAGAAGCGGCGCCAACTGGCGCCATCGCCTACCCTTTACGGCCTCCCAGGCTGCAAATCTCCCGCAGAGCGCTTGGCTGCTCTCGCTCTCCAAAGCGTCGGGACGTTGCTAACGCTTTATGGGTTGGAGGGGTGTAAAAAGGAGCAGCCCGCAAGGCGGAAAAGCCTGCGGGCTGCGTTGGTCCTGGCAGTGATCTACTTTCGCGGGACCTAT
>CANRNS010000022.1 GCA_947632055.1 uncultured Akkermansia sp.
CCTGCACGCTTCGAAGCGTTAAAATTCCCGGCTCGTTCTGATTTCTCTTACCCATCGATGCGAAAAATTGGCAGTATTTTTGGCAGACTTGAAGGCGGCAAAAACTTTTGAAGATCAATCAATCATTTTCTCTTGATGTGCGGGCGTTTTTTTTGGTAAAATTAACGAGAAGGAATGTACGTACCACCCTACACCATATCGGAAACCTCGCTAGCGCACGTGGCGGAGATCACGCGCCTGTTCGAGAAGCACAAGAATCTGCTACACGTGCGGGAATCGCTTCGTCTCCGCCGGCAAAACACCGTGCGCAGCGTATGCAGCTCGCTGGCTATCGAGGGCATAGCCATGACTGAGCATCAGGTTGATCACATCATGTCCGGCCGCGATGTCCTTGCTCCGGCACACGAAGTGCAGGCGGTCAAGAACGCCTTGGAGGCGTATGCGCTCTTTTCGAAGCTCAATCCCTTCTCCGTGGAAGACTTGCTCCGTGCGCACGGCGTGATGATGCGCGGTCTCTGCGACTTCCCCGGACAATTCCGCCGCAGCGGGGTCGGCGTCTTTTCCGGCACTGAAGTGGTGCACATGGCGCCGCCGGCGGACCGAGTCTCCGGTCTCGTGCAGGACCTCTTCAGCTGGCTCTCACGCACGGATGCGCACTGGCTGATTCGCAGCTGCGTGTTTCACTATGAATTCGAATTCATTCACCCCTTTGCCGATGGCAATGGCCGATTGGGGCGCTTCTGGCAATCGCTCTTGCTGGCAGCAACCCATCCCGTGTTTGCCTACATCCCCGTGGAAAACCTCGTTCATCGCTCGCAATCTGCCTACTATGCCGCGATTTCCTCCAGCACGGAACTCGCAGACTGCTCCCCTTTTATTGAATTCATGCTCACTGCCATCCGCGCCGCCCTTGTTTCCCATATCCGCACCCGTCGCTCCGTCCCATCGAGTTCTCCCCGGCAACGCCGTGTCCGGGAAGAATCATGCATTCTTTCCCTGCTCCGCTCCACTCCTGCCCTCACCGTTGCGCAACTTGCGCAGAAAATGCACGTTTCTGAACGCACGATCGCCCGCCGAATGGCGAGTTTACGCGAGCGAGGGCTTCTTCCACCGTCGCAACGTGTCCGGTAAAGCAGGAAATTTCTCCGCTTCGCCTCGACAAACTCTGCACGGATGATTTTTTCATTCACGGCTCAAAATTTGTGATATTTCGCATCAAATCGGCTCCTTCTTGCGGTAAAATTCTCGTTGATTCATCCGAAGGTGAGCCGAAAATATTCGCTTGCCCTTCGGGGTAGAAACTGATAGACTCTTTCCCGGTTACTCGAACATTCGTTATGTCACACATCGCCGCTACCCCCCCCGTATTTGTTATTAACTCGCTTTAAGCGGTTTATTTCTCTATTCGCCGCCTGTGTCGTTTGGTTCACAGGGGTGACGTCAGCGAAAGAGGATGCCTCGATAACTGCCCCACAGCAGGGGGTGGAGCTCCTCTTCCCGGCAGGAACGGGAAAGCAGGCGAAGGGCGCCAAGCTCAGCAAGGAACAGAAGAAAGCGGTGTCCCTGCTCAAAAAGCTGAAGTCCATCGAAAAGGGTGGCAACATCAACGCTACGGACAAGCAAGGTCAGACTGCCCTCATGCACGCTGCCGCTGCAAACAACCGCCTCGCCATCTGCTGGCTCGTGGCGAAAGGAGCCGATGCCACCATCAAGGACAAGAAGGGAAAGACGGCCAGAAACCTTGTGTGTGAATGGGACCAACGCATCAAAAATCTTCTCCAACTTTGTTGTGAGGAAAAGTTGCCTGTCCCTTCAGAAGAAAATCCGGATGAAGATTATGATCGCTGGGTGGTCCAAACGGGCAAGATTTCAAAAGACAACTGCCAGGAGAAGCTGGAAGATTCTGCATGGAGGCAGAGTGGTTTCTTATTCAAAGAAGCAATGGCCGTACGCGCGGGCGCGCATGCAGACCAACTCCGCCCCGACCAAAGCGAGTTCCTGTCTATTGACTATCCCCCGGAGGGTCTCGCTTTCTTAATCCGCCACGGCATGCCCGTGCAACCGTGCAGCGCGACGAAATGGGATGAGGCCACGCCGGAACACCTGCGCTTGCTGTTGGCGTTGGGTATGACACGGGAGCCAAAGGACGACCATGCCAAGCTCCTCTTCGCCCTCATGTTGGACGATGTTAAGCGACTGGAGAGTCTTCTGGAGCAAAAACCCGATGAGGCAAAGATTCCCGCCCTGTATGGCCACGCACAATCCGCGGAGGCTGTGAAAGCACTGGTGGCAGCTGCAGGCGGCGTACCGGATGCCACAGCTTGCCTGACGGCAGTTCTCCAAAACAGCTACAGCAGTGGCGCCGTAAAAGGGTTGCTGGAGGCAGGTGTCCCGGTGCCCACAGGTGATAAAATAGCGGAGCCCATTCTTCCTGATCCTGCCATGGCATCCAATGGATGGTGGAATGACGGGTTACGTTTTGTGGATGAGCGCCACGAAGATTATATCTACATCAACATGCGCCGTAGTGAGCCCGATGTGCTTAAGACCCTGCTGGATGCGGGGCTGAATCCCAACTGTACAGTTGTCGATCGCTACAAAAACCCTCAGACCCTACTACACAGAGCGGCGACATTGGGACGGGCAGCTGCCGTGGAGCTTCTACTCAAATATGGGGCTGATCCCAATGCCGTCGATGACAATGATACACCACTAAGTGGTATTTTTGGACGATCGCCCATTGATCATGGCTATTACGCTCCCAACGTCAGCAGAATCGTGCAGGCTCTTCTCAAGGCCGGTGCCGACCCCAATCTGGGACGTATGGACCGTAGGCTTGTTCGCATAATTGGTGAGGGCAACGAGAGTTTCCCACGCAATGAGAAAGAAGGAAATGAGGATGTATCTGCGTTGCGCGCCCTCCTCCAAGCAGGTCTTAAGGTGCCCGCTGACATTCTATTGAAGTTTCGGGGAGGGCAACGTCAGCGCCTATCAGACGCCCAATATGAAGAAGTGGCTCTCATGCTGCTGGAGCACGGAGCAGACCCACTGGCCACGGCTTATGACGGAAAAACTACCCTGATGACCGCAGGGCGCATGGGTCTCCGCATCGCGCAAAAACTCCTCGACGCAGGGGTGGATCCGGTTGCCGTTTCAAAAGGAGGAGAAACCGCCCTGAAATCCGCTCTCGCCCAAAATCAACCCGAAGCAGCTAAGCTTTTGCATGATAAAGGCGCTCGGTACAGCGGCGACCTTTTCATTTGTGATCCGGATTGCATGCAAATCATGCTGGATGATGGCGCTAATGTCCCAGGAGACATTTACGTAAAATTGCTTGAGCATGGGGTCTCACTCTATGAGGTTTCGTTCACGTTAGATCAGTACTCCCGCATCATCGGACTCTTAAAAAAGGCCGGAGCAGACCCCGGTGCCACTTCGATTGAAGACCTTGGAAACTACGATGGTTACCCAAATCCTACAGCAAGGAAAGCTCTCCTTTCCTCCGAGCTTAACTTGAAATCTAAGGAATCCAATGGCAGCGCCTACCTCTTCATCGCCACGGGACATGAAATCCAAGACCTCATTCAGGCCGGTGCCGATCCCCATATCGTCAATAAAAAAGGTCAAACTCCACTTTTCCGACCGAACATCAAACCCAGCGACATCAAGCTTTTCGTTCGCTACGGTGTTGATGTCAACGCACAAAACAACGAGGGCAACACCGCTCTCATGATCATGAGTAAGGAGTGGTGGGGAAAGGACTGCATTCATGCCCTCCTGGATGCCGGGGCAGATCCGAACATCAAGAATAAAGCAGGCAAGACGGCCCTGCAAATGGCCCTGCAGATCGCCCGAAAAGAGGAACGGGACAAGATCATCAAACTCCTCAAAGAGCACGGCGCGAAGGAGTGAGGAGGAGGCGGTCTTTCATTTTCACGGTAGCGCCTCGGCATTTTCATGCTGCTCAACAGTCGAATGACAATCCGCGGGAAGCGGTTCTATTCTTGCGTGCTTGCTCATTTTCCGTTCGATGCGTCCCTTCGGTGACTTTATTTTGAGGCAATGCGAGGCAACCGCATTTTCTAATGGGGTTGACCTGACAGAATACAGGCTTGAAACGTGGGGGAAAATATGGTAGGGTGAGGCGCATGAATGGATTTCGCATCACCATACTCACCTTGCTGTGTTTGTCGGTGGGGCTGATGTTCTACGCTGTACTCTTTGTCATACCTAGTTGGCAAGGGAATTACAACTCATATCAGTCATCACTCAAATTGGCAGAATATGAAAAAAAGAACGACATTCATCGCCAGCAGATGTTGGCGTATGACCCCGCAGTGGAGGCGCCGGAAGTGGAGAAAGCTCGCCTGGAGCAGGAGGCTGCCGTCCGTGAGGCCGAGGCTTCCATCAACGAAGCGGAGGAGAATATGGTGGTGGCTGCGGCCAAGCGAAAAGAGGAAGCTTCTCGCGCTCGCGCAGCTCGGGAGCGTGATGATTCCGCTGCCAATCCGAGCAGTGCCGTCATCGGGCAGGTGGCATCTTATGATGCGGAATGGAATTGCGTGATGATGAAACCGAGTGTGCCGGATCTTTTCCAGCCTGGGGCTTTGCTGGCAGTGCGGCGAGAGGGGGCGGTTCTCTGCGAACTTGTGGTAGATAGTCGGGATCCGGATTCCGGGCAAGTAAGCGCGACGATTAAAGAGACGGACATGGATTCTGGCTCGACTGACGCTAAGAAACGCGAGCCCCGCGCGGGGGATGAGGTGATTGTCTCTCCGTTTCTCAGTGCAAAAGAGTTGATGGGCGAAAGAACAGAGACACCTGTTGCTCCCGTGCAGCAACTTCCCTCTGCCAGCGAGGATGATCGCACGCCTCCTCCACCGCCTCCCCCCCCACCGGCAGATGAGCCGGAGCAGCAGCCTGAATCTGTACCTGAGCCCCAGCCGGCGGAACCCGCCCACAGCAGTGAGGAACTCCCTTCGTTGGATGATACGACGAACACACTGGAGCAGTGATGGTGCAAGAATCCTCCAGACCTGCTCTCTTTGGGAGCGCTCCCAGCTTTTCTTTTGAATTTTTTCCGCCTAAGACGCCCCAGGGAGCGGAGTCGCTGCTGCAGACGATTGTGACGCTTCAGGAGTTTCGCCCCAGTTTTGTGAGCGTGACTTATGGTGCGGGTGGCGGCTCGCGCGAGCTGACGCGAGCTGTTGTACATGATATCCAACAGAGGGGGATTCCCACCGTGCCCCATCTCACCTGCGTGGGCCATACAGAAAAAGAGCTTGAGGAAATTCTGGACGGTTTTGTGAAAGCGGGGGCGCGAGCCGTGTTGGCGTTGCGCGGCGATCCTCCCCGCCATGGCGCTTACGATCCTGGTCGAGATGCGTTTCATCACGCGGCAGAATTGGTCCGATTCATTCGAGAATGGGAGAGTCGCCGTGCGCTGCCCTACCACCTTGCCGTGGGAGTTGCCGGCTTTGCAGAAGGACATCCGGATACCCCCAATCGGTTGCGTGAGATGGATTTTCTGAAAGCGAAGATTGACGAGGGAGCGGACTACATTTGCACGCAGCTCTTCTTTGATAATCACGCTTTTTTTGATTATCGTGATCGTTGTCGTCTGCTGGGGATTCAGGTACCTATTATTGCGGGTATTATGCCGGTGACGAGCGTATCCGGCATGAATCGGATGGCGGAGCTTTCCGCGGGCACGAATTTTCCGGCGCGTTTGCTTCGGGCGATGTTGCGCGCGGGCGGGGATAAGGTGAGTCTGGAGCGCATCGGCATCAACTACGCCAGCCAGCAGTGCAGCGAGCTCCTGGACGCAGATGTGGATGGAATTCACTTCTACACCCTCAATCGTTCCAAGGCCACTCTTGAAATTTACCGCAATCTTGGCATCAACAATTATATTGATGTGGACCGCCTTAAATCCCTCAAATCTCTTTACAAAAATTAACCTGCATTATGGCTAAAAAACACGACAAGCTGAAGGATGTGCCCGAGCTCACTCCTGAAGAGATGAAAGCAATCGGTGAGATTGAGTTGGGCCCCTCTCGCCACGAGCAATTTTTGAACGCGCATTACAAGAAGCTGCTTGTTGCGATCATGGCTATCATGCTGCTGGCGGCTGCGGCCATCATCTACGGCACGTACCGGATGCGGCAAGAGGCAGAGGCCTCGGGTCTTCTGTTGCAGGCGCTGGGTGTGGTGGATCCTGTCGCCGATCGTGAGGGCATGGACGTGAAAATCTTGGACCGCATTATCCGTGATTATCGTGGCACCCAAGCGGTAGGCACGGCGCAGCTTTTGCGTGGCATGCAGCTGCTTGCCGGCGGTGAGCAACAGCAGGGAATCGCCGAGCTGCAGCAGGTGGCGCTCAGCGCGGATGAACCGTTGCTGCGTCTGCGCGCCCAAGTCTATTTGGCCGGGTATTACATGCGAGGCGGGGAGAAGGGGAAAGCCGCTGAATTGTGGCAGACGGTGAGCCGCGCCGGTGATACGCCTTACCAGGCTCTCGCTCTGCTTTCTCTCGGTGATTTGGCTCATAAAAATGGGGATGAGCAGGGGGCTCGCACCTATTACGAGCAGATTGCCCAACGCTGCCCGGCCTCCCCATTGCAAGCAGCTGCGCAGCAGAGGCTGCTTATTTTGGGGGTGGATGCCCCCAAGCCTGTGGCCCCGCCGGAGCCCCCGAAGGACGAGCAGGATAAGGATACCCCGCTTCTTCCGGGATTGGATTCCTCGCTCAAATGACTTGCTGCGCTTCGCATGGCTTGGGAGCGCGATATGTTTTCAGAACTCACCGGGGTGAGCCGTTTATTGGCTCGTCTGCGTGATGGTCGCCAGCGGCAGTCGCTCACGCCTGGTGAATGGTGTGTGGGTATGGTGGCTTTCGCGATTTCAGAGGCGGAGCGTCCTGATTTTCCCGGCGAGGAGTTCTTACCCCTTTACGCGCAATTCGAGCAAGCTGTTCCACCGCCACTGCGGGCGCAGGCGCTGACAAATTTGTGTGCCTTTGTGCAGCAGCGTTGCGGTGAAGCTTGGCAGGCTTTGTCGCTCTTCGCCGTGGCAGAGCGAGGTGACTTTGCTCTTGCCTGCCGTGCAGCGATGCAGGCGGTTCTGCTTGCTCCCCGGCAGGCGGAAAATTCCTTTGTCGGTGTGCACAGTTTGGTGCAGCTTGTGCTTTCGGGTCGGGGAGAGGCTTCTGCCGTGATTACGGGGTTGCTTTCCCCGGCGGATATGCGGCTGCTGCCTGAGCTCACTCCGCTGTACGGATTGCCCGCAGAGAAGTTGGCGGCTATGCTTCCCGGGCTGCAGGGACAGCTCAACAGCCTGAGCGCCGCATGGTTGACGCCACTGGCACAATTTGAACAACTGCGTGAGCCGCTCACCCTCGCGCTGGAGCATTTAGCAGCCGCTACCCGGTTCGTGGCCGATATCAACTATCCTATGCCCACGTGGGCTTTTGCGTCCCCGGCGCCGCAGCCGCTGCATGCCTGGTCGCTTCCCGAGTTCCTCCCCCGCATTTTGTCTCAGCTTGTTCCCTTTCTCTCCGAGTCGCAGTTGGAGCGTCTCCGCCGCGCTTTTTCATAATTTATTCTTGCTATTCTTCCTCTTTCGGTGTACAAACACCCCCACCCGGGCGGCCTCGTAGTTCAATGGATAGAACGGCCCTCTCCTAAAGGGCAAATACAGGTTCGATTCCTGTCGGGGCTAACCGCGCCTGGGGCGCATCATAAAACGCTTTCGTTGGCAGGGCAGGGGGAAGCTGGGACGTCCCCGCACGCAGCTTGCATCCGAGTTAGTTGTTATACATGGAGCGGATGGCATTGAGGACGCACAGCACGAGCACGCCCACATCGGCGAAGATGGCAAACCACATATTGGCCAGACCGAGGGCTCCGAGGGCGAGACAGGCAAACTTGGTGACCAGGGCAAAGACGATGTTCTGGCGCACGATGCGCATGCATTTGCGGGCAATGCGCATGGCCAGAGGGATGCGCGCCGGATCATCGTCCATGATGACGACATCCGCCGCTTCAATGGCTGCATCGCTGCCCAGCCCGCCCATGGCAATCCCCACGTCCGCGCGGGCAAGTACAGGGGCGTCATTGACGCCGTCACCCACGAAAAAGAGTCGACCAATGTTCGCCCGCATCAGCTGCTCCACTTCTGCTACTTTGTGGGCTGGCAGCAGCTCACAGTGCACCTCGTCAAGCGCAAGCTCGCGGGCCACAGCTTCGGCCGTGCGCTGGTTATCGCCGGTCAGCATCACCGTCTTGCGAATGCCCATGGATTTAAGTTCGGCTAATGCGCGGGCCGATGTCGGTTTCAGGGAATCCGATATGAGGATGTGCCCGGCGTAGCGGTGATCGATGGCGATGTGGACGATGGTGCCTACGCAATGACAAGGCAGAGCTTGGGCGCCTTCCTGGTCCATAAGCTTTTCATTGCCGACGGCCACCCGCAACCCCTTGACGGTGGAGATGACGCCCAAACCTTGCAGCTCCTGCATATCGGCGATGTCGGAGGCGGGAAGGGGATGTTTACAGGCTTGACATAGGCTGATGCCGATAGGGTGGGAAGAGGCGCTCTCCGCCGCTGCAGCGAATTGGAGCAGTTCGTGCAGAGAGTAGGGGCTGTGATGGGCCGCCACAACCTCAAAGACTCCCCGGGTGAGAGTGCCCGTTTTATCAAAGACGGCTACCTGCGCTTGCGCGAGGGTCTCCACGAAGTGTGACCCCTTGATGAGGATGCCGGCGCGTCCCGCCCCGCCAATGCCGGCGAAGAACGAGAGAGGTATGCTGAGCACGAGGGCGCAGGGACAGCTGATGACCAGGAAAATGAGCGCTCGATACAGCCATGTGGTCCACTCGGCAGAATTGCCCATGGCAAGTAGCGCTACGGGCGGCAGTATTGCCAACAGAAGCGCTGCCCCGCATACAAGGGGCGTGTATACGCGCGCAAACCTGGTGATAAATTGTTCCGATCTGGACTTGCGGTTCGTTGCCTCCTGCATGAGCTGCAGGATTTTGGTGACGGTGGATTCCCCGAACTCGCGTGTCGTCCGAATGCGCAGCGGAGAGCGCAGGTTGATGCATCCGCTCATGACCTCCTCCCCAGGATGCACAGAACGCGGCACGCTTTCGCCGGTCAGAGCGGACGTGTCTAACGCGCTGTCTCCTTGTTCAACGATGCCGTCCAGCGGTATTTTTTCACCGGGCTGCACCACAATGATGCTGCCAATGGATACTTCGTCCGGGGAAACCGTCCTGAGTTGTCCGTTGATTTCCCGATGGGCGTAGTCCGGACGAATATCCATGAGTGCAGTGATGCTGCGCCGACTTTTCGAAACGGCACAGCTTTGAAAAAGTTCGCCAATTTGGTAAAAGAGGATGACGGCAATGGCCTCGTTGTAGTCCCCGCTCCCATTGCTCATTCCCAGTGCAAAGGCTCCAAGACTCGCGATGGCCATCAGGAAGTTCTCGTCCAGAAACTGACCTGCCAGCAGTCCACGCGCCGATTTAAGCAAGATGTCATACGCCACAATCAGGTAGATCCCCAGGCTGACGGCTAATCTCCATGCTCCCGCCAGCGGCGTAAATTGCAGGGCGATCAGTAGAACGCCTGCCACGATGATGCGCCACAGCATCTTCTTTTGCTTCTTGGTCATGCCTCACCCCTCCTCCTTTTCAGCACTCTATCTCGCAATCAGGTTCCACTTTTTTGCAGGCTTTCACGACGGCTGCCATCACTGCCTTGATATCCGCACCCTCTTCAAACTCCACTGTCAGTTGCTGCATGATGAAATTGATGACGGCTCCTTTTACTCCGCTCACCTCTTTCGTCGCTCGTTCCATTTTCGCTGCACAGTTCGCGCAGTCTACTTCAATTTCATAGTTCTGTTTCATCGTCTGTGATTTTTTAGATAATGATTGCTCGAATGAGCAACTGTTGAAGACAAACTACACCTTTTGCTTCATTCCGTCAAGGGGAAAAGTAGAAAAAACGAAATAATGGCAAAAAAATGACGCGAAACAGGCTTGCACGCGCGCGCGTACGCGCGCATAATGTGCGCGTATGAGTGAACAAACAACGACCGGAGAACCTGCACAGCGGGTAGACACGGGAGCACAGCAGGAATACAGCGCCGCTCAAATTGACAAGCTGGAAGGTTTGGAGGCGGTGCGGAAGCGACCAGGCATGTACATAGGCGATCCGGATGAGAGGGGGTTGCATCATTGCGTATTTGAGGTATTGGACAACTCGATAGACGAGCACTTGGCAGGGTACTGCACGCACATCGAGATTGTCATCCACGTTGATGGATCGATATCGGTGATTGACAATGGGCGAGGCATCCCGGTGGACATTCATCCGAAGTTTGGCATTCCGGCGGTGGAATTAGTACTGACAAACTTGCACGCGGGCGGAAAGTTCGGGCAGGGGGCGTACAAGTACAGCGGCGGGTTGCACGGTGTAGGCGCCAAATGCGTGAATGCTCTTTCGGACTGGTTCAAGGCGGAAGTCCGGCGCGACGGCAAACGGCATGTCATCACCTTTGAGCGCGGTAAGACTAAAGAGAAACTGCATGTGGTGGGCACGTGTCCTGTGCAGCAAACCGGCACGACCATTACGTTCCTGCCGGATCCCACCATCTTCACCGATACCACGGAGTTCCAGTTTGACCACCTGACGCGTCGACTTCGCGAGTTGGCTTTCCTGAATCCGGGACTCGTCATCGAACTAGTGGATGAACGTACCCAACCGGAGCAGAGAAGAGAGACTTTCCTGTACAAGGATGGCATTCGCGAATTTGTCCGCCAGCTCGGGGAGAATAAGACGCTCATCACCCCCGACCCCATTTGCGTTTCCGGCGTACGGCACGTTGAAGTGGAATACGATGGCAAAACCATGGAGGACGACGTGATCGTGGACGTGGTGATGCAGTACAACGACAGCGACCGCTACCAGGTGCTCTGCTTCGCCAACAGCATCTTCAACGGCGACGGCGGTACGCACCTCTCCGGTTTTCGCAGTGCGCTCACCCGCGCCATTAATCAGTACTCCAAGAGCAACAATATGCTCAAGGATAAAGACCCGAGCCTCACCGGCGACGATGTGCGCGAGGGTCTCGTGGCGGTCATTTCGGTGAAGATGCCCAACCCGCGCTTCTCTAGCCAGACGAAGGATAAGCTCGTGAATACCGAGATCGAGGGCGTGGTGAGCGGCGTGGTGTACGAGGAGCTCAAGGAATACTTCGAGGAACATCCGGCAGAAGCCAGGGTGATTATCGAAAAATGCCTCATTGCTTCTCGTGCGCGCGAGGCGGCGCGCAAGGCTCGCGAAGCCGTGCGCAAGAGTTCGATGAGCGTGGGCGGCGGACTGCCCGGTAAGTTGGCAGACTGTTCCAACCGCGACCCGGAGCAGTGTGAGCTGTTCATTGTGGAGGGCGATTCTGCAGGTGGTTCCGCCAAGATGGGGCGGGACCGCCGCACGCAGGCCATTCTCCCATTGCGCGGCAAGATACTGAACGTTGAGAAAGCACGCCTGGACAAGGCGCTGGGTAGTGAGACCATTCAGAACATCATCACAGCCATTGGCGCCGGTGTTGGGGATGGCGAAGGGGAAGGTTCTTTCGATCTCGCTAAGGTTCGCTACCATAAAATCATCATCATGGCTGATGCGGATGTGGATGGCGCTCATATTTGCACCCTGTTGCTCACCCTCTTCTGCCGGCACATGCCGCAGTTGGTGCGCGCGGGGTACCTTTACATTGCCCAGCCGCCGCTTTACCGCGTGATTCACCGCAAGGTGGAACAGTACGTGCAGGATGAGGTGGAGCTTAACCGCAAGCTTATTTCTTTAGGCGCAGGAGATGTGATTCTGCGCACCGCTGACGGTAAGAAAGAGTTTGATGCAGATTCCCTGATGGGCATTCTGGAAACGCTCATCCAGCTGCAGAAATACGAGGCCAGCGTGGCTCAGCACGGGGGAAACTTCAGGGACCTTTTGCGCCACCGCGCAGACAATGGCGACTTTCCTCAGTACCTTGTGAAGGTGCGCTGCGGCAATGATGAGACCGTGGAATACTTTGCGGATGAAGAGGCTCTTACCGCTTATTCCGATGCCAACCCGGATCTTTTCCTTTTCGGAGAACCGAGCGAGGAAGAACTCGCGGAGCATCCCTTGCCGGTGCGTGAGGGGCCCAGCCGTCGCGCTCTGCTCCACGAGCTGCACGAAGCCAAATCCATCACTCGTCTCATCGCTCGTCTCGAAGAACTCGGCATTCCGGGAGATCATCTTCTCTCTGAGGACGCGCCTGTTTACGACCTGCTGGAAAAGGGAAAGGAGAATCCCACGCCCATCTTCTATGTGCCGGATATCCTCACCCGCATCCTCGAAATAGGCGGACGCAGTGTTTCCATTACCCGCTTCAAAGGTTTGGGTGAGATGGACGCCAAGGACTTGTACGCTACCACGATGGATCCCGAAAAGCGTGAGCTTTTGCGCGTTCGTTTTGACGACTCCAATGCCGTGCAGGTCGACAAGATGTTCACGATTCTCATGGGCGACCTCGTTGAACCGCGCCGCCGCTTTATTGAGGACAATGCGCTGAACGTACGTAATCTCGATGTGTAATTCCAATCCAAAATCTTCTGAATTATGAGCGAAACAAGAATACGACCCGTAGATGTGGCTGAGGAAGTTTCTCGCAGCTTCCTGGATTATTCCATGTCCGTGATTATTTCCCGTGCCCTGCCGGATGTCCGAGATGGGCTGAAACCTTCCCAGCGTCGTGTACTTTACGCCATGCATGAGTTGGGGCTTGTGCCGAGCAAAGGTACCATCAAGTGCGGTAAGATAGTGGGTGATACCATAGGCAACTACCACCCGCATGGTGACCAGTCTGCGTACGGCACTTTGGTGACGATGGCTCAGCCGTGGAATATGCGCGATGTGCTGGTACAGGGGCAAGGCAACTTTGGCACCCCTGAGGGCGATCCCCCCGCCGCCATGCGATACACCGAGGCAAAACTTAGTGCACTCGGCGTGGCGCTTATGGATGACTTGGATAAAGACACTGTGGATTTCCAGCCCAACTACGATAACCGCCTTACTGAGCCGGTTGTCTTTCCGTCTGCCTTTCCGAATTTACTGGTGAACGGCGGCACGGGCATTGCCGTGGGCATGGCTACCAATATGGCTCCGCATAACCTTGGCGAGGTTGTGGATGGCATTTGCGCATGCATCGATAACCCGCACATTACGGCGGAGCAGTTGCGCGCCTACATCAAGGGTCCCGACTTCCCGACCGGCGGCTATATCTTGGGCTACAAGGGTATTGACAGCTATTTCCGCACCGGACGTGGCAGTGTGTTGATGCGCGGTAAGATGGAGGTAGTGACCAGCGAGAGTGGTCGCGAGTTCATCCACATCTCAGATGTCCCATACGGGGTGAACCGCGCAGTGCTGCAGGAACGCATTGCAGAGCTTGTGCGTGACAAGGTGATCAATGACATCGCCGGTATGCGCGACCTCACGGACTACATCGAGCTTGAACTGAAACGCGATGCCCGGCCACAGGTGGTCATGAATCAGCTCTACAAACTCACGAGTTTGTCAACTTCCTTTGCGGTGAACATGTTGGCCATCCACGAGGGGAGACCGAAGGTGCTCACAATCAAGGATGCCATCAATTTTTATGTGGAACACCGGCGAGAGGTCGTGGTACGGCGCACAAAGTACTTGCTCGGCAAGGCCGAGGACCGTGCCGAGGTGTTGGAGGCCTATCTGATAGCGCTGGCAAACTTGGATGAGTTTATCCGCATCATCCGCGATTCCAAGAACCGTGATGAAGCACGCGCTCGTCTCATGCAGTTCCGTTTCCCCACCAAGCTGGCGAAGGGCTTGGGCATTCTCATCCACGAGCAGCCTTCCGTGCAAGGCGACCAGTACGTCTTTACCGAACGCCAGGTAAACGCCATCCTTGAGTTGCGCCTCTACCAGCTCACCGCGTTGGAGAACGATAAGATCACCGATGAGTACAAAGGTTTGCTGGTGCAGATTGAGGACTACTTGGATATTCTTGCTAACGAAAGCCGTGTGCTGGGTATCGTGAAGGATGAGCTGCGTGCCATCAAGGAGAAGTACGCCACGCCGCGTATGACCCATATCATCCCCTTTGAGGGCGATATGGCCATTGAGGATCTTATCCCGAATGATTCTATGGTGGTTACCATCACGCACAGCGGTTACATCAAGCGAACCAAGACGGATGAATACCGCTTGCAAGGGCGCGGCGGCAAAGGCATCAAAGCCGCATCCACCAAGAACAAGAAGGACGCCGTGGATTACGTGGAGCACCTCTTCTCTGCGCAAAATCACGACTACATCATGTTCTTTACCAACACCGGTCGCGTGTACGTGGAACGCGTGTACGACATCGATGAGGCCGCGCGTAGTGCGCAGGGTCGTTCCATCAAAAATCTGCTGGACTTGCAGGCGGAGGAGCGCATTGCCGCCGTGTTGCGTTTGGAACGCAAGGTGGATGACAATGGGAAGGACATCACCTTCTCGGAGGACTCCGGCAATGTGGTGTTTGCCACTCGCGACGGCACGGTGAAGAAGACGGCGCTGAACGATTTTGTGAACTACCGCAAGGCCGGTATCATTGCGATTAATCTCGAGGAGGGCAACTCCCTTGTCATGGCAGCGCTTACTTCCGGTTCTCAGGATGTCGTGCTGGTCACGCACAACGGCATGAGCATCCGCTTCAATGAGGCCGATATGCGTACTCAGGGGCGCAACACCATTGGCGTGCGCGGCATTCGCCTGCGCGAAGGGGACTACGTGGTGTCTCTCGCCGTGGTGCACGACAACGCCGCTCACCTCCTCGTGGTTGCGGAAAACGGCCTTGGCAAGCGCACGGCTTTTTCCGAATACCGCCTGCAATCCCGCGGTGGTATTGGCCTCAAGACGATGAACTGCACGGAGAAAACAGGTAAGGTGGTTTCTGCCACGACCGTGACGGATGATGACGAGCTCATGATTATGACTTCTGCCGGTCAATCCGTGCGCATCAAGGTGAACACCATTCGCGAAACAGGTCGCGCCACGCAGGGCGTCAAACTCGTTACCCTCAATTCCAAGGAATCCATTCAGGACATTTCCATCGTCATTCCTGACGATGAAGAGGAAGACGAGGGCTCCGATGTTCCGGGAAACGAAGACGAGGCTGCTTCTGTTCAGGAAGACGCGAAAGAATGAGAGTTAGCAAAGCTTTGTTAACTTCAACAAAAGCCTCGGTGATTTCCTCACCGGGGCTTTTTTTGGGTACGTCAGGCATGACATGTAGCTGGGGTGAAAGTCGTAAAATGGCATCGACGCGGTTCATTTTTTTGCGAGACCGAGAATCCTATCATGAGCAGGATGCCGATCATACCTTGGTGGATATAGTTGTAGAAGGTACCTGCCGAGAAAGGCGCGGTGCAGCCGCCTCTCAGGAGAAACTTTCGAGCCGCATAAGACGAGAGCCTAATTTTTCATGCGCACGCCTTGAAATTGACTGGTCTTTTACCGCTTCTTTCGGTATGATGACCGCATGCAAGAAAATGGCTGGAATACGATCGTGCTCGGCAAGGAAGAACGTCCTCAGGTGATGCCGCAGGACTTGCTTGCCATGGTGCAGCAGCTTGATCCCGATGATTACGATGAGGCCGTTCAACAGTTTTTGGAGGAGTTTGAGCGCGGTGAGAGCCCGGAAACTCTGAAACGTGCGGCCACGCTGCTTCTGCAGGATGAAGTGGACCTGGCGCCGGAGTTCAAGGAGATGGACGTGCAGCCAGATGAGAAGTTGATCGGTGTGCTGCTGGCGATGGGGGCTGACCCGGATGCGCCGAATGCGTACGGTGAGCCTCCTTTGCACTTGGCTGCCAGATATGGGTACGTCAACATTGCGCAGATGTTGCTTCTGGCTGGAGCGGATCCCCAGCGACACAATTCACGCGGTCAACTGGCCATTGAGTTGTCCAACAATGCGGAGTTGAGGGCACTGCTTTCTCCGCACGCTGAGGACACGCACGATCATCACTGCCATTGCGGGTGCCACGGCGCTGATGGCCAAGGTGAGCATGACCACGGCGATTGCCATTGCGGGCACAAGCACGATTGAGTTGCCTAGCCCTGCTCAACTTCGTAGAGTTCTGGCGGCAGGGCAGTGAGGAAGCGCGAGGGATGGCAAAATTGACCTTCGTAGCTGTGCCCGTTGTAGCGCGGGTAGGAGAGCGTAAGTCTATCCTTTGCGCGGGTCACGGCCACGTAAAAGAGACGGGTTTCCTCCTCCATTTCGGCCGGATCGCAGCCGTTGATGATTCGGTAGTGGGGGAACAATCCCTCCCCGAGAAACATAATGAACACGTGATTCCATTCCAGTCCCTTGGCCTGGTGGATGGTGCTCAGGGTTATCTTGTCGTCCTCTTGCGCGGAAACTTCGCGATCGGTTTCGCTGAGCAGGGCAACTTGGGAGAGGAAGTCATCGAGGTTTTCCGCATCGGAAAGGGATCGTGCAAGCTGTTCGATATCTTCCATGCGTTCTTCGGCGTTCTCGTACTGTGCCCGCAGGAAAGGATCGATGCGTTGCAGTACGTGCATGACCATTTCTGCCGGAGTGAGCTCGTGATCCTCGGGTTGCAGGCCATCGAGCGTGTCGAGCATGGCGTTCCAATGCGCTTGGGCTGCGGCGGGCACGTGGACCTTGTTGGCGAGGTCTGTGTGCCGACGCCGTGAGGTTGGAGGCTTTTCATTCACCGCGTCTTGCCAAGCCTTTTGCCAGTTGATCCACATGTTGCCGGCGCTTATTTCACCCACCTTCGGGAATGTAGAGACGATTCGGCGGAACGCCGTTTCGTCATTCGGGTTGGCGAGCAGACGCAAGTAGGCCACCACATCTTTCACGTGCGCTTGTTCAAAGAACCGCAGGCCACTGGTGATGCGGTAGGGGATGTGGCGGCGCGTCAGTTCCATTTGAATATCCAGGCTGTGAAAATGCGCGCGGTAGAGCACGGCGATCTCAGCCGGTTTTTCGCCGTAGTCGATGAGCTCTGCGATACGCTGTGCCACGTACATGGCTTCGGTGCGGTTGTCGGGCGCAGGATAAATAGTGGGCAACCGACCATCCCCTTGGCGGTTGGGTTGCAACACCTTGTGAAATTGTCGCTCGTTGCCGGCTATGGTCGCGTTGGCGATCTCTAAAATGGCGGGCAGACTGCGGTAGTTGGTCTCGATTTTGTACACCTCGGCATCCGGATAACGCTCGGTGAACTTGAAGATGTGGTCCACTTGCGCTCCACGCCAGGAATAGATGCTCTGCGCATCATCGCCCACTGCCTCCAGACAGGTGTGTTGCCCGCCGCCCAGCAGGCTGATAATGCGATCCTGCAGCACATTCGTATCCTGGTACTCGTCTACCAGCACGTGCAGAAAGCGCCCCTGTAGCATGCTGCGCACTTCCTCATGCTGCCTCAACAGCTCAAGAAGCTTGACCAGTAAGTCATCGAAGTCCATGGTGTTGGCCTCGCGCTTGCGTTGCGCGTAGTCCGTGTAGATGGCAGCGACGGTCTGGACATGCTTCTTGAGCGAGGGGTAGTTCATGCCCAGTAGCTCTTCCCAGTCGCGCCCGGTATTGGTAGCCAGGCTCAAGATGTTGAGCAACAGCTCAGGTTTGGGGAAGGGATCATTTTTGTTTTGTTTGCCAACGTGTTGCTTGACGAGCGCGCGCATGAGGGCCTTTTGGTCATCGCTATCGATGATGGTGAAGCCGGGACGATAGCCGAGTCGTTCAGCGTGGGAGCGCAAGATGCGATTAGCGATGGAATGAAACGTGCCGCCCCAGATGGTGCCCGATTGCATGCCTACAAGTTTTTGCACGCGTTCCAGCATTTCGTGTGCCGCCTTGTTGGTGAAGGTAAGTAGTAAAATTCGCCATCCGGGCACACCCCGCGAAAGCAGCCAGGCTACTCGGTAGGTGAGCGTGCGTGTCTTACCACTCCCTGCGCCGGCGATGACAAGCGCGTGCTGCGCTTGAGTCATGACAGCAGAAAGTTGCTGTGCATTGAGCAGGGACGCAAAGTCGATGGCATTTGCTGCTCCTGGGAGATCCGAGTGCACGCGGCGTCAGAAGTCGAGGTATATTTCCGCGCGGCGATTTTCGCTGCGGATCGTGGAGATGGTCTGCCGGGAATCGCCGACTCTGTAGGAACGCCTCGGTTGGCTCTTCCCCATCCCTCGTGTGGAGATGCGGTTGCCTTCCACCCCATCGGCAATCAGCGCTTGTTTTACTGCTTCTGCGCGCCGTCGCGAGAGATCCATGTTGTAGGCTTCGGTGCCCACATCATCGGTATGTCCGGAGATATTCAGCTCGCCGTTGCTGCGCTTGAGCAGCTGGGCCACGATACGCAGCTGGCTCACAGAACGCGGACTGAGCTTATCATCGTCAAAAGCAAAGTAGAGCACCAGCGAATCTCCGCCATGAGGGCTCTTGACGATCGGGAAATACACGCCTCCCTCTTGTTCGGCTGCTTGTTCGTAGTGGGTGAGTAAATTGTCCAGTGACACGGCTTTGACGCGCCAGCCGTCCTTTTCGTCACGCACCAGCTCAATGCCCACGTTGCTGGCATGTCGGTTGTTTGCTTCCGTTTCTTTTGGGGAAAGGTAGACGAGGTAGCCGGAGTTCTTTTCGTTATGGTACATGTTGCGCATGGGGAGCCGCTCGCGCAATTTCAGGTCGCCCTCTTCAAACATCATGCACAATCCTGCCAGTGTGGCGTCAGATACTTCACCGCCTGCGATGAGTCGCCGAGCCGTGTCCATATCTCCCTGCCGGAGAGCTTCTACAAAGCCTTCCACCACGCTGAGGGCATCGCTTTCAGGCGTGAGTCGCATTTTGTCCGCCGACGCTTTTTCGATGCTTTCCACGCGAGGCTCGCCCTTTTCCGGAGTTGCGATGGTGACCAGCAAGTGCTCTTTTCCTCCCTCAGTGGAGATACGGTAGCGAGTGAGTTTTCCGGAGCCTTCCTTCGGGATGACGGTGCCGACTTCCTCCACGTTGACTTTGCCCTCGCCGGCCTCCCATTCGTTGAGCGCTTTTTTTGATTCAGGCGAGAGTTGCGCGTCATTGGCAATTTTCTCCAAGGCAGCTGATCTTTGCTCTCGCGGAAGTTGCAGGGCTTGCGCTATCTGCAAGGCTGAGGCATGTTCTGCCGAGTGCGGTTGTTCAACTGGGCGTGCGGGGACCGTGGTTGGAGGGGCCGGGTGAGGCAGCGTGGGTTGGGGCTGCTCTGCGGGCGCAGGCTGCGGCTTTGGCTCTTCAACAGGTGGTGGAGGCGCGGACTCCGTTTCCTGACTGCCGCGGTAGATGCCGGTGATACCCGCTGCGATGAGTAAAATGATGATAAAGATAATGAGGATGGGATGTTGTTTCATGGTGTTAAAAATTGTTGAGGTTTCACGGGTATAAAGCCTTCCTTCGCCCCGGGTATGGGCGTTGGTGCCGCAGTAGTATCTTGCATCAATGCTTCGCGGATGCGAATGCGTCGCACCTCCGAGTAGGGGTCAGGCATAGGAGGCGCAGGATACCCGCGGATAAGCTCGGCTGGGTCGGTGCGGTTCATCGTGCCCGTAGGGTGATATCCGCGCATGCCAGCCTCGGTGCTCAGTGAGCGTATAGCCTCAAAATGCAGGTGTGCGAGGTATTTCCCATTGGCTGTCCCGATGGTGCCAATACGTTGCCCTCGGCTTACAAATTGACCAACGCGGGCTTCTCTCGTGTTGAGGTGCGCATAGAGGGTCTGCACGATTCCTTGTTCACCCGGGATCCGATGCGCCAGTACCACTACATTGCCCCACTCGTCCGAGGGTACGCCACTGTACACTACCAGCCCCCGCCCGGCGGCGCACACGGGTTCGCCTAAATCAGTATTTTGTCCTCCGATGCCGTTGAGGTCTTTGCCGGTGTGGTGACCGTGCCGCTTTCGATTCATGGCGCCAAAGGGCTGTGCATCGTAGATCATCGCGCCGGTGGGGGCGCCACATGGCCATTGAAATCCATCAACTTCAGGCGCAGTAACGACCTGATCCGGGCTGAGCAGGATGAGACCGCCGAGCAGCTGCGCCACGCTCTGCCTGGAAGGATCGGCAGGCAGGGCTGTTGCTCCCTTCTCCCCGGCATCGCGTGCGCTGAGCCACCAGCAGAATCCTACCGCGCCCGCGCCAAGAAGAGCGATAAAAAGTTTGCGAAAAAAAGGCATTCTGCGCAGTGAAGCAAGCATCGCCCCCATGGTAACGAAATAAAGCCTTGTTTTCAAGCTTTATTAGTGCTGTTTAAAGCAAACCGCGTGACCTCATCATTCAGGAGGCGCCGAAAAAACAACCATAAAACAAGAAATCATACGAGAGCTCGCAGAGAAATATCGAAACAAGTATGCGAGGGCCCGTTTTTCTTGGGACAAATGTGGGCACGTAGCGCAAGTGTTGCTTATTGCGGCGGGACGTACAAGCTGCCGCCCTTTCATTCCTCATGAGAGAACGCGCGCGACTCGCATGTCGTGCTCATCCATGGGCAGGGAGGGCAACAGCTGCTCACGCAGGGCAAGTGACACGGTGGAAAGGGTAGGGCAGTCGGCAATCAACCGGTCGTAGTACCCGCCACCATAGCCCAAGCGGTAACCGGTCGCTGTGAAAGCAAGACCAGGCACAATCACGAGGTCTGCCTGTTGAGCAGGAAGAGTGGGCAGCGTTTCAAGCGGCGTGCGAATGCTCATAGCCCCCGGACGTAGCTGCTTAGGCGGGTCGGTGACGCGGTGGAAAACCAGACGATGCTTCGTCAAACAACGGGGAAAATAAAAGGCGTGCCGGGGGTAGAGGTTGATCAGGGGCAGCAAATCAATCTCATGAGGCAGTGCGGCGTACATGAAAATAGCCAGACTCTGCGGCGTATCCAGCAGGTGGCGGAGCATGCCGCGCAGGCGAGTTGATTGTTCCGCGACATATCCGGCGGGGAGCGCGCGCAGCTTTTGCAGCATTTGCCGTCGCAGTTCCTCCTTGACCGATTTCGCGCCCATTACACCGCGGGGTTGGACCGCCCAAACAGGGCCAGCATCCGACCGGTGTTGCCCTTTTCCATCCGATAGGAATAAAAGGTATCCAAGTCAGCAGCGGTGTCCAAACCGCAATCCACAATATTGCCCGCTTGCACACCCGCTTCCATGAGCTGGGAGCATAATGCAGACGGAATGTCCACCTCGTAGTGCGGCGGTCGCACGCAGGGTGATATGACGGCAATGCAGTTCTTCGCCTGCACACCAAGTACTTTGTACATCCGCGCAAACAGCTCGCCCACAATGTTGAGCTGTGTGCCCATCTTGCCGGAGTGGATGAGTCCCCGACTGCCGCTTACCGTATCGTATACCCAAATGGCGGCGCAATCCGCCACGTAGATGCCCAGACAGCAGTCCGCCACCCCACCGCAGAACAGGCCGTCCACTCCTTCTACCGGGTAGGAGCAGCCGATATCACCCACAATTGCAACGCGGTTGCCATGGACTTGTTGAGCGCGGCGCAGGAATTTGGGGTCAATGCCTCCCTCACGCAGGACTTTTTCATGCGCCGGAGTCAGTGCGGCAATCACCTCGTCACGATTGGGGCTGACAGGCACCTCCGGAATTCGCGTGATGAAACGTGCAAAGTTCTCCGGAAAAGCATTGATGCGCTCCAAGTACGATGGGGCAAAACGTGACATGGCAACTAGCGAATGCGAGAAACCTTCTGAACCCCGCTGCCCGAAATGAGATGGCGCGCTTTTTTCAGAGCAATTTTCTCGTCCTCTTTCGCCATGAGTTGTGCGAGGTCCTGAGCAATGTTGCTGCGCAGGTCGGCCACGAGTCGTCTGCCCTGTTCGGTGATGCTCACCATGATTTTACGGCGATCAGATGCAGCCGTGTAACGGCGCAGATGCCCGAGCTCTTCAAGCTTGTCAACCATACCTGTGGCAGCAGCTGTAGAGTGTCCCATAATGCGGGCAATGCTGCTCATGGAGAGGCATTCTTCCTCCTCCAGGTAGGCGAGCAGAAAAAACTGGGGGTAGGATATGCGTCCGCGGTTGAGTACAGGGGATAGCTTCAATATCAAATTGCGCTGGGAAAACATGATGAAATCTGTCAGACTGCGTGCGTCCGACTCACTCAATACTGTGTTGGTAGCTCGTGCCTCTTTCATGGTCGTTTGTCGGGAGAGAGATGCCTGAATCATACGAATTTGCTGACATTTTGCAAGTCCGAATTTTGTGAGGAGCTCTTTCCGTTTGGCTTCCTTGGAGCGGCCATTGGCTTATATGGCAGAACTTGTTTCTATCTGCTACTACATCTTGTGGAGACTTCCCCTCGCAAAAAAAATCAGTTTTCCAGCGTTGTTTTTTGGTAGGGCAGCTCCGTGTGGGCCGGCTTCGAGTTAGGGAGCGTCTTCCGACGGAGCAATGACGAGCAAGTCGCGCAGCTCGCGGGTGATCAGTTTGGCTGACTCAAGCCGCCGGATGTGGGATCGAATAGCCTCCCAAACGGTGTTGAAGTCACCGCTCAAATCCTGTGCTGCCATGTAATCCTGCGTTGTGGGTTCCGGGAGCGCGTCCTGCATGCGTTTGAAGGCGTGCACCTGCTCCGCCAAGCGGCGCAAGTGCGGAAGAGCGGCCTGCACCTGCGCAGCATCAGTGCACCTTGCCAGACAAGCCTCTGTCTGTCGGAGCAGGTCGATGAGCGCCAAAGCGGCCTCGCGGTGCGTTGTGGAAGCCTTGGGCGCAGGGGAGTCTTCTTGCGCAAGGAGAAGGGCGCCGGGCAAAAGCATCATGGCCGCAAGCAGCCGGAAATGAAGTGAAAAAGTCATGAGAGTGCGGCCTGCATGGCGATAAGGTGTTGCTTCTTTTCATTCCAATCCCGTAAGCGCGCTTGCTCTTGCTGCACCACCTCTGCCGGGGCTCGCTGCATAAAGGAGGGATTGCTCAATTTGGTCTCGCTTTTGACAATTTCCTTGGCAATTTGATCGAGTTCTTTGGCAATGCGAGCCCTTTCGGCCTGCACATCTACCAAGCCATCCAGCGGCAGGAAGAGTTCGCCCAGCGGCGTAAGCGCCGTCGGCGTACCGCGGGGAGCCGTGTAATCTTGTTCCACGGCTGTTTCTTTAGCGCCGACCAATAAGGCCAACCTTCCCGCTAAGTCAGCCTCAATCGATCCGGCGGGCTTCAGCACGAGGCGTACATTTTTGTTGGTGGCCAGGTTATATTCCGCTTTGAGGTTGCGGGCTCGGTTGGCGGTTTCATACAGGGCGGTTGCTGTGGCGCGCGCCAGTGCAATCTCACTCTCTTCCAGTCCGGAAAGCAGAGCGGTGTCATCGGGCAGCTCGGTGAGCATGAGCGGTTTCCCGCCGTATCGCGCAGCGTAGCCCAGGCTTTCCCACAGCTCCTCGGTAATGTGTGGCATGATGGGTGCAAGCAACGACAAATAATGCCGCAGCACGGTGTCGATTGTGGAGAGCGTGGCATTGCGCACAGCGGGATCTGCCCCTTCGCGCAGGTCATTCTTGACGGCCTCGAGAAAGAGCGAGCAGTATTCGTTCCAGAAAAATGAGTAGAGAGCTTGGACGCAGGCGTTAAATTCGTATTTGCCGAGGGCGTCTGCCAGTTGGGTATGAAGTTGCTTGAGTTTGGCGAGGATATCGATATGGACCGGCGAGAATTTCGGCGCGGGGGAGCTGCTGTTCTCGCCTTGCATCATGCGGAAACGCGCCGCATTGTAGAGCTTGTTGGCAAAGTTTTTACCTTCTTCGATTTGCTTCTCGTCGAACTTTACGTCTGTCCCCGTGGGCGCAATGCGCATCAGCCCGAAGCGCAGACCATCCGCTCCGTAGCGTTCGATGAGGTCCAAGGGGTCGGGACTGTTGCCCAAGCTCTTGCTCATCTTGCGTCCCTGCAGATCGCGCACAATCGAGGTGAAAAAGACATTGGAAAAAGGCTTGGCGCCCGCAAAGCGATAGCCGGCCATAATCATGCGTGAGACCCAGAAGAAGATGATGTCCGGCCCGGTGACGAGATCGCTGGTGGGGTAGAACTTAGCTCGGCAATCCGCATCCATGGTGGCGAAGGGCCACAGCCAGCTGCTGAACCATGTGTCAAGCGCGTCCTCGTCCTGCACCCAGTTTTCCGGGTCCGTTGGCGGTTCCACGCCCACATAGATGCGCCCGGCGTCTGCATCCGCCACATCCAGCTTGGCCGCTTCCTTCAACTCGGCCGCCATTCCCTTGCGGTACCACACCGGGATGCGGTGTCCCCACCAAAGCTGGCGACTGATGCACCAGTCCTGAATGCCGTCCAGCCAATGCATGTAGGTCTTGGCCCAGTGCGCGGGACGGAAGACGATATCCCCGTTGGCCACGGCATCCTTGGCCTCCTGCACGCACGGGTACTTGAGAAACCACTGCATGCTCAGGCGTGGTTCAATCGGCACATCCGAACGTTGGCTGATGCCTACGTTGTTTTCGTAAGCTTCCTCTTTCTCGAGCAAGCCCTTTTGTCGCAGCAGGTCGGCTGACAGGTCGCGCGCCTCAAATCGTTCTTTGCCGTGCAGTTCTGGGCATCCCGGGCAGTTGATATGCCCGTCCGCCGTCAGCACGTCGATGATCTGCAACCCATAACGCACCCCCACTTCGAAGTCCACGCGGTCGTGCGCCGGGGTGATTTTGAGCGCGCCCGTGCCAAAGCCTATCTCCACATGCTCATCGGCAATGATGGGTATCGGCGCCTCGCAGAGGGGGCGTATCACCTTCTTGCCCAGCATGTCGGCATACCGCGGGTCCTTCGGATTGACCGCCACCGCCACATCCGCCATGATGGTTTCCGGGCGCGTGGTGGCTACCAGCAGCCAGCGGTTCGGGTCATCTTCCAATCGGTACCGGATGGTGTAAAGCTTGCTCTTGCTCGGCGTCATGATGACTTCCTCGTCCGAGAGCGCCGTGAGCAGCACGGGGTCCCAATTCACCATGCGCAATCCGCGGTAGATGAGTCCCTCGCGGAATAATTCGACAAAGACGCGCGCCACCTCGGCCGCATAACCCGGGTCCATGGTGAATCGCTCGCGTTCCCAATCGCAGGAGCAACCGAGCTTTTTGAGCTGTTTAATGATGATGCCGCCGTGCTCCTCCTTCCAAGCCCACACCATTTTCACGAAATCTTCACGCCCAATGTCAAAGCGCGTGCGTGGGGGCGTTTCCTTGGCCAATTCTTTCTCGACGCGCGCCTGTGTGGCGATGCCTGCGTGGTCTGTGCCCGGCAGCCACAACACTTCTTTGCCTTCCTGCCGCGCGCGGCGCGCCAGAATGTCTTGTATCGTGTTGTTGAGCACATGCCCCATGTGCAGCACCCCGGTCACATTCGGCGGCGGTATCACAATGCTGTATGCCGACTTTGTCGCGTGCGCGTCAGCGTGAAAACAGCCTTCCTCTTGCCAGCGTTGCTGCCATTTTTCCTCTACCTGGGTGGGTTCATAGGCCTTGGGCAATTGTCTCATAGCGCGCGGCATCATATCGTATCTTCCCCGTATTTGCAAGTCCATATTGTTGCTCGTTCTCGGTTCGTAAAAGGAAAATTAACAGTCGCATGGCCCCAATCAATTTTTCTCCAAATTCGTTGGACTCATCTCCCAGGCGTTTTCGATGGACGAATGTGAATCAACTTTCCTCTTCCGAAAAAAAAGTGTGGATTGCAAGATTAAATGCAACAGATGACAGAAAAAGTTGAAGTCATGAGAAGAGAGGGGTAAAATAGTGG
>CANRNS010000023.1 GCA_947632055.1 uncultured Akkermansia sp.
TCATGCCATTTTTGCTATCAAATGTGTAACCTATGTTTTGAAACTTTTCTGTTACCTATGTCGTGAGACTGTACCCTGGTCCTCCACGATCCTGCGTCTTGGTCCGCTCGACTTTTGCCGCATGATCGAAATGGATATTTAATTTAATCACACACAATTATGAGATCAACATACAACCCTATGGATTTGACCGGCAAGGTCATCTTAGTTATCGGCGCCTCCTCTGGCATTGGGCGTGCTATTGCTTCCTCTTCAGTTAGCTGAGTGTAGTTTTTAAAGTGAAGTTGCACAGCATGGTCAACCTATCTCTTTTCGAAAAGAGATATACGGAGAAAAATATATACTGCGATGAGGTTTTGCATATTAACAGACAGTGGGAGCTGGATGATGCCATATAGCGTTCGGCTCAAAAACCATTTGGAAGAGGGTGGGCATGAGGTCAAATTGGTAACAAAGAGTAAAGAGGTAAGTCATGGAGACGTACTCTTTTTACTAAGTTGTTTTGAAATAATCGGGAAAGAAGTCATGGAACGCAATCGGCACAACATCGTGGTGCATGAGAGCGATTTGCCGCATGGACGGGGATGGAGTCCGGCAAGCTGGCAAATTTTAGAGGGGAAGAATGAAATACCGATTACTCTTTTTGAAGCTCGGGAAAGGGTGGATAGTGGAGCATATTACATAAAGGACAGACTGCAACTGAGTGGGGATGAATTACTCCATGAATGGCACAATAAACTCGGTTGCAAAACCGTAGAGATGTGCATACACTACATCAATCACATCGGCACCTTGAAGGGAATCGAACAGGAAGGCGAAAGCAGTTATTACTCGCGCCGTACGCCACAAGACAGTCAGCTGGATATCGGAAAAACCATAGAAGAGCAATTCAATTTACTACGAATTGTTGACAATGAAAAATATCCCGCCTTTTTTATTATTAAAGGACAGCGATATGAGCTGCGGATCAAAAAAGCTGATGAGCAATAGGTTCATTGCTCGAAAATTCCCGACTAACCTTGTTTGCAATATATTTGAATAAATGCAACAACGGCAGAAAGAATGAGAGATAAAATTGCAATTCCTCTTGTCCACCTATTATGGCATTTTGTTTCATCCCATTTTTCCTGTTCCTTTTGAGCCTTTTGAGCGGCACGAGCTTGTGCAATAAGGAACACGCTTTCTTTCATGACATCCTGAATGTCATTAGCCAAAAGATAACAATCCGCCAGAGCTTGCTCAAAGGCCTCTATCGCTCTGCCTGTATCGCCGATAGCTTCAAAGTTCTTTGCGGCTTTGTATGTATCCTTGATGCCGTGAGCTGTTTTTAACAGGCTACATACTTTCTTGACGGAGTCCGGACCATATATATCACTGTTAAAGTCTTTGTCAAGAGAGAGGCTATATAAATCATTAATGACAAATCGATATGCCTCCATTTTAGGGCGTAACGCCACTTTGTAAGAATCTAAAAGCAGTCGTTTCAGATGGGAATCTTCCGCTTTTGAAATTTCTACAGCAACCTCATCTCGACTTTCCTTAAGACATAGCCCGCGCGCGATGTGATGAAAGCATGAGTATATCTCATTTTCGAGCCCCTCCGGGCGAATGCCACTATTTTCCACGGTTGCCACATTGACTATAGGCTGAACAATAGTCAAATATGATACAAGGAGATGTGAAAGTTGCTCTTGAACTTTTTCGTCTCGGAGGAAGCTGCAAGCCCTCTGCTGCATCTCCTCCTGTTCGTTTTCGTTTACCATCGTCGGAGGATTTCCACGTTGACCTTATCTGCTTCTTCCGCACTGATATGCTCCTTATTAACAAAAGCATAACCGCGACCAAATTTTTCATCGGGACGAGAAAGAGGAGGAGGGAAAGTCGGCTTAGGAGGACGGTTGTCGCCTATGCGGAGAGCGATGCCGTAGAATTTCTCAAAGTGGTCAAGCAATCGAGAACGGCTTTGGATGAGGCGAGATGTGAATTTCATATCAAACGCGCAAGGTTACGATTTCCTCGCTTGAAGAAACTCTGACACAAAAAGGCGAGAAAAGCAAGAGGAATTTGTCTAGGAAACTTATTTTTTGATTCGACACTCGGTTCGCGGGTAGCATTTGTAAATGTCAGCCTCACGGGGATACATAGTTCTCAAGGCTGCAGAAAGTCCTCATCCAGCGGGGTGCCGAAGGGGGCGTCCTTGGGGGCGGGTTTGCCGAGCAGGGAATCGTAATAGCGCGGGTGCAGGCCGCAGGAGGGACGAATAGAGCGAACATTTTGCGGAGTGAGGATGTCGCCCTTTTTAATGTCCTGTACAGCGAAAAGAGAGCGGGCACTATTTCGATTGTTCAGGTTGACAGTATAATCCACTTTGCCGAGGGCTTGTTCCGTGATACGTACGGCTTGCACCATGTCGGCAAACTCCTCCGCATTCAAGGAAAAGCCGCTATCTTCTCCGCCGAGGGCACGATCCAACGTCATGTGTTTCTCAATGACCGTTGCTCCCAGCGCAACAGCAGCCACCACGGGCTCCACACGCATGGAGTGGTCGGAAAGTCCAACCTTGACCCCCTGCGGACCGAAACGCTCAATCATGTCGCGAATGGTGAGCAGATTCATGTCGGCAGGCTTAGCAGGGTAGGCCGATGTGCATTTAAGCAGGGTAATATCGTTGTTGCCCATCTGCTTGCAGGCATCCACAGTTTCTTGGATTTCATCAAGAGAAGAGATGCCCGTAGAGATGATCATGGGCTTGCCCTTAGCAGCGGCGTAGCGAATGAGCGGGTAGTCGATGGCCTCAAAGGAGGCAATTTTGTAACGCGACACATCGATGCTTTCCAAAAAGTCTACGGCCGTGTAGTCAAAAGGCGTGGAAAAGAAGTCGATTCCCAACTCATCGGCATACTTCTTCAACTCGCCCTGCCATTCCCACGGGGTGTAGGCTTTTGAATATAGCTGGTAGAGAGTTTGCCCTTCCCACAGACTGCCCTCTTTTGTGCGAAATATCTCGCTGTCGCAGTCAATGGTGATAGTGTCAGCCGTGTAGGTTTGCACCTTGATGGCGTCGGCGCCGATCTCCTTGGCGGTTTTGATGATGCGTTTAGCGATTTCCTTGTCCCCGCAATGGTTGGCGGACATTTCAGCGATGATGTACGTGTGCATGGTTGTTGTAATCAAGAGGGCAAAAGTCGTAGCAGGTCCGCCACATCCGTGCGGAAGTCGTTGAGGTCTGTGCGCGATTCTTTGTTGGTTTCAATGGAGATGCGTTTCCCATCCGTAACAAGCCGCAGGATTTGCCGGACGATTCCTTCATTCACTGAGATATGGCTGTGAGAATCGATCTCCGAAGCAGCATCTTGAATGCCGGAGAGGTGGAACATGATCGGTCCCAAATTCAAGAAACTCTGTACATACTCCATCCATGGCACGCCGTGTGAGTTGGCGCTGCATATTGCATGACCAAAGTCGAGGCAAAAGCCGCAGCCGGCAGTGCGACAGATGGCGTCTATTTCCTCAGGCGTGGTTCCCCGGCACATGAGGCGCTCCCCGGTTTTTGTAGTGACATGGTGCGGCTTATTCTCGATGAGCGCGCGTGCCTCATGCAGTGCGGCAAGTTGACGGGCTGTCTCCTCTGCTTCGCCTCCCATCCCCCCATGGATGATGATCAGGGGAGCTTGAAGGGCATCCGCATATTCCTGCACCTCATAGAAAATTTCGCGGTTAAAGGCCTGTTTTTGCGTCTGTGCTAAATTAAAGCCATGCGCAAAATGCGGGCAGTGGATTATGTACGGAATTTTCAACTTTCGCCATTTCGAGAGATTCTCGAGAGTGCCGGGAACGATATAGAGTTCCAAGTAATCGTACACACCCTCCTCAAAGAGACGCCGCGCTTCCGTGAGGTAGTAATCCGTGTTGATGGACCAGAGTTTCAGACCCAACAAAGGCTTCATGGCAAAATGGACTTAATACGGCGAATGATCTCGCGAAGGTCGGCATTTGTCAAGCTCGGATAGAGCGGCAGAGAAATGCATCGTTCATAATACGCCTCAGCGTTCGGACACTCACCCGCGACGTGTCCCAGTGCGCGGTAGTACGGCTGCGTATATACCGGGATGTAGAGCACCTGTAAGTTAAGTCCCGCCTTGCGTGCTCGTTCGTAAAACTCTCGCCGATTCTCCACCAACACAGGGTAGAGGTGGAAGCAAGCGTTGGAGAACTCCCGCTCCGTAAGGTGCGGCAGGGCAAGCTGTTCGTTGTAGATAGATACGATCTCGCGTCGGCGTTGCTTGAAGCGCTCCAACTTGCGCAATTGCGACACGCCAAGCGCAGCCTGGATATCCGTCAGCCGGTAATTGTAACCGAGCTCACGCATCTCGTAACGCCAATCATGCGCCATGTCGCCGTCCTTGTGCATACCATGTGCCCGCAGGGCGAGGAGTTTGCGGTACAGCCCCTCATCGTTTGTCATCACCGCGCCGCCTTCGCCGGTGGTAATCGTCTTGACGGGATGAAAGGAAAATACCGTCATGTCTGAATATTTGCAACAGCCTACACGATTTTCCTTGTATGCCGAACCAATGGCATGCGCCGCATCTTCAATCACTATCAGACCATGCTGCTTTGCGATGGAGTGAATACGCTCCATGTCGCAGCTTTGTCCGGCAAAATGCACCGGGATGATCGCGCGTGTCTTGTCCGTGATCTGCTTCTCAATTTCATCGGGATTGATATTGGCGGTATCTGCTTCCACATCCGCAAAGCTCACTGTTGCTCCCACAAACCGTGCGCAATTCGCCGAGGAGAGAAAAGTGATGGGCGAGGTGATCACCTCATCCCCCGGCCCCAGCCCGGCTGCCAGCGCGGCGATATGCAACCCTGCCGTGGCGTTCGATACCGCCACGGCGTATTTTGCGCCTGTGTAATCGCATAATGCTTGCTCGAACTCGCGTACTTTCGGTCCGCAGGTCAAGAAGTTCGACCGTAGTGTCCTCACCACTTCCCATACATCCCGCCAATCAATGCTTTGTTTCCCGTAGGAATAGGTTTTCATCGGTCTCCATTATACCCGCTAGCCGCCCGTAATTCAAGAGTTCTTTTTGACGGCTTGGCTTGAATGATTTACTGTCGCATAAACTGCCCGAGCCAATTCTAAATCTTCGTAATTGTCAATGTCGACCGCACTTTTCCAGTTAATTTCAAAGAAATGATGGTTACCGTAGAAACTCTTCTGCTGCTCAAGACAATTTTTTTTAGCAATCCATATGGCACCTGTTGGGCAGTATAATTCTTCCAAATCCTGTGAGCGCGCATTATCATCCCCGTGAAAAATTCTTTCTCCTTTGAAATCATCATTCAGGCGAAGGGCCCACCATGGGTTCATGAAGCCGTATTTAAAGCAGGAAATTTGTGAGTCGTAGCCGCACGCCATAAAATGATCATATGCGGCAACGATATCTGCTGCAATCCTTAGTGGACAGTTTGCCATGGCCATCGCTATAACATCGTATTTTTCTCCCCAAAAGCTTTCCGCCTGATGTACAGCGTGAATAACGGCCTCCGAAACAGGCGTATAGTTATCAGCGCATGCGTCTCGCAGAAAAGGAACTTCTGCACCAAAACTTTTGGCAATTCGGGCTATCTCCTCATCATCAGTGCTGACCAGTACGCGATCAAACTTATTTGATTTGATACAAGCGTCTATTGTGTACGCAATCATAGGTTTCCCCAAAAAGTCCAGTATATTCTTCTTGGGAATCCTTGTGCTTCCTCCTCTGGCTGGTATTACTGCTAAATTCACCATATTGTCCATCCTCCATCTACTATAATATTTTGTCCTGTAATATATTCCGATTCTTTTCCTATTAGAAAACCAACAGCTCCGACCGTTTCTTGTTCTTTCATCATCCTTTCTGCCGGGCAAAGTTGAGCGTACCTTCTCATAAAATCAGCATCAACACGTCCTTCCACTCCACCATAGCTTATGCAATTTACAGCAATTTTCCTGGGTGCGAAAATTACTGCCAGACACCGTGTGAGTTGAATCAAAGCCGCCTTGGCGCATGCGTACTGCAAAGCAGGCGAGAAATCTCCCTCGTACAAATGGGGATTGTAGGCAGAAACTCCATATATGGATGAGATGTTAACGATCTTTTTTAGTGCTCCGGTTTTGGATAAAGCCAGTGACAATTTATATGGGGTTACAACGTCAATTTGATATTCTCGGTGCCAATTTTTATCCGGAATGGATCCATCATCCAAAACGTTTAGCGTCTCAAGACTCCGTACGTTGTTTACTAGGAAATTAATCTGCAGCCCTCGTTTTTGTAGAGTTCCCTTGAGCTTTTTTACGGCATCGGAATCTTCAAAATCAAGTTGTATTCCATGGAGGCCTTTTCGCCCATGAATGAACTCGTCAATGTGCTCTTGACTTCTGGATGAGAACACTACAACAAACCCCTTCTGCAGAAAATACTCAACGAGTTGCCGCCCAATTTTCCCTGTTCCGCCCGTAATTAGAATGGTGTCAGGCATGGTTCCCCCTTTCTATGATTTCAATGGCCTTTTGTGTGATCGCCCTTGATGAGTTGCGTATTTCCCCTTTAATGATGGAAACGAAAGTCATCAACGCATTTTTGAAGCTGTTGAATGTATCGTGAAAAACAATCTCTTCTGGTCCGTTTTCTGTGTACGCTGTGATGCGGGTCACGCCTTTGCATTTCCCTAATGTTTTGAAACTTGTGATGAGACCGTTATCCCAGTTAAGTATGACTGTTCTGAATCCATTGAAATCATTCACGTCACATGACAAAATTTCGCAATTGTAATCAAATAGGCACAACGTAGGTTCAATGACATGGATTGCGTATTTTTCCCAGTCTTTTATTACGCATGCGTCAATATATCTGATCCCTTTGATGTCTCCCTTTTTTAGTTCTGGTGCAAAGGCATTGGCAGAGCAGGTAAAAATTTGCCCTTCATATTTTTCAAGTGCGTATATTTTGTCTGCTTCTTTCTGAGTCAGGGCGAGGGGTTTGTCTATGTAAATCGGAAGCCCTGCTTCAATAAAAGGCTTTGCCATCTTGTAATGATTTTGACTGTCATCTCGAGCAAGTAGAACCGCATCTACCTGACCTATAAGGTCTTCCATTTTGTCGCAAACATTGGCAATGTTTGAGGCCTGAGCAACATGGTTAGAAAGATTTGTATCCTGCGTCCAGATATGTGTTACTGAGGCTCCCTTGATACAATCATTTGGGAAAGTTTGCCGAGAGAGATATTCAGGGATGACTGGAAAACCGCAATCTTTCATGTATTCCGGGCGGTACCCATTAAATATAGCCGACCATGAATAGGGATGTCCGTTTCCTGGGCTTAGCCCTATAACTCCTAGTTTAATGTTTTTCTTTATTTCAGATTTCATTGAAGGTGTCTTTTTAGCCAGCGTTTACATTCCATCTTTCTTGCCGCAGATCGATTCCATCGGTTTTTTCGCATGCCAAGCATTGGGCAAGTAAATTGCGGGTTCCAGATCTTGAAACTCTCGCGCCATCTCACGTACGAGCGAAGGGTCGACCTCTCTGTCAAACTCGTCGATGTATTGTTGCAGTTGCTCTAAATTGTCGACCCCGAAAACGAGGTGAGAAATGCCTCCGATTTGCTTAAGGAATTGGATAGCCGCCTGCATGCGCGTAACTCCATTCGCTATGCATAAATCTTGCAACCTCTGCACGGCACGTCTCGCTCCGCCATCGGCTATTTCTTCGGGTACATCTTCCGGACGCATGAGAAGTAATCCTTGCACAAAAGCGCTGCGAACGTGAACGGCAAAATCAGTCCGCTGCGAGACCTGGCGGAATATTTCGGCTCTTTGCATCCGTTGATCAAAGATACTGGCGGGAACCTGCATCATGTCAACCCAAGGACTGTCCAAGCATGCCTGAGCTTCTGACGGTTCATACACCGACACTCCGCTGTGGCGTATCATCCCACGCCTGTGAAGCTTGGCCAGTGCCTCCAAGGCGTCCGGGCGATAGGCATATTCCGCGCGGTGCAGTAAACAGGCGTCTAAATAATCCGTGCCCAGTCGTCGTAAACTTTTCTGAACATCCGCGAGTAAAATGCGCTCGCACTCCTCCACCCCAGCGGTCCCTGGCAATTCACTTGTCAACTTGGAGCAAATATGCACCTTTTCACGCGGCACTATCTTACGACGTATGGCCTCGCCCACCACTTCCTCAGCCGTGCCATACGCTGCTGCTGTATCTAAGTAGTCCACACCATGATGCACAGCGTAGTCGAGAATGCGCATACAGTCTTCCAAGTTGGGCTGTCCCGCATTTTGGATGCCGTAACGCATCCCGAATTGTACTGTCCCGAGGCAGAGCTTCATCTTTGCTTAGTCAGCCTGTATATCCATAATGAACTTTTGAATGCGCTTTACAGAGGGACTCTTCCTCCGAAGACACGTCTTCTGCCCTTGATTCTTTCCACCTGCAGCGAAGTGTATATCTCTTTTCAAAGGAGATGTCAAGTATAAAAACTCTTGTTTGTTGGTTTTATTACGATAAGAAAAATTATAAACCGCAAAAAATTTTAATGCGCTGACCTAAACCCTATGTATAATTCTATTATTAAATTATTAATAATTAGTATATTATAATACAAATATAAGTCTATCTCCTTTGAAAAGAGATACGCTTCTCCGCGCGATGGGTGTTTTGCCTTTCAATGCGTGAGTAATCTGTGACAAGCAGGAAGGCTTATTATGAAAAACTTGGCGATCATAACAGCTCGCGGGGGATCGAAGAGAATACCGCGAAAGAACATTAAAATGTTCATGGGGAAGCCCATGTTGACGTACGCTATCCAGGCTGCGCTAGATAGTCGGCTGTTTAGCACAGTTATGGTTTCGACCGATGACGAAGAGATTGCGCAGATTGCCCGGCGCTTTCATGCAGACGTCCCTTTCATGCGCAGTTCAGAAACGGCAAATGATAGCGCAGGTACCCGTGATGTCCTATTGGAAGTACTCAGCGAGTATACGAAAAGAGGAGAAAGGTATGAAGAATTCTGCTGCATCTACCCGTGCGTGCCCCTATTGACAGGGGATATGTTACGGGAGGCGTACGTGAAATTTAAAGCCTCAGGGGCACATTGTCTTATGCCCGTAGTTCGTTTCTCCTATCCAATTCAACGTGCGCTGCGTGTGAATGCCGAAGGCTACCTTGAATATAGAGAGGCTGAATGTCAGAAACTACGGAGCCAGGACTGTGAACCCATGTATCACGATGTCGGCATGTTTTATTTTTACAAAACGAGTCGGTTTCTCCAGGCGCCCCACATGTGCATGGAAAAGTGCTGCATGTATGAACTCAACGACTTGGTTTGCCAGGATATTGATACCCAAGAAGATTGGGAGCTGGCTGAATTGAAGTACAAAAATCTCCGCTGTAATGTGGCGACGCAGCCGTCCTGATACGACTGGTACCCGCTGGTTTCGCAAAAAAGCCTTGGGCGAGAGATAGCCGAATTTCCCGGCCATGACAACTCAATCACGCATGTCGGGTCGTACCATGCGCGGTCACACTGTACCTCTCAAATGGCTCCCGCATTGTGTACAGCGTAGTCGGAAACGCGCATACAGTCCTCCAAGTTGGGCTGTCCCGCATTTTGGACGCCATAGCGCATCCCGAATTGTACTGTCCCGAGGCAGAGTTTCATCTTCGCTTAGTCAGCCTGTATATCCTTCACAAGATCGCGCATTTGCTCAACGGTGAGCCAGCGGTCATTATTGCCGGAGTTGTATTCAAAATCAATGGGCACGGGTTTTGCGTTCTTGTAGCAATCGTACTGAATCCCCTTAAACTTCATTTGTGGCAGGATGATGTAAAAATCTTCATAGTCGATTGTATTCTGTGCATCCTCACGCGTGATCATCTGCTCGTGTATTTTTTCACCCGGGCGTATTCCTACTTCCTTCACCTTAAGATGCGGTGCGATGGCTTGTGCCAACTCCGGCATGTGCATGGAAGGAATTTTCTTTACAAACAATTCCCCGCCCTGCATGATCTCAAATGCACGTAACACCATTTCCACCGCTTGTTCGAGTTTCAACCAGAAGCGCGTCATGCGCAGATCGGTGATGGGAAGTTCACTAGCTCCTTGTGCCACGAGTTTCTTGAAATAGGGGATTACCGACCCACGGCTGCCAGCCACATTCCCGTAGCGCACCACGGAGAAGCGCGTGTCTCTCGCTCCGCTGTACGTGTTGCCCGCGATGAAAAGCTTATCGGAGCACAGCTTGGTAGCTCCGTACAGATTGATGGGCGCGCAAGCCTTATCCGTGCTCAGCGCCACCACCTTTTTCACCCCGCAATCAATCGCACAGTCAATCACGTTTTTTGCTCCGTTTACGTTAGTCTTAATTGCTTCAAAGGGATTATACTCGCAAGCCGGCACTTGCTTGAGCGCTGCCGCATGCACGACATGATCAATGCCATCGAACGCCCGCATCATACGCTCCTTATCCCGCACATCACCGATGAAAAAGCGCAGCTTGTCCAAGTGTGGCTTAAACTCCGGCATATTTTGCATCATGAACTGCTTGTATTCATCCCGTGAGTAGATGACTACCTTGTTGACCTCCGGGTGTTGTTCCAGTACCGTCTTTGCAAATAGTTTCCCGAATGACCCCGTCCCTCCTGTTATAAGTATGTTTTTCATAATTTGAACATGTTATATTTACTCGATTTCAAAGATTTAAAATTGCGGAATTTATCTTTCATCCATCTTCAAAAGCCAATGTAATGCTTTTTCCCAACTTTCATGGTAGTGAGATCTATTTTCCCCTGCGCAGAAGCTATATTTACTAAATACTTCTTGCGCATCAACATATTCAGGATGCGGCTTTTGCTGTATTTTACGTAGTGCTTCTCGTATTTCCTTTCTCGTGCTTACCACATTTGCTTCCTTCAGTTTTTCAACCCAAATCAATTCACGTCCAAATATTAGTACAGATTTATGTCTTGCCACTGCTTCCTCTAAGACTGTTCCGCAGATAGAGGCAACAGCCTGTGCATGCGTAATGAGATCAGAGGAATTAGTTCTCATCCCAATGAGTTCTGTGTTCTTGAAGCGGAGAATTTGCTCATAAAAGTTGGGAGCTCTGTAGTATTGCACCTTGATGTAAAAGTTAAAAAGTAATGGTCGCCATCTTTCATAGATATTGAACTGAGAGGGGTGCTCTTTTACGTACAATTTCCATCCTGTCGGCAGTGTTTCTGAAAGTAGCTGAATGATATAAAGCTGATTCGTCATCCAGTTACGGTTCATAAATGAGGCTTCTGGTTCTTGATGCAAAGAATAGTATATGTACGGGACTGTCAGTTCCGGTTTTTTAGCAAGTTTCTCATAATATTTATGCAGTTTAGAAATGTATACATAACCATCCGCCCGCTCCTTTTTGCTCACTGTGTGTCGGCAGCAGTACTTCCCCAAGAATTGATCTTTTAATTTTGTCATCAAATAATTGGTATGATATATGAACGATTTTATGGCAAACCGCAGATATTGGAGCTTGTTTTCACCTAAAAATCGAATCCTATAACTTTTCGCGTAATTGACTAGAAAATCAAAATAGCCCTTAAAATCCGCCGGAGGAAGCTGTGCCGTGGTAATATCAAGCAGCTTGTTTTCGTTATAGTTTTTTATACACATCTTATGAAAGAAATCCGTCACGCTGACGTAACAGGGGATGTGCATTTTTTTTGCTATCTCAAAAATTAATGAATCCGATATTGAGCCATGCTCCACTGTGCAGTCAAAAACCATGTCAATTTTCTCTTTTTGGAAAAAACCTAAGAAAAACCTAAGCGCAGCAAAATACCTGTATTGAATACTGGCATCATCACGGAGGAAACGTTGCCCGAAATATGCCATTTTAAGCTGTGCGAAACGATAGTTTTCAACGTCTTCTGGCGTTAATTCGTAGTCGGTTTCATGAGCCGCAATAAAATCTTCTTCCCTCTTGAAAAGCTCAGGATAGTAGTACTTAATTTGCTCGCCATATTTTTTCTTAATTTTTTCCAGATCAGATAGATCTCGTTCTGATCCGTAGACAAGCATGACGATTTCTACATCTTCCATTTTAGAGAGTGTTTCCAAGAGAAATCCTCCGCCGTCTATTAGTATGATTCTCTTTTTCATTGCACGGAATTATATAAGTGATCGTGAGCTATGACGTAGTAGCAACTCCCTGTTTTTTGACTGAAGAGTTCTGTCATTGCGCAAGCAGTTTCTTTCTGATCGCACGCCTCAACTTTTTAAAAGGTATGAATCCACAAAGGATGTGAGCAAACAAGCGTCGCAGTCTGAACGCCCTTCCAGAAAATGATAGTTCCCTTTCTATCTTTGAAAAAATACTGTTGTTTACGATAAGATTCCCCATTGTTACTTCCCCCCCCCAGTCTCAGGAATGGTGATGGGAGCCGATACACGGCAAACATATTGGGAAATAAAGCGTTCATTCTCATAACTGTCGTTTTTCATGTCGAACCGACCACTTGTTGGCTTTTCCAGGCGACGCATATTGTTACGAGTGAGAAAACCAGTAAAGTCAGACAATATGAGCTCAACTCGTGTCCTAAATGAGGCACCGGTCAACCAATCAAAGGGATAAGAAGCTGTTCTCAAATTTTTCTTCTTAAGCCACCCTGCGCACGCACAGTCTTCACCAATTGAGATTATGCGATTGAATTTTTTGTTAAACATCATGTTTTCTAGTTGAATTATAGTTATACTTCTAAATTAATTCATTCTATATTTTTGTATTTTAAAAAATTAGAAACAGATGGATCTAATGTTACTACACCTTTCTCTTCCAAAAAGGTTAGCACGGAAGTTCCATATTTTTCATCAAACGTCTTTCTTAATTTCCCCTCTTTATATAGGGTTATCATTTCCTGCATGTGAACTCCTTGGTTCTTAGACATGAATACGGTATCTACATATCTTTTAATTTTTTCTTCCCATCCACGATAATTTCTAATATGGTAATGATAAAGTCGAATGTCTGCAGTATGCGCAATCACTCGTTTCTTTATTTTCACATCGTGATTACCTGGGGTTACCGAAAGGAATCCATCTGTTTTGTGAATGACTTTTGTGCATCCTTGCGAACCGATGAAATCCTGGTAAAGGAGGTTATCAATAATATGGAGCTTCTCAGCTTCAAAACGCTGAAATGGTCGTGTGACAAAATGCGTATTATGAAGAAAATCTGCTCTCTCATCTGGGAAGAGGAATAAAGAGTCCACCACGAGCGCATTGTTTCCGGTATTCCGTCTTATGCTCTCCTTAAGATCCAGATAAATGGAATAATAAAACTCATCCGCATCCGCATTAATAACCCACGTTGCGCGGCAATCTCTCTTTGCGAGGTGTACCATTTCATTAACCCACACTTTCTGTTGATATTTGAATCCCCCCCGGTGTATAATTTTAATGTTGATTCCTTCTTGCTGTAGCTTTAATAAAATCTCCTCCGTTCTATCTTCGCAGTTGTGAAGAGCAACAATAAAACCATCAACTCCCATGGCATGATGGAAGCGAATGTTTTGTTCTATAATCTCCTCTTCATTTTTCACAAGAAGGGTCATAAACAATCTAATCGCAGAATTCTTTTGACGAATATAATTTCGTGCCTTACGAGAAATAGGATATCTCAGCAAGTTCTTTAAGTATGTTTTATCCATTTGTTTCTAATTAATCTTGCCAGAATTGAGTTGTTGCATTGTGATCTCGTTTACTAAAAAAGTCGGCTTCTAATGTTTGCTGTACGACGGACTCCTCCGCTGAATCCCTTCCTCTGCATGGATCATCCCTTCCTTCTCCCCAAGAAATTCCTGATAATCGCGAATATAGTCAGCTTCGTTGTAAAAATCATTAGCAAGAACAAGCAGCACGCAGTCTTCTGACAAATTCCTCATATCGTGCCAAACTAAACCTCCAATATCTAGCCCCATTGTCGGCTTGTCCAAGCGGAAGAGTTTACGCTCATTCGCATATTCGCAATATATATCTAAGCTACCCTTGACACAAATCAAAACCTGTCGAAGTTTCCTATGCGCGTGAAGTCCCCGGACAACTCCATGTCGCGTACCATATATATAATAAACTCTTTTAATTTCAAAGGGAATTTGGCGTAGGTTTTCTATAGCGACCAAGCACCCACGCTGATCTCCTAAATCCTTAAAATGTATAATATTTGGCCCAATTGTCATTTTTTCGAAGTTTTTGAGTAAAAGGCTAGAGGTAAAATATTATCTATATCTATTCCATATTTTTAATTTCTTCATGTGGAAAGATAGGGAATATCCTGCCAGCCAGCCCCGAAAAGATTCGTAGTATATCTTGAGACTGTAAAAGTATAAAGAGCCATCAGAGTGAAAGATTTTCAGAATTTGTTTCATACGTACTAATTCTAGGGGAGATGATGTACATACCGAACAGGCGAATCTGAAGCGCTCCTTTCCGTATACGGAATTGGATAAGCCACCTCCTGCAACGCCGTAGGATGTCCGCTGCGACGCTCGGATTAGTCCAGCGGCAAGTGGACAATGAAACGAGCGTAACATCTTGGGGAGGAATTGGCGACACTGCGAGATTTGAATGACTCTTTTTTTGCGCGATACTATACAGTTGCTGACAGCGTTTTTCCCACCTACCTGTGTCGTTCTCAGAAGAGAAATTCGTGTAAATGCTCGCATAAACTCGTTGAGCATATTCATCGTCATGCAGGATTTTCTGCGCTTTTTCTATGAGCTCGTCATATGTTGAGCATATTGCCGCACTCTGAACAAGGTAATCCGCTTGCAATTTGGCAGAGAGAGAGAGAATTGGCTTCCCCGCTTGTACGGCATCAATGGCCGCGGTTTCCCCGCTGACTGGCCAACTATCGATGACAAGATCTGCCGCAGCCAAATAAAGTGGATACTCATTGGCGTAGTCAAGAGAGGGCAGCAAATGCAGGTTATCAGGAAATACCTTCTTTAATTTTGGCCAAAAACTGCGCGTAGGGTTGATACCTGCAATGTAAAATTGAAGTTCCGGCTCACGATGAATTAGGTCGGAAACAATATCACGAAAGTCGGGGCGCCCAACAGAAAGATACTTCATTTCGTTTCCTCCGGAATAAATTATTTTGCATTGCAGTGAAATTCCTAATTTCTTTCTAGCTTCCTCCTTTGTCACTGAGAGAATACTGGAATGATCTGACGGGATCCCAAGCAAAAATGAATTCCCTACCCCTCTGTATTTGCGTGAAATCTCTGCACGATACGTATTTAGCTCTGCCACGCAGTGCGCGATAGAAACTCCGAGCCAGAAAATATGATCCGCATGATTGAAGAAGATGACCGGCCGCGTAAATTCCTCAGTTCCGAACGCAATGAGTGCTGTGGGATCATCCATGTGAATGTGAAGAACAACGTATTCAAATCGAGCCGCCAAACACCGCAGGTTGACCGCTTTCTTCACAATTTTTTCCCCCGGTTGTTCCATATACATCTTCCCGCCGGACCGTTCAACAATCTCCTTGAGTTGCTTCGGGAACGGGGCATTTTGCCTCAGAATCACGCAGGAGTGCTGCTGCTTTGCCATAAGCGATATCCACCGTTCTACACAGCGTGTATGCCCCCCAGCTTTGTACGCTTCCGTCATGACGTGCAGCACCGTGCCTGGTCTATACTCACTTTCCAACGGCACATTGATTGTCTGCGCCAATTCTAGAAAGGGCTTTTCAACCTCAAGTGAAGCAAAAATATCTGTTGTATGAGTGACGGCAAAAGTAGCAGCTTCCTGAGCCCGGGCACAACGCTCCGCCACAGAGCGTCCCTTTGCGATGTCTTTTGCCATTCGTAAAAAGACACGCTGATTTGCTTTAATACACCACTTGTAAAAGCTACTGATATGAATTGATAACATCTGCGACTTGTTCTACTTCGTGTTGCGTCATCACCGGGGAAATCGGCAATGAAATAATAGTTCGATGGATTTCCTCCGTGATGGGGTACGATCGCTCTGCCCATTCACTAAAGGCGGGCTGCTTATGCGGTGGAGTTGGATAATGGATGAGAGTTTGAATACCGTGCTCTGTCAAATATTTTTGGAAGTAATCCCTTTGCTCCGTGCGTACGGTGAATACATGCCACACATGCGTCTCCTCATCGTACACCTCCGGCAAAATGATACGTGGATTGGTGATAGATGTACGGTAGTAGTTTGCAATTTCGCGGCGACGGGCATTATCTGTATCCAAGTATTTAAGCTTTACATCGAGGATGGCCGCTTGCAGCTCATCCAACCGACTGTTCACACCTTTGTAAAGGTTATGGTACTTATAATCTGAACCGTAATTGGCAAGCGCCTTGACTTTTTCATAGAGCTCTGTATCATTTGTGGTAATTGCTCCGGCATCGCCAAAGGCTCCTAGGTTTTTACCGGGGTAGAAGGAGAACGCTGCTGCATCCGACAGATTCCCAACGCGCTTCCCCTCATACACCGCTCCATGAGCTTGAGCACAGTCCTCAAAAACCTTCAATCTATACTTCTCCGCGATTCGCCTCACCTCTTCCATCGGAGCTGCCTGCCCATACAAATGTACGACCATTATGGCCTTCGTGCGTGGGGTGATGGCAGACTCGATACGATCGGGGTTGATGTTGCATGTTTGTATATCAGGCTCAACAAGAGCAGGGATACAACCATTTTCCGTAATGGCAAGAATGGTGGCGATGTATGTATTGGCAGGTACGATAATCTCATCCCCCGCACCAAAACCGTGCGCACGGATGATGAGCGTGAGCGCATCCAGCCCATTAGCCACCCCGAGGCAATGTTTCGTGCCACAGTATTCGGCAAAGTGTTTGCAAAATTTCTCATTTTCCTTCCCTTGCAGGTACCAGCCACGATCGAGCACCGCCCCTATCCGCGCGTCTATCTCCACACGAAAGCGATTGTTAATTTTTGCTAGATCAAGAAAGTAAATCATATGCTTATTACTTTAATATCGACTGATCGTAAAAATGGAGAAGACATGGGGTCTCGGTCAATATGGCTGGAGGTGCAAATAGCGCAGCCCTTCCGGAAAACGCAAATTCTTCTGCTCAATGATCTCGCGTCGGTAGATTTTGTTCCATACACAGCAATCACGGAGCAATAAGAGTTCGTCAGTGACTGCTACCTCTCCCTCCACCGGTATACGAAAATATTTGCCCATGGAAGATTGTTGACATGTTTTTGCCATTACCTCACGCACCCCGCATACCGCCATATCGATGCCGTCCTTCATTGCGGAGTGCATCTTTTCACACATGGTTGGCTCATACCAATCATCCCCATCGCAAAACATAATCAGCGGGGCCGTGGCAACATCCAATCCGGCATTGCGTGCCGCGCTTGTGCCTGCATTCACTTGAGTCATCACTCGCACGCGAGGATCCCTCGCTGCGTACCTGGCGAGGACCTCTCCACTTCCATCCGTGCTGCCGTCATCCACACAGATGGCTTCCCAGTCCTTAAAAGTTTGGGCAAGCACACTGTCCAGGCACGACGAAAGGTACTTTTCGTTGTTATAGACCGGGATGATGATGGATATTTCAGGCATACGACAGATGCTTCATGTGTTCGCGGGGGAAGAGGGTTTTACTGCCCTGCGAGTCAATGAATCAGCTCCGGTGACTATACATCTTTAAAAAATTTAGTCAATACTAAAAACATAAGATATTAGTAAAAAGTCACTAATAAAAAATACTTGTTGAAATAAAGACGAGAATATATTTCTATTTATGAAGAGCAATCAATTCATAGTATACACAAAATGAGTTTATAATAAAATATAAACTAGATATATTTTTTAAACATATTTATTTGGATATCCATGCCACGAAGACTTTTAACTTCAAGCAGTATAGAGAGAGTAGACATGCGTAAGCCCTTACGATGGACATTGAAACGGCTTTCAAGCGAGCCAAGGCTGCGATGTAATAGGCTGCTTTCGACAGATAGCTCACTCCCTCATCCTCGGACGTGGTGTTCCATGGAAAGCAACGGTATCATCGGAGGCTCCCCTGTCAATGAAACTCAGCCGGCAGCCTGCTTATGGATTTCGCAAGAGATGGGGGACGGCACAAAAAAAGCTTGCGCGAGGCAAGCCTTTTAGTGAGATTGCTACGCACGAGAGGACTCGAACCTCCACGGAGTTACCCACTAGAACCTGAAACTAGCGCGTCTACCAATTCCGCCACGTGCGCGTGGTGCAATGCTGTGGAGGTATTGAAGCACATGTTGCGAGCGGGTGCAAGACTAAAAAGTGTGGGCGATGAGATTTTTTAGAGAGATGACGGAAGGAGAGCCATCATAGCGACGAGGCAATGGGGCAATCGGAGAAGATTTTATTGGGACACGTGTGCTGGGACACATTCGTTCGTGACATCATGGCCATCGTGAGCTTTTCCTAACGCGTGCCTTGCGCACTTTCCCATTTCCACATGACGACTCCAGGTCTCATGGCGCGTTGTCACGAGGAAAAATTTTCTTATGTTTTGTTGATGTGCGTTATACAGATATTGCGGCACACCATTTCTCCCGAATTCGGGGACATTGTGATGGCTAAATTTCAGCTTGCATGGGCGCGAGGAAACAGGTATGCTCGAGGAGTTATGAGTAAAGAAACGACACCGGAACAGGAGAAGGTGCGTGCGCAACGGCAGCGCGCGCTGGATGCAGCAATGCTGCAGATCCAGAAGGATTTTGGGGAGAACGCTATCATGAGGCTGGGAGATCAGAAGAAGCTGGAAGTGGATGTGATACCGACGGGTAACTTGCTGATTGATCGGGCGCTTGGGGTTGGTGGTTTTCCGAGAGGAAGAGTGGTGGAGATATTTGGGCCGGAATCATCCGGCAAAACGACGCTGACACTCACGGCGATAGCTCAGGCGCAGAAAGCGGGCGGATTGGCGGCGTTTATTGATGTGGAGCACGCGCTGGATCCCTCGTATGCGGCAAAGCTGGGGGTCAACTTGGATGATTTGCTGGTGTCTCAGCCCGGGAGCGGGGAGGAGGCATTGCAGATATGCGAGGCGTTGGTGCGTTCCAACACGATTGATGTGATCGTGGTGGATTCTGTGGCAGCTTTGGTGACGCGACAGGAGCTGGAGGGCGACATAGGCGACAGCACAGTTGGGGCGCAGGCGCGATTGATGAGTGCGGCGCTGCGCAAGCTCACCTCCCTCATTGCGAAGGCGCGCACGGTATGCATTTTCACAAACCAGATACGCGAGAAAATTGGAGTGATGTTTGGCAATCCAGAGACTACGCCGGGCGGACGGGCGTTGAAGTTTTACGCTTCGGTGCGCTGTGACATACGGCGCATCGGGCAGATTAAGGGGACGGATGGCGCCGTGGTGGGCAATCGTACGAAACTGAAAGTGGTGAAAAACAAGGTGGCGCCTCCCTTTACGGAATGCGAGTTCGACATCATGTACAACGAAGGCATATCTTCCGTAGGCAGTTTGATCGATTTGGCGATGGAGTATGACATCATCCAGAAGCGTGGGTCGTGGTTCAGTTATGATGGGGCGCAACTGGCTCAAGGGCGGGATGCCGCCAAGGAAGAACTCCGCAAGAATGAGCAGCTTTACGCTGAGGTGGAAGCCAAGGTGCGCTCTAAGCTCGATGAAAAGAAATAGGCGCAACTCGAGCGCTGTTGGAAAGTTTGGCGCGGCGCTGAGTCAAGTTGCCGCGTCAGTTGAGGGTGGCCTCTTCCATCACCTCCTCCGGCCATAAGGAACGAGAGATCATAAACTCTTCCCATGCGAGGAGGATGTACTCGAAGACTGCAGGATTCACCTCGAAGCGGGTGATCGAGTGATCTCCATGGGGGCAGAGGAGGAATTGCGCATCATTGCCGCGGCGCTGCCACTCTTTGCAGAACCACTCGCGTTGCTCGTAGTCCAGCAGGGGGTCGCGCATGCCATGCACGCAAAAGAGCGGCGGCAGGTTTCTGCGCAGCAGCTCGCAGGGGTTTACGCGTTCGGGGGAAGAGCTGTCCAAGTGGACGCAAAGGGCACGCGCTTCCGGCGCTTCGGGATCAACGATGCCGCGGAAAATGGCGAGAGCGCATGGGGAGAGGGGCAGAATGTCGCGCTTGCCGAATTGCCAGAACTTTCGTTTGCGGATGATGGGTTGCATGCCGGCGTTGAGAGCCATGAGGCCGCCAGCATCTTCGCCAGCCAGAGTGATGCGGCGCGGGTCGATGCCGAGGCCATACGCGTTGTCGTGCAACCAGTGCCAGGCATCAATGCCCTCCAAGATAATTTCATCGGCTGCCACATCAAAGTGGCCATAATTGCGGTATTCCGGGATGATGCAGACAATGCCGCGGTGGGCGAGGTGGAGAGCCCAGGCGGCAAAGTCATCGGCACAGTCGCGGGACCACATGCCGCCGCAGAAGAAGAGGACGGCTGGACGGCGCTGCTGCAGGGAATGGCAAGGGGGCGCAAAGATGAAAGCGCGCAGCGAATAACCATCTGCAAAGCTTTTCCAAACAACAGATGGGGCAGAATGAAGCAATTCGTGGTTGTTGCGTGCGGACTGCGCGCGATACTGGCCGGCAAATGGCGTCATACGCGCGCACAAGTATGCAATTTTCTTGCCAAAAAGGCAAGTCTGATGTATGAATTGAGGTGCAATGAGAAAACTTTTCGCAGCCACGATAACAGCTACCATCGCATTGGCCGGGGTAGTTTCAGCACAGCAAGCGCCTGTTCCCGCATCAACGCCCACCCCGCCGCAGGCAGCCGGAAAATTGCAAGTAACTCCGGACGGTATCGCCACCCCGAATCAGGAGAAGGCGAGAGACCTCGCTGATACGACTTATAACACATGGCGTCTGAGCGTGCAGCGTGGGGATGAAACGGCGTGGCGCAACAGCACCTCAACAGCTCGGCAGATGAAGGTACGCAATCTCATCATCTCGGAGCGAGGCTCTTTTCCACGAGATTTTTTCCGCAGCGCTCAGCAGGCTCCGCAGCTGGAGAACTTCCGCTTTGTGGGAGCGCTCAGTGGGTGTGCCGGGCGCACCATGGCGGCCACTTATCTCGGAAAGATGCAACTGGGAGACGCTGAGGCCAAGCAGAATGCTTTTGTGCTGGAGTTTGTGCATGAAAACGGGAAATGGCGGTTGGATCAGACGCGCTTTTTTGATTTGAGTAAGCTGCCCGACGTGCTGAAGAGGTTGGAGCGGCGCGATCTGAGCGTTCTGCGTGAGCAGGATGGTTTCCATCCGTACCCCAGCATTCCGACCGTGCCGCCGGCATGCGCCAATCCAGAACTGATCGGTAAGGTTTTTGTCGATTGTCCCGGGCGTGAAATCGAGATGCGCATTAATGGCGTCTCCATTCATCATTTTGATGACGAAAGGCGGGCTGACACCATATCCGGCGGGCTGAAAAGAGGCGCCAATACCGTCACTTACAGCATCAAACCCAGCAGCAATGAGCAGGATCACCCGAGCATGGCCATAGGTCTGTTTGTGATGCCTGAAACGGAAGGGAATCGTCCTGTGTGCGTGTTTGACCATATCTTGGATGCGGAGGATGAGGCAAATGGAGGCAATTTCACCTTCTCGGTGACCAACGAACAGATTGCTTCCATGAATCCGCAGTACAAAGGGTCGCAGCCGCAGCCGATGCATGCTGTACCGCTCAAGCCAAAGCAGGAAAACAAGCGCTGAGCCGCTATGGCAACCGCTTTTATACCGCCGGATTATTTCCGCCGTTACAGTGTGTCGGAGATTTTTGGCAGTGGACGGGAATGCGAGGTGGATCTAGGTTGCGGTGATGGAGGGTTTTTGTTGGCCGTGGCACAGCAACATCCTGAGCGCATGTACTTGGGGGTGGAACGCTTGTTGGGACGCTTGCGCAAGGTATGCCGACGCGCGGATGCATTGGGCTTGGACAATGTGCGAGCCGTACGGGTGGAGAGTCGCTATTTATTGGAATGGATGTTGGAGCCGGGGAGTGTGCGCCGTCTGCACTATCTTTTTCCTGATCCTTGGCCCAAAGAGAAACATCATAAAAAACGCATGATACAGGGAGATATCGTGCCGGTATTGCACCGCGTGTTGAGCCCGGAGGGCGAGTTCCTTTTCCGTACGGATCATGAAGAATACTACAGTTGGGTGTGCGAAATCATGGGTGCTTCGCTCTTATTTCGCCGGGGAGAATGGAATGATTTAGCAAGTTATCCGGCCACGGATTTTCAGCGTTGCTGGGAATCGCAGGGCAGGACCATCTATTCGGCACGTTTCGTGCGCAACTCATGAGCTTCACCTTGCACAGCACGGACCCGACCGGCGCGCGACTTGGTACGTTGCACCTGGCGCATGGCGATGTGCCCACGCCGATCTTCATGCCGGTCGGTACGCAAGGCACCGTGAAAACGCTGCACCCGGAGGAGTTGGAGGAATTGGGGGCGCACATTGTTTTGGGCAATACTTACCACCTGTGTTTGAGGCCGGGGGACGAGGTGATACGCGACTTGGGAGGGCTGCACCAATTTGCGGGATGGGGACGGTCGATGCTCACGGACTCCGGAGGATTTCAGGTGTGGAGTTTGGCGCAGCTGCGAAAAATTACGGAAGAGGGAGTGCGCTTTCGCAATCATCTTGATGGGGCGTACATGATGTTGACGCCGGAGAAGAGTATGGAAATCCAAGCGAACTTGGGGGCGGATATCGCCATGCTCTTTGATGAATGCCCGCCTTACCCTTGCGACCGCGCTTACGCTGAGAAATCCATGGGTTATACATTGCGCTGGGCAGCGCGTTGCAAGACTTGGGTGCAGGAACACCGTCCCATGAGCGGCAACGCCCTGCAGCAGCATTTCGGCATTGTACAGGGGTCTGTGTTTGCCGATTTGCGTCGCGCCTGCGCTGAGCAGCTCGCGGAGATGGACTTCGACGGTTATGCCATCGGCGGCGTGTCTGTGGGGGAGCCTGAGGAGGAGATGCTGCGGGCCATTGAGAACACCACGCCGTATCTGCCGGTGGGGAAAGCGCGTTATGCCATGGGGCTTGGCACACCGGTGCAGATGCTGGAGATGATTGAGCGCGGCATTGATATGTTTGATTGTGTGATGCCAACGCGCTTGGCAAGGCACGGCATAGCCCTCACTCCGGATGGACCGATGCATATGACGAATGAACGCTGGAAGTCTGATAGGCGTCCTATTCACGAGGAGAGTCACCCGCACGTGGCACGATTCTCCCGAGCGGCGATACGGCACTTTTTTCGGGCGGGAGAGATGTTGGCGCAGAGGGTGCTTTCATTTCAGAACCTCCACTTTTACTTGCGGCTCATGGAGCAAGCGCGAAACTCCATAGCGGCCGGACAATATGCTGCCTTCAAAAGCAGCTTCATCGCGCGTTATCAAGCCAATCAAATACTATGAATACAACTGCACTCATCCTGGCGCAAGCCGCCGCACAGAACACTCAAGGCAACCCCATGAGCATGTTTATCACATTGGGTCTCATTTTTGTGATATTTTATTTCTTGCTCATTCGTCCGCAGCGCAAGCAGCAAAAGGAACTCAAGGCCCGCCAAGATGCTCTGAAAAGCGGTGATAAGGTCATTACCGCCGGCGGAATCTATGGTATTGTGCGCGAGGTGAAAGATGCCACCGTTCGCCTGGAGGTAGCCCCCAACACCATTATCAAGATCGTGAAGAGCCAAGTGGTGCAAACTGTCGGTAAAGACGGCTCGCCGGAGGAATAAGGGTCCATGCAGGACGTTTACACCATTGAAGACTTGGAGAAGCTGTCGGCTCCTCTGCCTGCCCCGCGACTTGGGGTTGTGGGGCATCCCATTGTGCATTCGCTCTCCCCGGCCATTCAGATGGCCGCCATGCGTGCAGCCGGCGTGGGCGGCTCGTACGTCCGCATTCTGTGCCCGAGGGAGGAGGGAGCTTTTCGTGACTTGACAAATCGCTTGCGTCTGTTGGGGTTTCTTGGAGTGAACGTCACCGTGCCCTTTAAGCGTGCGGCGCGGGAAGTAGCGGATCAAGTGGATCGTCTTTCCGAGTTGAGCGGGGCCGTGAATACGCTTGTGTTTCGCGAGGGAAAAATTGAGGGGTGCAACACGGACGGTCCGGGCTTTGAACACGCGTTGGCCTCGCATTGTGGCAGTCGGCTCGCAGAAAAAAGAGTCTTGATCCTTGGAGCGTGCGGCGGAGCGGGGAGCGCCCTGGCGATACAGTGCGTGATTTCCGGATGTCGGCAATTGATTTTGGCGAACCGTCCGCGACCCGAGCTGGGACGCCTTGCCGATCGCCTTCGCTCCCTGGCGCCGGAGACGAACATCGGCGTTTGTTCGTTGGTTGACGATGAGCAGATGCGAGCGGCTGTGCAAGAGACGGACATGATCGTCAACGCCACGAGTTTGGGCTTGGCTGCGGAAGATCCGTTGCCGATAGCCGCTGAATTGCTGAGTAGGAGGCATATTGTCTTCGATTTGATCACTCATGCAACGCCCCTGCAACGGGCGGCAGCGGCAGCGAAGTGCCGCGTTTGCGATGGTCGGGATATGCTCGTGGGGCAGGGTGCGCTTTCCTTCGAAAAATGGTTTGGAAAGCGGGCGGATGAGCGCGTCATGCGCGCGGCCATCAACGGATGAGAAGCTTAGCGCCGGGAACGTGCAATTGTCGCGATTCCTTGGCGTAGCCGAAAGAACCTTGGTCGGGTGTATTCGGGTTGGCCCGAACGTGACGCTGGATGGTCGGCGAAATGCGCATAAAACGCACGATGCCACGTCCTACGGCTCTCGCGTAGGCACGTGCGCCGGATTCTGTGGCCAGAAAGGCGGCATGGGCGCGATTGTTCAGGAAGGCAGATTCCACGACGGCAGCGGGAATGTCGGCATCATCGCAGGCATTCAGCCAACCTGCCGCACGATCGGCATCCACACAGCGCACTTGCGTTTTGCAGCCCTGTCCGGCGTTAGGCATGCCATGGTTGAGGATTTCGTTCTCCATGGTGGAGCGCAGGGCTTCTGCGAGTGCATTGCCGTTGAATTTATTGCACAAGATGACGGAGGGCGAGGCGCCACTTGTCCAGCTGTTGGATGAACTGTTGTGGTGCAAGAATACAACACAGGCGGCGCGATTGTAGATGGCGTAGTCAGCGCTTACGATGCCGGAGGCTACACGGTCCGGGAAATAACGGGAGGGGTAGCGCTCTCCACCCTTATCCGGGTGGCGCAGGTAAGTGATGTCAGTTTTCTTGGCGTAGGAAATGAGCGGTTCCTTAGTGGGTGGATTGCCGCGGTTGATGACAACGCAGCGAAAGCCGGCGCGTTGTACCTCTTGCTTGACGACAGCGGCATACTGGTGCCAAAAGTCGCACTCGCTTATTATGCGCCCTCCCACTGCGCTCGGAGTGCAGGCTCCCGGGGAGGTCAAGAAGTGACCAATATCCAGCACGACCAGTTGAGAGGACGGTGAGGCGGATGGCATCTGGCTGCACGCCACAAGCGCCGTCATGCTGAAACAGATTAAAAGGCACAGGAAACGCATGCGCTTATGATAGCGCTGTCTCCCATCGTTGGTCAAGAGCGAACTTGACAACAAATTGAGGTTGTGGATTGCAAAATTAAATGCAACAGGTTCTTGGCACAAAAAAGGGTGCCAAGAAGTTCAAAGCATGCTAGA